>PBTE01000039.1 GCA_002726515.1 Planctomycetaceae bacterium | reverse complement strand
TCGCGCTGAATGCGTTGGACGTGAATAAAGCACCCACCGGTACTACACGTCTGGACTGGTCCAAGGCATTTGACTTCGACTCCAATCCTGCGACTGAAGACATTGTAGATCCTGGTGCGGATCTACCGACTCCACGCGCGTTGCCGATCGACTTTACGTCGGACATGGCGGTGCGAGTGAAGGGATCGGTTGAAGGTACCGCTACTAAAAATAGCCTCACGAACGTCTTCCTGGACACGGGATCTGTGCAGATCACGGGTTCTGCTCAGTTTGCCTATACGAAGCGAGATGGCCTTATCGTTCAGAGGAGTGATGGTAGTCAGACGGATTCATCTCAAACGACTCTGACCACGATGGCCCTGACGGTGGACAACGTGGGACTGCATGTTACCGGTGTGACAGCGTCCGATGGACTGACCGTATCGGGTGAACTGGCCCTGGCCAAAGTGGTGGATAACTCGACCGTTTCACCTGTCACCTACACGGCGTTCCACATGGGGAACGTCAGTGTCAGCGGCGAACTTGATCCGGGTTTGATTACGGGACTGGGGCTGTCGGCAGATATCTTCCTGACCACCTACGACAGCAATAGCGTGTCGCCAACAACGAGCGGCAGTACGCAGAACGAACGCCTGGACTGGTCGAAGGCATTTGACTTCGACTCCAATCCTGCGACAGAAGACATCGTTGATCCGGGTGCGGATCTTCCGGACCCGCGCACGTTGCCGATCGACTTCGCCTCGTCGTTGACCTTCCGTATATCGGGTGGGTTCGCAGGTACGGGTCCGAATGGCACCTTCCTGCGGATAGGCGCGGTCGGGGCTACGGGAACTGTCAGCCTGATCGGACGCGCCGAGTTCTCCTACACACGCGAACAAAACGTCTGTGTTGACACTGTCAATGGTGCAACACCAGCATGCGGTGACCGTGCCCAGGTCGATTCCATGGCTTTGACCGTGAAGGATGTGGGCGTGATCGTCAAGGGAGTCACCAGCGATGAGGGACTGCGGGTTTCCGGTTCGCTGGCCATGGCAATTGTCACCTTGGATGTTGGGGCTGGTACGTATACAGGCGACAAGTACAAAGCCTTCCTGATTGGCGACGTGACGGTGGCCGCAGGGACGTCGGGGCTGAGTGATGACTTCCTGGGCGGATTCGACCTGGATGTTTCGGTCACGATTGACAAGTTGAGCGTCAATCTCTCGAAAAATGGGGATCAGACCAACTACCTGGACTGGTCTTCGGCTTTGGATCTGGATGGTGATGGCACCTTTGGCGGACCGAACGACATTGTTGACCCAGGTGCCTTGCTGAAGACCCCCGAAGACTTATCGATCACAATCGATCACTTGCATTCGGTCAGCCTGAGCGGCCAAGCGAGTATCAATATCGATGGCCTGATCGTGGTCGATGGCAAGTTCGAGTTCCGTAAACAGACTACCGACCGGCAGGTAACGTTAAGTGATCAGACTCCAGCTACAGTCCGTATGGTCACGGTGGGCGCCTCGGACGTCAATATCTTTGTGGGCTACAACGGACCCGCCAGTAACTCGGATGCCATCGGACTGAGTATCGAGAATGGGGAATTCGCGCTGGCCCTGCTCAATGCAACGACGCAAAGCTATTACGGAATCAAGGCCAAAGGGGCGGCGAAGATCATCGGAATTCCGGGAATCGGTTCGCTCAACATGGGCGATATCGAAATCGAGGCCAACAGTGGCGGTCAGTTAGTGACCCGTACCATTGGCAGCGCCAACGCCGCTGCGAACAGCCTCTCGTTAACTGGCGGGAATCTTGTGGACGGGGAGTTTGTCAAATACCGGGCCACCGGAACCGCGCTTCCGGGTCTGGTCAAGGACAAGACCTACGTCCTTCGCAACAATGGCAGTACCTACTACCTGCATGACCCGTCGGGGATCACCCGATACGTGGACCTTTGCCCGACTCCCGACGGTGGTGCGGCACCACCGTGTAGCGCCGGGGCGGGTCACACGCTGGAGACAACGCGCGTTGTTGACTTCCAGCAAAGTGATCTCGACGGCGACCTCAACGGCAGCCTCAGCGTTCCTACCGGCTCAGGAACAAGCCAGAACTTGGACTTCACCCGCAAACTACTGCAAGCCAAGTTGAAATCCGGAACCTTCACCCTGGCTACCTTGTCGCTGGATGGCATGAATTTCAATCTGACCGGGTTGGCTGTGGCGTTGTTGAACGACCCGGAAAATGTGCTACGGGGCCTGGAAGGTTTCTTCGGGGCGGTGGATGACGTGGCTGCCGGCCTGGACAGCGTGGAACTTCCCTTGATCGGAGGCGCCGGTTTCGACGAACTGGCCGCCGAACTGCGGGGCGTGAAAATCAGTGTGCTGGGCAACTCCCGTGGCGGCAACTACACCGATGGACTGGGCAAATGGCTGCAGGACGCCGCCGCATCAGGGCAAGGCGTGATCGCCAGCGTGATCGATGCCATGCGGCAACTGATTTACGACGGTTTCAGCGGCATCAACAGCCCTTACTTCAGCCTGGTCGTGCCGGTTCGGGTCGATGGTGTGGCCCAGTTTGAAGCGGATGGCACGCTCAAGACAAGGGTTGCCGCCAGCGCGGACGACATTGAACTGGTGCTGACCGAAAACGGCTTGCTGAAATTCAATCTGAAGTTCGGCGGGGTGCTGGTCGGTACGCGGGAGGCGGACGGAAGCATTACGCCCGCCTCGCTGCCGCTTGACTTCGGCGCAGGCATGCCCGGATTGAGTATCGATATCGACGCCGCCCTGGAAGCCGAGATCAGCTACCTGATGGGTCTGGGACTGGGCATCGGGAATGTGGCGCCCGCGGGTCAGGCTGGTAAGTTCGGCGTGATGCTGGACACCAGTGGTATCAACGCATCGGGCCACGAGATCGTGCTCAAGGCCAAGGCCGGTCTGGCAGAGGGCTCCAGGGCCAGCGGAACGCTCGGTTTCCTGATGATGGACTTTGTCGATGTCCGCAGCGGAGGCAGTGGTCTGACGGGCACCCTTTACTTGGACATCGCCGATGGCGGACGCGATGGCGCCTGGACGCCGGGTGAGAAACTGATCCTGGAACTGGGAGCCAGCGCCCAGGCTGACGCCGAACTGTTTGCCAAGGTATCGACGACTGCCGGGGATATTCTCCCCTCGGTGTCCACCACCATTGTTTACCACCAGGTGCTGGGCAAGGCGACACTTTCCACCTCGGGCGGAGCCAAGTTCGAGATGGGCTCGCCGGAGTTGACGCTGCGGGACGTCAAACTTGACGTCGGCAGCATGTTCGAGAGTTTTCTGGGCGACACCTTCTCGACGATCTACAAGATCGTGAAACCCTTCAAGCCCGTGGTCGACCTGCTGTTGCAGGAGGTCGACATGGGAATCACCAGCTTCCAACTGATTGACATCGCCTACCTGAGACTGCCCGCGAAACAAGTCGATACTGCCAAGAAGATACTTGGTGTCATCAAATCGACGCTGGACTTCCTGGAAAAAATTGATGGCATGTCCAGCGCGGGAGAGATTGGCTTTGGCGACTTCAAACTGACCGGCCAGGCGCTCCAGGACGAGAACGCCGATCCGAATCCGACCCGCGGCGGTACGAGAAGCAACGGCCTGACACAATCGCAGAAAAATATGCTGAAAGGTCCCGATCAAAAAGGACTGGACAGCAGCGCCAAAGCGTGTGCCGAGTCGAGTGGCTCGGGGTCAAGTTCGAAGAAGTCGAGTAGTTCGGGGTCGAAGAAATCAAGTGGCTCGGGAAGCCAGGATTGCGAGGGCAAACAGAAGCGTTTCAAGATTCCCGTTCTGGAAGAGCCCAAGACACTGATCAATTTCCTGCTGGGCCGGGGCGAGGCGACCTTGTTCTGGTACGACTTGCCGGACCTGGAACTGGAATTTGAATACGAACGGACTTTCCCGGTCATCGGTCCACTCAGCGTGACTTTCGGAGGGAAGCTGGGTGCCTATACCAATTTTGACTTCGGTTACGACACCCGTGGACTCAGCCAGTGGATGGAAAAGGATTTCGATCCAGCCGAAAGCTGGCGACTGATCAACGGCTTTTTCCTGGACGATCACGGTCGGGAGGATACGTCCGATGATGTGGACGAGGTCATGCTTCGCGGAGAATTCGCCGCCAGTCTGCAACTGGGAATCGCCGGCATCGTTGAGGCGGGCGTCAAGGGTGGCCTGGAAGCCATGATTGGCTTCGATTTGAACGACATGACCACCGATTTCCAAGGCAACAAGCTGGTCGGTGACGGCAAGATGTACGGCGACGAGATCATCACCCGCATCCTGCAGGGTCCGGAGTGTTTGTTCGACGTGCACGGCCAGCTGAAGGCCTTTGTCGAAGCTTTTGTGTGGATTGGCATCGACTTTGGCTTCGGGGAAATCACCCTGTTTGAGCATGTGGAACGCTTTGTTGACGAAGTCCTGGCCGAATTCAGTTGGGAATGTTCGCTGGCGGCACCCGAGGAGCACGCCAGAATTGAAACAACAACAGAACCGCTCGCGGGAGACACCAACGGCGACCGCAGTGTCGACCTGACGGACTACAATACGTTGGCCAGTGATTTCGAAGAATTCGCAGTCGTTGATACGGACGACTACAACGCGCTGGTATCCAATTTCAGCCAGACCCGATCTGCAGGGGTTCCAACACTTAAGCTTCGCAATGAAGGTGGCCAATTCGAGCAAGCCGTCTTTAACGTCGCGGTGCTGCCGGTCGACGACAATTTGACGGTCAAACAACTGCTCAAAGATAAGTATTTCGATTCCGACTTGATGAGTTCTTCCGAGATACTACAACTGCGCAACAACCTCAGCAATTGGCGCACCAATAATGCCGGCCAGGAAGTGATTGTCGCTTCGACCGGCCAACGAGTGAAGGTCTTCTTGACCAGCCAAATTGAAAAGATTCAAGTTTATGGAACTGATAAGTCAGACCTGTTTAAATTCAAGAAGCTCAACGGCCGTATTTCAGAGTTGGAGGTGTTCGCGGGCGGAGGCGACGACATCATCATTGCCTACGGTGATGTGAGTGATCCCTGGAAAGGTTACAGTCTCGACGCTTTGAAGATTCTTGCTGACAAGATTTCGGAGAGTTCGGCGGCCGGAACCGGTGACGACAACATTGACATCGATACACAGCTGTTGGGGTCGACCGGCAGCTACACAATTGATGGCGGACCCGGCGACGATGAGATCGACCTCTTTGGCACCAACAGCCAATACAGTGGCGTAGAATTGATCGGCGGCCCGGGTAAAGACCTGCTGCTGGGCAACGACGGCAGTGAAACGGTCTATGGCGACCGCAAAATTGAGGGGGCTGGCGACTACAGTGCCACTCCGCAATTCGACATCATTTCGACCTTTGCCGGCGACGACACCATCTACGGTGGCTACGAACAGGTCGCGGTCTACGAAAAGTCTCCGGGAGAACAGGCCAGCATGCCCTCGCCGTTCTACCAACTCAGCGGCTTGCCCTGGGCAAACTATGACGAGAATGGCCAACCGCTGGTGGGCGGTGTCGGCAGTGCGCTATTTGACCTTACCGGTGGCGATTACATCTTCCGCACCTCGCACGGTGACCAGATTAACGCCGGTCCGGGTGTGAATACGATTTATGGTGACCACACTGCTGTGAGCAGTGGTAGCGCGGACAAAGGCGGCTGGGACCAGATCTCCGCCGGCAGCAAAAATAAACGCGGCGAGGATGTACCTTCCTCTACCGGAACAAAACGGTATTTCGGTGGACCCGGTAACGACATTATCGACGCAGGCCAGGGGCTGGTTGAAATCGACGCCGGCCAGGGCGACGACCGTATCACCTGGGAGATCGAAGGCCTCAGCGGCAGTGCAGACAAGCCCCTGGTGAACGGAAACACTGGCACGGACACACTGGACGTTACCTTTACCGACGACGAGAACCGAGTCAAAGTCTTTGAGAATAAGGATAGTGCGGCCGCCGATACGTGTACGATCAGAGATGACGCTGCGGCCAGTCCTGCTGGCATCAACGACGCCTGTGTTTATCTGGGAGACTTGGACCTTTCGATTATCCTGCGCCAGATGGAACACGTTAAAGTCGATGCCCGTGACGGCGGCGACGATTTCGATGTTCAATCTCTGTTGGACACCACGATTGAAACGGTGGACCTGAGCCTGGGTTCGAGTCTGGCCAAGGAATTCACCATCCTCCGCGATAGCGACAACAATCATCAGGTCTTCCCCGCCGATCACGGGGAATTTGAGATCGTTCAAGTCGCTGAAGTGGCTGCTGACCAGTCGGCTGTGGTGCCGCTTGTCGGTGAGGTGACTTCCATCTGGTCGGTCGAGATTTTTGAAGGCAAGGCCAGCCGATTGGTGGCTACTGCCAGTCAGCCATACGCCACGCTGACAGAGGTGGCCAGTCAATTGGTGGCGGCCGTGAATACCGCGAATGCAGGGGGTGATTACACGGCGTCGAACAGCACAAACAATCTGTTCATCAGCAGTGACAAAGCGGATATCCCCTTCAGCTTCGTTGTCACCGAAGAGACAAATGGCACCCCCGCCCAACGGGAACAACTTTTTTCCACCGGGACCTATCACCAGAAGTTGCGATTACCCGCATTTTCTGACCAAGCGGTTCAGCCCAACGGTTGTGAGTCGGTAGTTCCGGTCATCGCGAATGACCCGGGGATCACCCTTTCGGCGAACAACCGAGTGACGCTTCCGGTCGGCAGTACCTGGCCGCACGGTCTTTCCGGAGCGATGCTCCAATTTACTACGGCTGACGGAATAGAGCATCTGAAGCCGGTGAAGCGACGCCTGGATGATCAAGTCGTCACCATCAAAAATACCAACGGAATTGACTTCCCCGAGGATAGTTTTGGCGATCCGATCGATATCGCGATTACCTGGGGTGGCTGGAGTTTGGAGGTAAAAACTCAGAGCGCACGGCTGTTTTATGGTTACGATCGCCTGGCAGAATCCCAGGGTCGTACACCGTCGAACACAATACGAGATGGGTCAGGCGTCGACTTTGCCTGCGTTAACCTGCACACCACTCCAGCCGATCTGGAAGCGTATATCGAGACCACCTACCCCGGCGCGGATGCTACCGTCAGCCGGACCGGAGATGACTTCACAGATACCGACAAGCAGCCCGAGTGGAATATCGAAATCCTGCCACAAGGTAGTTCACCGGCCGATCTGCGGGATGCCAATGGCGACTTCCGGTTGTTTGCCTTCCAGTATCGCGATCCGGACGCCAAGGAACTGAAGTATTTCTATCGCTATGATTTGACGGACGAAGGAGTTTACTACAGCGGCCCGGAAACGACCGTTGTCGAGTTCAGGGACGGTTATCGATACGTTGGTGGCGCACCGCTGCTGGATACCGTTTTTGTTCCGGCCGTCGAAGATTCTTCCTTAAACACAGCGAGACAAGAGATCTTCCTGGAGGAGGGTCTTGACCGCGTCAACGTTTACTACGGATATGATCCCGCTTCGCCGGAAAACGGACGGCAGGACAATGACGACGCAGTGATCAACCATGTCGAAATCCGCGCCGGGATGTCGGCGGCTCAGATTCAGTCCGCCCTAAACACCCTGAGCCCCATCGTGGAGGACGGCATTACGGTCGCGGTCAGCAGTGGGGCCGGCACGCAGTCCAGTCCCTGGGTCGTTGATTTGACAGGCTCCGCGCCACTGCAACTGGCGCATTACTACCAGGTGCAGAAAGACAATGGCCAGTGGGCTGCGCGCGAGGACATCCGCCTGTACGAGCGCTTCTATCGGCTTCCCGAAAATGGTCTGGGATCGGTGGTGGAACATATTGTTGATCACGAAACGTTCAACACAGGAACGGTTACCATCGCCAATGGAAGAGCCACGCTGGACGTCAGCGCTGAAAGCTGGCCCACGTACGCGGTGGGTGGGACCCTCGAAATAGCTGGCGTCCCATACACCGTCGCGTCACGTAACAGCGACACCCAGATCACCTTAGAGGATTATTCAGTTAACCAGAGTGGTGTAAGTTTCACGTTGGTTGGTGAAAATCACGGCCGGCCCACCTTGATTGTCAATAGCACCCCGGTGACCCAACTCGCACCGAATCAAACGCAGTTGATTGCCCTGGATACTGACGAAGCGGGTGCCTTCGTGTGGTACGGGAACCAGGGTGTGGGCCTGGTGAAGACCAATGTGATCGCCACGACCACGAGTAACACGGCCTTTACGGATGCCATGACGGCACTGCGAAATCAGATCCATGGCACCACGGGTTACGTGGCAACGGATCTGGAAAATAATCTGGTCGTGCTACGGCTTGATCCGGAGTCGCCCGACCTGACGGCCGATCTCCGCAATGCGGACGGAACCCAAAGCACGGCCAGCGCCGTACAAGCTCTGCCGTGGTCGACTGCTCAAATTACGGTGGACAGTACCTTCCAGGGATTTAACGCGGACGACATCTGGCGGGTGCGCGACGGGCGGGAAGAGATCGCGCGGCACACCATCGTGGCAACCATCGCTCGAGACGGGCTGGCAGACAAGCTGGCCGCCACCATCAGCAGGAACACCAAATACGTGGCCGTGGCCGATGCCGGTGTGGTTTACGTGATGCGGCCCGATGGCAAGGCGATGGATCTGCAGACAGAAGTTGTCAGCCGCCGGGTCGAATCCAGCACAGACAGTGTTTCGTTACCGACCAATATTTCTGTGAACACGGATGCCTCG
>PBTE01000038.1 GCA_002726515.1 Planctomycetaceae bacterium | reverse complement strand
TGGCTGATCCCGAGCAAAAGAACTGCTACAGCAAGTGCTCCCAACAGAATTCGAAAATTCATGAGTTCATTTCCTTTGTTATTCGGTGTGGTTAAATTACCGATATCCTAAATGTTGATTACCGAGACCCTGAATAATGTATAGAGGTCCCATACAATCTATTCAACGAGAGGATGGAGTCATCGCACCCCGTCTTCGGGATAGCACCAGGACGCCCCCCACTGACAACAGAATCAGCGATACCGGTTCGGGAACGGCAACCGCTCCGCCGTATCCGGTGGGGTCGAAACTGCCGGCCAGTGCGTTGTAGTCGCTCAAGTCGACGTCACCGTCGCCGTCGCTATCACCAGTGGAGAAAAGACCTGCAGAACTTCCGGGACTAAAGTTGACTGCCAGTCCGTTGAAGTCCGTCAAGTCAACGTCTCTGTCGAGATCGATGTCGCTGGACATGTAAGCAGACGCCTGACCGTTCTCGGTAGCGGCGTCCGACAGCCAGGCAGCCACGTCATCGCCGTTGAGCGTGTCATCACCAGTCAGGTCGTACACCGATCCGGCGGCACTGACTCCCGTTACCAGGTTGCCCTGGCCGAACAGGTCGTCAATATCCGCCACGTCACAGGCGGAATCACCGGTGAAGTCGCACGCCGGGCCGCCGCTGCCGCCGACCTTCGTAGTATAGGTCAGGTCGTCGATCCAGACGGTGCTCTCGGCACCAGACGCCGACACTGGAAAGATCCCGAAGTGCGTCAGCGGATCCAAATCATACTTGTTACTTCCGGGGATTTGAAAAACGTGGGACGTGGTGTTGACGACCGTAGTCAGTTCACCGCGGCCGTCGTTGCCGTTGGGATCGTAGTCCATGCTAAATGGAACGGTCGTGCCTACCGGGAGGTTACCCGCCCCGACATCCCGGTCGCGGCCGCCTCCGCTGCCCCACAAAATGGCTATTCCGTTGTGGCCATCATCAAATTGCAGACCAATGAAATTGCTTGCGTCACCGTCCTCTCCGGGCGGGTCGATATAGCTGGAGACCCCTCGCGAGTAACCAAGATAATATCCGCTGCCGCCGTCTCGCCACTGCAGATGAATCACGCCAGAGACCGAAAAGGATTCGGTGATGATGTCGATCTCGCCACCTAGGTCAACGCCGTAAAAGTTGTCCATTCCTCCATACATCGTGGCGGCTTGGCGAGTCAGCGTACCGCCGAATTCGCCGCCGAACGTCGCGGTGCCGTTCGGCGGATTGACCGTACCACCGGTGATGTCACTCGTCGAAAACCCATAATCCTGGGGATAACTACGATTGTCCACGCCACCCCACCCGCGGGATGCGGGATCGTCGTCAAAAGTCTCCGTCACTTGAATGGCGTCGACTGACGAAACACCGACACCGATGGACAACAACAAGGCCAAAGACATTATCAGGATCTGGTGCGCGAAGCGGCTCGAGCCCATGTTCTTCGCCATGTCGGCAATTCGACACACGATTGGAAACCTTTTCGCTTTTCTCATTTCCATGGCACTCCCGTCAAAATGGTGTCGTCACGCTCCCTCCACTGGTAAAAAAACGCCATACCTGCATGCCGCGAATGCGGCACAAAGGGATAGCGTTTAGGTACCTTGTCAGTTGCGTTGCTCCGCCGGTTAAACGGCGAGACCATTGACTATATTCTCACTACACGTACAAAACAGAAATTTGCCTGTAGACCAACACTTAAGTATACATGTCCACTGGAAGTTTTCAAGCCTCCCCCCTGAACCAAAAGTTCTTATTATTTGGAATCGTTGCGACATCTTGAGCGGACAGAGTTGGTGACCCCATGGTGGCTACAAAAATGGTGCGTGCACCACTGACCGCGTCGGCATTCAGCGTAATGGTCCGGAGACCCGTTGATACCCCTGATCAGGCCAGTTTGAGTCTAATCGCTGGCCATCCGGCAACCCCCAATACCATCTCATCGACAAGGGCAGGAGATCCGAACAAAGGTAATGTACGGGGCAGTCAGAAAAGCAAACTCTCCAGCGATGGCAGCCAGTATCAACAGCGATTACAATACCGGTGATTCGACTCCCGTCTTCCTCGCCCCCTGGTAGATCGCAGTGGATGCATGAAGAGCCACAATTGAAACTGTCCGCTTCAGCAGCAACAGCACTGGTCATTTTATCCTTCATCACCCTCACGGTGTGGGAAGATTCAGCGTGCGCCGCCGCGGTTGAACTCTCGCCACAACATCTGGATGCGGTCAATCGGCGCCGACGTGTGGTGGTCAACTTCGATGCGATCCATGGTGATCGCAATTTTACGAACATTCACCCCGATGAGTTAGTCAAGCTGAGCTTGACCTTTGCCGACGATGCGGGGAGCCACATTGATAGCATTTGGTGGAATTGGGGTGAGGGGCATCAAGCGCCCTATCCGAGCAAGCTGTTGCCGCTCTACGATCACCCCGGCTACCGCAAATGGGTCGCCGACGGAATCGACATCGTGCGGGTTTTCGTCGATGCAACCCGAGCGCGGGGCCTGGAGGTTTTCTACACGTTCCGAGTCAATGGCTCGGACAACGATCTGGGACCGGTCCGCCCCATTCCGATGAAGCTGAAACACCCCGCGTGGCTGCTGGCGGCACCATGGGCACCGGACCGCAAGGTTTACTGGAATTTTTCTATTGACCAAGTTCGTCAGCGAAAGCTGTCTGTTCTTCGCGAGTTGGCGGAGAATTACGATCTTGACGGGCTCGAAATCGATTTTGCCCGGAGTCCGATTACGCTCCCACTGGGTCAACAGTGGAAAAACCGGCAGCACCTGACCACATTCATGCGATCGGTACGCCTGATGACGATGGAAGTGGCTCGACAGCGGGGACGACCGATGCTCTTGGCCGCCCGTGTACCAGAGAACATCGCAGGCTGTCGTATCGACGGTATTGACATCGAGACCTGGGCTCGTGATCAACTGCTGGACATCATCGTTCTGGGCTGTCGTTCGTTTGAAGGAGACGTGGCGGACTTCCGCCAGGTCACCTCCGGCACGCCCATCAAGATTCTGGGGGGTTCTGACGAGCATCATACTTCGGACGGATACGACTGGCCGCCCATCGACGTGCTGCGTGGCGTTTTTGCGAATTGGTGGCAACAGGGAGTGGACGGGATTTACTGTTTCAACTGGACCTATGCCACACCCGAGGACGCGGGTCGTGTGGGTGCCCTGCTCCACGATTCCAGAATGGCGCCGGTACACCGAACGTTGTACCGCGAGATTGGTGAGGTGCAGTCGCTCCGACACAAGGACAAAACCTTCGTGGTGCAGCGCCGTGGCGGCGGTGGCAGCGGCGCGCCGGGAACAGTTGGCTGGGAAACTCCGCGATTCTTTCAGAATACAAACATGTTTGCCCAGCTTCCGGCGCACCTGGATAACGCCGGCAGGGCCGACACGCACGTGAAACTTCTCGTGGGTGATGACCTGGTCGCCGAAGCGTCCCACATCAAGGACATCACTCTCCGAATCATTCTCCACGACGCTGTCGCGGGAGAGCCCGTCGAGATTCTCAATTCCTCAGCAAAGCCCGCCCCACCGGACGAAGGTCGAATCGAGCGGGCGCTGATCTCGCTGTTCAAGAACATCAACCATCTTTACAACGGCCCGCCGCGAAAGGGTATTGAACAGCGTCTCCAGGTGCGAATCAATAACCTGCTGCTCGCAGAACCTGTCATCGAAAACGGTTGGCTTGTCTATCGCGGCCTTGACCCCGCAGTGTTTGCCCCGGGCGCGAACCTCGTCAGCCTGCAAATCGAACGCCGGCCGCCAGCGGTGCACGAGGCAATGACGGTCGAGAAACTCGAACTTAACGTCGACTATCGTTAGCAGCGGGATTGATCACGTACCTCAAACCGATGCAATTTCGATACCACAGGTAAGCAAACCGCCGACCCTCGATGAGAAACTCACCGTTAACTGGTTGTTCGCTTCAATGTTGGTGAACTCCCGGCCGGTGGTACGCCTGCCCGGGCAAAAATGTCAAAGTCCTCAAGGTGTGTTTGGCCTTGAAGTGCGACACTGAATACCCGTTGTCCAGGACCTCATCGGGTCCGGTTCAGCAAAGTGCTAACGAACGGTCTGGAGGCCTCGTCAAGTTCTTACTGGCTCGCGCTCATTTTTTGGTGCCTGCCGATTCAAAAGACTTCCCCGGGGTTCAGGTTATCATTCATTTTATTCCCCAAGTTGAGTGGTAGTCCGGAGACAATGTTACTAAAATAGTTCTGGATCGGAGTGGAGCATTCCAAAATCTTGAATCTTTATTACCTCGTCACAATATCAAAGCTGTGAACGTTCCCCTGAACAAATTGCGTCGGATCTACCTTTGCACTCACGCCTTGAGCTGGGCAGCCCAGGAAACATTGCTTCCCGGAATGGATGATGCCCAACGGGAAGCGCAATTCGGTATGGGTGATCACTGGCAGGGACGGTGCGCAGCCTGCCTCAGCCGTGACCTCCAACTACGCGAAAACCATTACAATCTGATTCGCAATTCCCGGCCGGACGATGGGTTCTTTATCATCGAGTCGAACCAGGAACTCATTGACTTGGCTCGACAACACTTCGGTTCGCGCTGCGTCGTGTGCAGTCTTGATAACGATCTCGAGCAGAACTGCCGTGCCCTGGGACCAGACTTCGTCGCCTGGCTCGAGGAAGACCGGCGAGTGGCAGTCGAGAATCGTGGTTGCGAGGTGTCCGACACCGAATTCAGTGCCTGGGGCCGATCCAAGGCGTGGGCAATCGATTTGGCTGCGCAACTGGGGAAACAAGGCTACTGGTTCGATTCGGCCGACGTCGAATTTCTCTGCTTGGGCGAGAACTGGGTTGGCTGCGGGGCGACATTTCCCATTCACATGGGCCGCGCGTTTGGCCTCGCAAAACCTATCGAGCGGCGCTTCGACTGGATGAATCCCGACTGGAGTCCGATGCTGATGGACGCTGAGGTCGTGGATCAGAACCTTCACATGCCGGAACATATTCGCCTGTTCATCCATCAGACAGCCGACCGCGCCCCGACTTACGGACGTTATGTTGCACAATTCTGGGAGGGAATGCGCGGTATCATGGATCCGCCCCATGTCATTGAAGTGGACTTCCCTCCCGCCTCGGTGATGGAATCCGACCTGACCGGATGGCCGACCTGCCGGGCCCGCGGGCTGATCGAGTATCCCCAGCAGCATTTTCATGGCAGGATGACGATGCACGTTGGCTGTGGTGCCCACACACCTCATTATTCGACGGTGGCGATGGCGGATCGATCGCTTTCTCTGGAGGATTTCCGCACCGCATTGCTGGCCGGCAAGGTCGCGGTGAAACCGGGTTGAGAACCGCTGTAGGGCACATCACGATATCGAAAGTCGAGCTGTAGAAGGTTTGGCAGGAAAGCCGGATAGATACCGGATAGGTAGTGGTCCCCGGCGCCTGGCAGGCACCCGGTTGGGCCACCAGGGACCGTTCGTCATCGGCGCTCACGAGCCCAGCGCCGCCGTCGCAGCTTCCTGCAGATCCTGCCTGCCACTGCCGAGTGCGGCTGCCAGGTATTCGAGTTCTTGGGCATATTGGTCCCAGGAGAGCGAGTAGTCGCGGACTTCGTCGCGGAGCAACTGAATGAGTTTTTGTTTACCACGATAGACACGGTTCTTGACAGTCGTCTCGGTAATCCCCAGTGCCCGCCCAATTTCAGCATAGGAAGAGTTCTCCAACAAAAAGCGGTACAGTACCTCGTGGTACTGCTGGTGGGCGCGGCTCAGGCGCAACAGTGCAAGATCGATCAGGTGTCGGATCCACTCGTGGTCGAACGTCTTGTCAGGAATCTGCTCGGGCACGTCCTGCCCGGAAAGTGACTGGGTCACGTGAGCACGTTTCTGGGCTGACCGGTGTTCCCAATGGCGGTGCACGACGTTGCGGGCAACTGCGCAAAGCAGGCTGCGAAATCTTCCGTGGCGACGATGAACCCGCTGAAGTATTCCGCGACAGAAAAACCGCAAGAGCACCTCTTGTGCCGCGTCCTCCGCTTCCTCGGCTTTAAGGCCCAACCGTCGACAGTAGGCAATCACCGCCGGCCCGTAGCGGTGCCCGAAGTCGGTCACCGCCCGCTCCTCGCCCTGGCGAGCCTGACTGATGAGAGTCCAAAGAGTGCTTTGAAATTGGCTCATTTCAACTACCGAAATTAGTGACCGTTTCCCCGTCCTGTCTGTTTGCCAGCTGTACTCCCGCCGAGGCCCGCGCGATCCGTGGCTCAAGTTCTCCATGGAGACTCGGTTCAAGACGCTGCGACTTTTCCCAATTGACAATCGCCTCGGCCGGTCGGTGCGCCGCCAACTCGGCGTAACCCAGCCAGCGATATGTGTGGGCACGATCGATTTTCATTGCCAGCGCCTGTCGAAAGTAGTGGCAGGCAGCGTCCAGGTCCGCCTGCAGGTGGCTGTGATAACGGCCTACGAACAAACAGGTCATGCCCGCAAGCAGCCGAGCCGTTGCATTGCCGGAGTCCACCGCGACCGCTTCTGCAAAGCGGGATTTGGCTCGTTGACTCTCCGCGTAAGCCTGTCGGTCACCGACCTCCATCAACTGGCAAGCCTGCAGCAAGTGGAGACTGCCACAGGCGGCCAACAGCCGGGAACTGTCAGGAAGATTTTCCCGACTTCTACCGAGGACTGACAGACACCGGTCGAGCAACGCTCGGTCCGTAAAATGCATGGAGCGGAAATCGGCGGGTGCCTGGCGGATGAGACGACGGGCCAACAAATCAAACGCTGTGTAGGCGGGTTGGTAGCGGGGGTTGATCTCGACGGCGCGGACCGCATAGTGCAGGGCGCCGGCAAGATCGTTCTGAGCGTGACAGGCCAGAGCCAACCCACCATAAGCCTGCGCGTAGGAGCCACAGCGGCGGATCGCCGTTTGATATTTTTCGATGGCCAGCTGGTGACGCCCGGCAAGCAAGAGCAGGTCACCCGCGATGCGAGCCGCGTGCTCGCCCGGCTTCTCGGGACTTGCTTCCAGTTCGGCGAGCGTCGCAAACGTCTGCTGCCAGTTCACTTTTACTTCTGCGGTCATGATCAGTGCACATGCCAACCGGTCCTGCCACGGATCGGAGAGCCCCAGGCGGACGGCCTGCCGAAAATCTTCCAGGGCCGCTGTGTGCAGTTCCACCCGCTTTGTCTCGTGGTCCATTCGTGCCGACTGAAGCATCGCGTCCCAATGGAGCAGTGCGCGTTGGTAATAACAGTCGGCCTGCTGCTGCGGATCTCCTGCCGTCCCAACCGCCGACGAGAGATCGGCTAGGGCCCCCGGCACATCACCTGAAAGCGAACGGGCCTCGGCCATTGTAAACAGGGCCTGTTGCCGCAAGGATCCGGGCAGGTCCGTTTGCGCGCTCAGCGGCTCAAGTTCCGAGAGGACCTCGACCAATCGGGTGGTGGAGATTGATCCGTCAGGCTGGTAAAGCTCACGCCGCCAGTTGGCCAGTTTCACAGCGGCACGTAAAACGTTCGCCTGCTGTTCTTGATACTGGCCAGTCCCGGCCTGCTCGGTGACGCCAGAGTTCACAGCATCCCCGGCGGCTGCGCGCCGCTCCTGTCTCGAGAACCACGCCGTCAGGAGCACCACCACGGTCAACAGCGCTGTCACGGCAGCGGCTTTTCCACCGACGGTCCAAGGCGACCGGGTGAAATTTCCGTCGCGGTGACCTGCTGTCACCGAACCATCCTGCGCGCCGAGCCACGATTCAAGATCACGGGCCAGTTCTTCCGCCGACCCGTAGCGAGCCTGCGGATCGCGGGCCATTGCCCGCAGCGTTACCTGTTCAAGCTTTCCCGGTATGTCAAGGCAAACGGTACGGGGCAGAGGTGGATCTGTCGCCAGAAGGTTCTCTGTCATTTCGGCAAGTGACTCGCCATGAAAGGGGAGGCGACCTGTGAGTTGCTCGTAAAGCATCACCCCCACCGCATAGATATCAGTCTGCGGACTGGCCGTGCCGTGCAAAGCCTGTTCCGGTGCCATGTAGGCGGGTGTGCCCGCAACCCGTCCACTCTGGGTGGCGCTGGTGTCGAGCAGCCGCGCCAGACCGAAGTCGGCCACCACAGCTCGTGACAAGGGGTTTTCTCCCTTCGTGGTGGCCGCTGGCTGCTCATCGGCCAGCACGATGTTCGCAGGCTTGAGATCCCGGTGGATGATTCCACGCGCGTGCGCCACACCGCAGGCGCGGGCAACCGAACAAAGAGCGGCAACTGCCGCTGGAAGGTCCAGAGTCGCATCCGCAAGTGTCCGCTCGCCCACGAACTGCATCACGAAATAGGGCCTGCCTTCAAGGCAGCCGGCATCGTAGATCGAAACAATATTCTCGTGTTGCAAAGATGCCTCAAGACGAATCTGCCGCTCAAACTTGTCAGGATCGCGGGCCGCTCCGGGCTGCAGGACCTTGATCGCAACCTTTCGTCCGATGCGCGGATCGTGAGCCAGGTAGACACGACCACTGGCTCCTTCACCCAGCACCCGCGCAATCCGGTAGCGCCCGATGGAGAGCGGGACTCTGTCAATCAGGTCTTCGCCCTCAAGGAAATTTGTTTCCAGCAGTCTTTCCGTCAAATCATTCAAGTGATCGCTCCCACCGGCCACGGCCCCTACTGAGCGGCCCGCAATCCGGGCCGCTGGGTGCATAAACCCCAGCGACCGTCCGGCAGCCCGAAAAAAACGAAAAAAACCCTCCACAGGTGAGTAGTTGGCAAAAAAATCCGGATTCACCCCATAAGAGACCACAACAAAGCCTGACGGCAGAAAGGACGGGAGACGATGAAATGGTTTAATTTTTCACGGTTTTTAGAGCAGCGGACTTCCCATCACGACGTTAAAAAACGTTTACAAGCAGAGTTCCTGGAGAGCCGGGTACTGTTTTCCGCGGATTGCATGTCCGGCTTGGCGGAGTTCGAGTTGAACAACGGCGAGCCGGTCGCTGCGCTGTCCGCACCTTTGGCGGCTGCAGGGTTGGAGACCCCTTCCTCCACGACGGGCGACCGGGCGACCCGCAATCAACAGGCCGCAGACACGTACGTGGGCCGTGTTCAACAGGTTGAAGAAGACGGACAGATCCGCGTCGAAAATTCCAGCGGCCAGTGGGAGACATTCCAGTACAACAACAAGACCCAGGTCACGGATGCCCAGGGGAACAAGATGCCGATCGACGAGACAGAAGGCCTGCGGGTGCGCGTCACTTACAAAACCGTGGGTGGCAAGCAGGTGGCAGAAAAGATCGAAGTACTGCGGCACCAGTTCTCGGCCACCGGGCCACGGGCACTTTCGAACGTGGAAAGTAACCTGACACCCAGCGGGTCGGGCACCCAGACAGCAACGACTTCTGAAACGTTTGTCGGTAGGGTCCAACAGGTTGAAGAAGACGGACAGATCCGTGTCGAAAACTCCCGCGGCCAGTGGGAGACGTTCCAGTACAACGACAAGACCCAGGTCACGGACGCCCAGGGGAATAAAATGTCGATCGACGAGACAGAAGGCCTGCGAGTGCGCGTCACCTACAAAACCATGGGTGGCAAGCAGGTGGCAGAAAAGATCGAAGTACTGGGGCATCAGTTGCCTGGCAGCGGACTGCGCACCCTACGGACTGTCGAAAACAGCGCTTCACCGCACGGGCATTCCATCCGTTTTGTGACGGACCAAAGTCCCGGGGCGGAAACAACCGACTCGCCGGATGAGGCCGAGGCGCGGCCTTCCCGGAATCAACCCTGTTCGGAGGCACATGTTATCAGGCAACTCTTTGCCCGTAGCGAAAGGAACTGGTACTTGTAACCGCAACGGGAAAACAACGGCTCCTGTGCAGCGCACGGGTCGGGGGAAGCCCCCCGGCCCGTTTTTTCATAGTCGATTGTCGCCCCGGATCCCTTCGGGTAAACTGCAGCCCTTCAGCCCCACAGGGAGAGAAACCAATGGTGGATGCGGCTCGAGTCTCGCAGTGGCTCGGAAAGCTCAAACAAGGCACACTCACCGCGGCAGACCTCGAGCAAGCCCTGAAACAACTGAAGCAGGGCCGGGTGTCGCCGACCGGCCAGCGGCTCCTGTACCTGCAAACCCACACCACGGACCTCGAATCACCGGTACTGGGGATGTCCATCGTGGAGAACGGCAGCGTCGACGATGGTCCGGACGATCCTGAAGACTGGCCCTACCAGACGGTTCTGGAAGCCATGAGCGACGGGTGGCGCGTCATCAAGTTCCCCGAACTGACGCTGGCGCACCTCGACCCGGACTACGGGGGCATGAAATGGGAGTTTATTCTGGAGAAATGAGAAAGCCCGACCTGGTTGGTGAAAAACACGACTGCGAGGCGACCCTCGACGACCAGCAGGTGATGGACTTCTGCAGAAACGGTTACCTGATACTCGAAGGCGTCGTCCCGGACAAGATCAACACTCGCGTGGTCGATTTCCTCAACACGCACGACTCCGCCGAGCCTTTCGAAATCCTGACAGAGGACTGGTTCGTCGACGGGGTGATCAAGAACCCCCAAGCCGCCGGGGCGGTCAGGTCGTTACTCGGTAAGAACTTCGCACTCCCGATCCTGATGTCCAATCACCGAGTCCACTGCCCGGCACCCGCCCTCAACTGGCACCAGGACGGTGGATCGATTATCACGTCCCGACTGGACTACCTGCAGGTGTTCTACTACCCGGAAGGCGTAAGCCGCGAGATGGGCCCCACGGAGATCCTGCCGGGAAGTCATCTTCAGAGAGGGTACGGAGGGTTTCTAAGTCGCCTCCGCAGTTTAAAAGAGTCCGTACTGACTGTCTCCGCGCCAGGCACGATCTTCCTGACTGTCTACTCGATCTGGCATCGCCGCAGCGCCAGCACAGCCACCGGAATCCGGAACAACCTTAAATACAACTACTGGCGCACCGTCCCACCGTGCCGGGACTGGAACACGGATCCCGCCTTCAACTTTTCCTGGCCCGACAAGGAGGTTCCCCCATTCACTGTTCGGGCCGCACAGCTACTGGCCTGGCTCTGTGCCGAAGAGTGGCAACACCTGGGCGGCCAATCGTGGCCCTGCTTTTCGCACTCGGTACTCGACAAGGATCAACCGGGCCTGCCGCAGGGTCTGCGCCGTGACGGACAGACCTAGCTGCTGTTCTCCACCGCCTCTCCATCCAGTTTTCACTGCAAACAGGTGCTCTGTTTACGAAATCCTGAACACGCTGAACCGGTATGAATCAGGTCAGCCGCGTTGGCGCAGAGATGGGTCGGTGTCAGGTGATCCCACCCGGTTCGGTCACCTTGCGGCCCCAAACCTGGGCTACCAGGCAAGTCGTAAAGACGGTGTCCGGGTCGGCCAGGTGCTGTCGACAATCTGTGAGTGTTGTCTCCAACTCGGCAGCGTCGATCAAGTGGTTTGCCAGCAGCGTCTTGCGAATGGACTCGATGGTTGCAGGTAGAATGTCAGTCATCGGATCCTCCCGCGTGACCCCGACCAGAAATGGACGGTATCTGACGTTTTCCAGTCCGCAATGACGTAGCAGTCTGTAGAGCCGTTGGCCCAAGTGCAGGTCCCCACCGGCGGAAGCAAACCCCTCCTCAAGGGCCTTCTTCAGCCGATCCCAGGCGGGGTGAGCGGGATAGCAGTTCCAGGTGGAGACATCCGCTTCCTGGAAGGCGAGGATCCCACCGGGCTTCACCAGCGCCAGCGCCTCGCAGAGCAGGTCGTCCACCTGCCCCGCCGTACCGGCCAGGAAACGGACATGGACCAGGTCGAAAGCTTCCCGGGGCAAGCCTGTACGGTAGGCATCCGCCGCGACGAACTCGACATTGGCGAGCCCCAGCATTTCAGCCCACTTCCGTGCTGCAGACAACAAAGAAGGATCGGCATCAAGACCGACCACCCGCCCCGTTGCACCGACTCGCGCGCTGAGCAGGTCCACGACGCCTCCGGCACCACAACCCAGATCCAGGCAATGCCAGCCGGGTTGCACGGAGATCCGGTCGAGCATCACTCCGGCATCGAAGGCCATGGCCGCGGCCTGAATTCGCAGTCGCTCAACCTCTCCGACGCGCAGTTCGATGGGATAGTTTCCAGATCTTTGCGTCATCGAAAAAACACAACCGTTCGCCGAACTGTGCCGCCATCCGGCGAATGCCAGGGCCGACAGATAGGTGAATTCGCCACGCAGTGTGGCCCGACAGGGCGATCGTAGACAACGTCTGTGAACGGTGCAAGCCCCGCAAGATACGCTGCAAAGGACCTGTCTTGGATTCCGGAAGCACTCTTCTAGTTGCTTAATCGTCTCTCGGCAACCAAGTATCGAACATCGACACCTCATGCCTTCGTATCACAAACCGTTTGCAATCACGATTGTTAGCAGAGAAAATTAACTGGCTGAATAGTTGCGATGTCTATCCGCGCTGGTGTAATCTATCCATACTCTGCAAAATTCCCTGAGGTTTGATCGTCATGAAACATACAATATTCTCCGTTTTGATGATCACCTTCCTGATGATCGGTGCCGCGCCGGGAGATGATCGGGATTCGAACCGTCAGTCACTTGAGTCGCACTGGTCGAAGAACGAGCCCTTCGGCCACAACATCCCCAGGGGCTTGAAGACCGACGGGCTGAGGGACGTACGTGACCAACTTGCGGCGGCCGGCATCACGGTCGAACGCGGCCGCACCGACGTGATCATCCCGCAAAAGGACATCGGCACGGACCGCGGTTTCGTCGGCAGCCTTGTCAAATTTCCCAATGGGGATATTCAGGTCAAGGCGGGCAAGACGCAACTCCGATCCAATGATGCTGGGAGGACCTGGCGTCCTGTCAAATCCCAATTCCAACTCTACCCCTGCAGGACTGCCGACGGCGTGACCTTGCAATTCACCGGCAGGACCACCGATGGCCGTCCTCCTCACAAGTTGCACCCCAGCGAAAGGCCCGGACTGGTGCAGAGGTCTGCGGAATTGATCCGTTCTGCCGACAGCGGGCTGACCGAGACGGCCGAATCGGCAATCATCTTCATGCCCTCGCAATGCAAAATGCTCGTGATGAACCATGGCCGCATCGTAGAACTTCCCGATGGCAGCCTGTTGTCCCATGGTTACGCCACGTTTGAAGAGGACCCGATCGTAACGTACGACACGTGGGTGATGAAGATCGGACGCATTCACGTGAAAAAATTTCAAAAAAACCGCGTCGTCGTGATCCATTCAGATGATGGAGGCCGCACATGGCACTATCGTGCAACAGTGGCGTTCGACGCAACCCGTCACACCCGCAAGAGGATACTGGGATTTGCCGAGCCCGATATGGTAGCACTCTCCAGCGGCGAGCTGCTTTGTTTCATGCGCACAGTAGCCGGCGGCGGCATCCGGCCGCTGCACATGAGCACCTCGCATGATGGAGGAATGACCTGGAGCCATGCCGATCCTGTGGCCGACCGAGGCGTGAGTCCTTGTGTGATCGAGATGAGTAGCGGCCTGATCGTGCTCGGTTATGGTCGTCCCATGAACTGGCTGGCGTTCAGTCCCGACGGGGGCCAAACGTGGCTGGGCCATTTCCAATTCTACATGGGAGCCAAGGGTTGGGATTCGTGGAATCAGCTGGCACTGGAGGAGGTGGCGCCCGCTACGTTACTGGTCACCTACGCTCGCCTGGATCCGACCGCCACCATAGGCACCAAGGAGCGCCGCCGCGGTGACCTGATGGGCACGTATTTCACCGTCAAATGGGAGAAGCAGCAATGAATGTCAAGCAGTTCCTCGCACTACGGCATGCTCTGGTGACTGTCGTGATCTGTGCTGCGACGTCTGCTGGAGAACACCGAGCGCTGGCCGACAAGGCGACCGGTACCGGGCTTGTCGCCCGGGGGTTGCCCAACCGCGCCCAGGCCGTTTGTCGTCAACGGCGCATCATCCTCAACGACGACAACGGCAGCCTCCTTCAGGAGGAAGCGGCGACCGCTGCGGGCTACCTGGGTTACCGCCTGACCTACACCGTGGACAGCCAGGTCGACAGCATTTGGTTGAGCGTCACCCACGGTCCGGAGACCCTGGCGTACGACGCCCAGTTCGGCGAGCCGGTGGGTAAAGAGTTCTACGAGGCCTATCCACCCACGGCCCAACCACAAGCAGACATACCCTGGGGCGCAAACTACACGAACCTGTGGCACCGCATCAAATCGCTGCGCGACGCCGGCGCAGAACCGCTGAAACTGGCCGTCGACTTCGGCCACGAACACGGCAAGGAAGTGTTCGGCAGCATCCGTATGAACGCTATCCAGGACTCCTGGCACGGGCCGGATTTTTCCATGAAATTCAAGCGGGAACATCCCGAATACTGCCTCGAGGTACGCGGCACCTATCCCGAGACGGACCGCCGCTACCTGTACTGGTCGGCGCTCGACTACGCGCACAAGCCGGTTCGCGATCTGCGTGTGGGCATGATCGAAGAACTTGGCACCCGGTACGACGTGGACGGCATCGAGCTGGACTTTTTCCGCTGGCCCATGTTGTTCAAACCCTCGCTGGATGACAAGCCTGTTGAGGCCAGGCATATCGAGATCATGACCGACTTCTTCCGTCGCATCCGCAAGCGAATGATGGAGATCGAAGTCCAGCGCAAACGTCCCTTCCTGCTGGCTGCCCGCGTGTTCGACTCTCCGGAATTGTGCCTGAAGCTGGGACTGGATGTCAGTACCTTGCTCCGGGAAGGACTGATCGACATCCTGGTTGTCGGCAGCGATTACAATCACTATTCCATCCCCGCCGTCCACTGGATCGAGAAGGCGCACCGAAACAACGTGCTGTTTTACATCGGCTTCTATCGATCCCGGGGGCTGGAACAGGATCGGGCTCTCGCCTCGTATTACCACAGTTGCGGGGTGGACGGCATCTACACTTTTAACTTCAAGTTTCCCCCCAGTCTTGTGGGGAGAAAAGAAGGGGGAAAGTTCTTTAACTGCGTCCCGGTCATCCAAGAAATCGGGGACCCCGGGCTCATCGCCACCAGGGACAAACACTACGTGATGAGCGGCTCGGGTTCCTCCAGCCGCGATCACGCCTCGGTCCCGGGCATCGTCCCGCTTTCCTTGAAAGCGAATACCTCACGGCAATGCATGCTGATCGGCGATGAAGTGGAAAAGGCCCAGTCCGCAGGGCTTCTCAAAGAGTTGAAGCTCACCTTGTCGCTGGATCGGGCCCTGACTGCCCGGGACAAGATTACGTTCAAGTTGAACGATACGGCGCTAAGCGACCCGCAGTGGGTCGAAAACGATGTCACGTTCCAGCTGACCGCACCGCCCCTGAAGAAAGGTGCCAACCGCCTGGCGGCGGATTTCGGAGCAGGCGCATTACACAGCGAAATCGGCGTGACGCGTATTCAGCTGTGGGTGCGGTATCACTGAGGGACGGGGAGAGGATGATTATCAAGGAGATGTCAACTTACATGTTTCATAGCCAATTGCGATTCGTGTCGTTCATCTTGACGGTGATTCTCTTAGGCTTGCCGGTTTCCCCTGTCGCCGCCCAGCGAGCGCGCGTCATCCGCCACCGCGGTTTTCAAGACTTCAGCCAGGGAAGCTTTGCCGACGGCGGCGCAAACACCTACGTCTCGCGCGGTGGGCTGGTTCAATTGATTCCCCGCTGGGACCTCAACCGTGACGGCTACCTTGACCTTGTTTTCAACCAGGACCATAACCTGATCGAGAACGTCGACGCCTTCATTCACTGGGGAACCCCACAAGGGTACCACTCGCTGTTCCCGGCGTTCTGGAAAGAAGTCCCGGCGTTCAAGCTGGCGCGCACCATGCAGCAGAGCCGCCAGCACCTATCTCTGTTGCCGACTTTTGGCGGCGGCCCGGTCAAGTTGGTCGACCTGAATCGCGACGACTACGTCGACATCGTCTTTCCCAACACAATCCACAATTACTACGTCGACTTGGAGGCCTACATCTACTGGGGTGGACCGGAGGGCTATTCGGCGCGCCGGCGCACGGAACTGCCGACCCTCTTTGCCGCGGACGTCGCGGTAGCGGACCTGAATCGCGACGACTACCCCGATCTCGTCTTCTCCAACTACGGCAACGAGTCAGGCGATCGGTTCGGCTACAGGAACCACAAGTACTCCTACGTCTACTGGGGAGCACCGGATGGATTCTCCATCAAGCGACGCACGCAAATCCCGACCCTCAGCGCACGCAGTTGCGCGGCGGGCGATTTCAACGGCGACCGCTGGCCCGACCTGGCGTTTGTGAACAACAACGCGAAACACCAGAGCTTGTACGTCTACCTGGGCGGCGAAGAGGGCTTTGGCACTGATTCTCGCGTGATCCTTGAAGGTGGCGATCCACGCATTGTCAGGACCGCCGATCTGAATGGCGACGGTCGCGGCGAGCTGATTGTTTGTTCCCGACAGGAGACGGCAGACATCTATTTCGGCAACCCGGATTTCCAGTTGAAGAATCCGCTATCGCTGCCTGCCAACAACTCAACGGACGCCGTGGCCGCCGACTTTAACCGGGACGGCCATGTAGACATCGCTTTCGCGTCGGGGCAGCAGAAGCCTCACGATCACGGGCCCGGAGAAGTCGAGACGAGCCACGAATTGCTGGAAACCGAATCAAGCATTTTCTGGGGATCGGCTGGCGGCCTGGACGCGCAGCGGCAGACGCTGCTTCCGACACTCTCGCCGGCGGCGGTTGCGGCGCAAGACCTCAACGGCGACGGGTACCCGGAGGTTATCTTCGCCAATGAGCACGATGGCAGGACCTACGATGTCCCCAGCTACATTTACTGGGGCAGCAAACAGGGCTTCGATCCTTCAAACTGCAAACACCTTCAGGGATTCGGCCCCGTGGGCGTGGGGGCGGCGGACCTGAATCGGGACAAGCGGCCGGAAGTCGTCTTGATGAACCAGTTGAGCGGGCGCCGGGGAGGGTTACCATCGGTCATCTTCTGGGGTAATCCGGCACACCGTTATTCCGAAGCAAACGCGACCTTGCTTCACGCCGAGCGACCTTATTTTTCGAAGATCGCCGATTTCAACGACGACGGTTATCCGGACGTGGTCTTTTCCGGAAGCTCGATCTACATCTATTGGGGAGGCGCCCAGGGGTTCGTGCGACATACGGTGCTCGACGTGACGTCCAAGAGCATTGCTGTGGGAGACTTTAACCACGACGGCTACCTCGACATGGGACTGGTGACAACATTCTACGACGATCGCTCAAAAACACACGGCCGCATCCTCTGGGGTGCGAAAGACGGCTTCTCAATCGAAAACAGCACCCGCTTGGAGGTTCAGGCCATCGGAAGTGGCGGCGTGGCCACCGCCGACCTGAACAAGGATGGATACCTGGACCTGGTCTTTTGTTCGGGCGAGACGCCCTCCATGGAAACGGAAATCGTTTGGGGCGGCCCGGACGGATTCGGATCCGTGCCATCGACATTGGTCAAGACCAACGGGGTAGCGGCTCCCACCTTCGCTGATCTCGACAACAACGGTTGGCTGGAGATGATCCTGCCGGGTTCTAACGAGCTCAGCACGAACGACCCGCACACGCAGACCCTCATCTACTGGGGAAGCGACCAGGGGTTTTCGAACGAGCGACGCACGGGAGTCGAGGCGTTCACTTCACTCGAACTGGTTGTCGATGATTTCAATCGTGACGGTCACCTCGACATCGCCAGCGGGAACTACAAGGCGTCCCACACGCGCAGCCTGCCGGTCTTCATTTACTGGGGAAATGCCGCGCACCAGTACAGCAACCAGAACCGCACCGAACTACCCGCCGAGTCCTCGTGCGGCATGCAGGTCCTCGACTTGAATCAGGACAACTACCCCGACTTGATCGTCCATAATCACATCAAGGACGGTGACCACACGTACGGCGCGTACATCTATTGGGGTCATCAGGATGGCTATTCCACCGAACGTCGCGATCACCTGCCCACGATGGGCACGCATTTCGCGCTCGGAATCAGCCCGGGAAGCATCTACGATCGTTCCCCGGGCCATGATTACTTGTCGCCTCCGGTTCAACTGCCTGCCGGAACAGGGCGGATAAAACTGACCTGGGAGGGCCAGACACCACACCAGACCGCGGTTCATTTCGCCGTTCGCGCGGGAGAAAATGAGCGGGACCTGGCTCGTGCCAGCTGGACCGGGATCACGCCCGGCGAATTTTTTCGTATTCCCATCGGTTCTCGCCTGCTGCAATACCGCGCTCGACTGATCTCCCCCCGTGGCGGGAACAGCCCCTTGTTGCGTGAGGTGGCCCTGGAGCTTCTCACCGATTCGAGATCAACAAGCGACACCAGCCCGTAGCACAAAGGGACACGACCAAGAGACGCGCAACTGCCGGAAACTTGGTAAACAACATGCAGGAACCGATCTCCCACACAGTGGAATCCGTACCGCGCCGTCGCGGGGAGCTGGCTGCCGCCATCATCTTTCTTATCATGATGGTTTCGTACAACGGCGTAACACCCGTTTTCGCAACGCGGATCTGCGAATACTTTTCGCTTTCGGCTGAGCAATATGGAACCACAATCGGGCTGGGAATTTTTGGGGAAATCGCTGCGTTCCTCCTTGTCGGGCTGATCATTACCCGTTTCGGAGCACGACGGATCTCAGAACTTTCATTTGTCGGAATTGGCGGATGCTTTCTGTGCATTGGCCTGGGCGCAAGCCTGTTCTGGCTGCGGTGCGGCATCGTCTTTCAAGGATTTTTCGCAGGCCTGGCCAAAGTTGCGATTCCAGCATTCCTGATCGCCCTCTACCCGGCCTACAAACGGCGGATGATCTCCATCCGCTACGTCGCCATCTCCATCGCCGGTATCGGGATCCCGTTTTGGGCCGCTCAACTGCTGAAGTGGTCCGCGGACGCCGACGATCGCGGTTTTGAAAACGCATTTTTCGGCCCCTTCCTGATCGTCGGGTGCATCATCGTCGCTGGCAGTGTCCTGTTGAGTCTAAGCCGTCAGCCACCGCTGCAGAGTCAGCCGGAAACGAGCAGAAGGTTCCGCCTTCGCGATCTGTTGGAATTCCGTTCGTTAACCATCGTCCTGCTCGTGGCCCTTCATACTTCGGCAGACTCCACCATTTTTCATTTCCTGGCGATGTTCATGGAGCATCATTTTGACGCTCTCTCCTTTTCTCCGGCGTGGGCACTGGCTGGCCATAATATTGCCTACCTCGCCACACGTTTCCTGCTCTCCCTCCTCCCGGAAGGATTCGCTCAGCGCAAAATTCTGACCCTGGCCGGACCCATCGGTGGATGTATCCTTTTGTTGATGCTGTGGCAGGGGCATGCCATCAGCATCCCGCTGCTTTACACGCTGGCCAGCCTGTTCTATGCGGCCGAATTCCCCGTACTTATCAGTGAGATTTCCTCTCGATCGATGGGTCACTTCGGAACGGTGCTCGCCACTGGTTTTCTTGCCGGCGGTGCCGCAAACTTTGTGTTCTTAAAAGGAACGGGCAGGCTGGTTGATACAACTGGCGATTACCGGCTGGCGTTAAGCGTTGCAGCCTGTGGATTCATCGCCTTCGGGCTGGTCGCGGCAGCAAGCGGGCTCGGTAAGTCGTCCTCGCAAACCACGATTGACACTTGACGAACCGAAGCCGCACCAGAAAAGAGCTTCACCAGGCTGCCTGGATGGGGTCAGATGGAGAGAAGAGCTGCCATGAGAAACCAGAGGCCAACGGACCAACTTTCATGAAGGCACTGCACGGTGGAGTCAATACCCTGCCGTATTCGTATCCCCTCACGGTTGCCGATCACTACAGTTGCGAGAAATTCGTGTGGCGTTGAAGTCCGACAAATCCGGTGATCGAACCAGTGGACACTAGTGAACTGATGTGAATGCAGGGTAAACACAACGCACAAAACAAATTCGAATGCCACACCTGAGGAAACTATTGATGAAGACAACGTTACTTATGGTCACCTGGCTAGTCCTGATTAGTTGGGGAAATCGCGAGGCTGTTGGGGAGGAAGGAGCAAGCGGGAAAAACAAGGAAGAACACTACCGGGTTTTCGTCCTGAAGTCTCCCATCACGGATGAGAAGCTCCTAGCGACCGACACCCTTGAAAAGGTGGAGGGGTCTGGAAATGTTGAGCGGTCTGATCGGCTTTCACTTGTTGCGTGCCGTGGGGAATATGAGCCTGCAAGTTTTGTCATTTATGCCCAGCAGGGTCTCAGCCAGGTAAATGTATCTGCCAGCGACCTGAAAAATAAAGGGACAGTAATTCCCGCCGAGGCGATCGATATCCGGGTCGTGAAATGCTGGTATCAAGGGGGCCCTGGTTTGAAATACGATGGCAAAAAACACCTTACGCCAGAGTTGTTGCTAAAGAACGACAGTCTAATACAGGTTGATTACGCTTCTGAAGCTAATCACCCCATAGACTATGAAACCATTACCGATACCGGGGAACTCCAGCCGTTTGACATACCTGCAAACAGACTAAAACAAATCTGGGTCACGGTTCACGTTCCGGAAAATATATCTCCGGGAGACTATGAAGGGACGATTGATGTTCTTCCTTCTAACGGTGTATCTATTCAAGTCAACTTCATCGTTAAGGTGCTGCCTTTCAAGTTGGAAAAACCCCGGCTGGAATATTCCATCTACTATCATGGTCAACTGACAGAGCAGAGAACCCTTGGCCCGTTTTACAAATCTGCCGTACAGATGCTCGCCGATTTCAAATACATGAAGACACATGGAATAGATAATCCATGGATAGGAAGCTCCTCGACGAATTTTCAGCCGGTTGTCCTCAAACAGGTGTTAGAACTCCGCCGGCAAGCGGGAATGGACAATAAGACTATTCTCTACGGAGGAGATCCTGAGACGATAACGTTATCTTTTCCCACCGACCCCAAGGGGCTCCAAAAGTTAAAGGGGCTAGTCAGGGAAAGGATAAAATTCTTTAAAGAGAACGGTGTTTCAGAGGTTTACTTTTACGGTGCCGATGAAGCGACTGGTGAAAGACTGAAAGCACAGAGGCCTGCATGGGAAGCGATACATGAGGTGGGAGGTAAGATGTTTGTTGCCTGTTCCGCGGGATTCTCTGATATCGTGGGTGATTTACTTGATTTGCCAATCTACGCCTTTGCCTCCTACCCAGATCCGTATCTTCCCACAAAAGTGCATTCACATCCCGGTCACAAGTTGTACTGCTATAACGCATGGTCGGGTCAGCTTGGAGTCGAGGTTCCCTACACGGTGCGTTCTGCATACGGATTCAACCTGTGGAAGGCAGGTTACGATGGCGTGTGCGAATATGCCTATCAGCATCCGGTTCCCTGGGGAAAAAGTTATGGTGAGAAGGATATCACATTATGGGATGACTTTGACACGGTCCCTCCTGGATATCGGGATTTTGTGATGGCTTACACGACAATCGACGGAGTAGTTCCCACTATCCATGGGGAGGGTTTCAGGGAGGGTGTTGATGATGTGAGGTATACAACGACCCTGGAGAAGATGCTGGAGAGGACAAGGAAGATACCCTCCTTGAACACCTTTGTCCAGAAAACGGAGCGATGGTTAAAGAATCTGGATGTCAAAGGAGAGTCTCTGCAGGATATCCGCCGGGAGATTGTTGAGAGAATAATGAAACTCAAGACCCTCGCCAGCAACTTGCCGCCCGTAGATTCACCACTGGTGGCATTGAACGTTGTGGCAAATGAAGAGAGTACACCTGCTGGTCAGGTGGTTGATGGAATCACGGAGAGTTTAGAACATCCCGCTGGCTGGCGAAGTGGCTACCCGGATAAAGGCCCTGACTGGATATATATCGACCTGGGAAAGAATGTTCTGATCGACAAGGTCGTGGTATTTCACCAGGAGCTTCCGAATGGAGGAGGGGTTGCTTCTGCCTACACCATCTCTACATCTGTGGACGGGATAGATCCGGAAGATCTGGCTACCGATGGGCCGTGGACAACTCAGGTGGCGGTAACAGAAAACGCTGATATGGTGGTTGGTTCTGCGTTCAAAGAAACGCTGGCAAGATATGTCAGGGTTTCCGGGCTGAGTTATTTCTATGGGCAAAGCACCCTGGCCGAGATACAGGTCTATGGCAGGGAATATATCGGTAAGCCAGCACGCGTTCCCAGGATAGCGATTGTAGCGCAGAATGCCGTCGCCAATGAAGAGCCCGGTGCGGCTAAAGCAGTTCATGTTATTGATAGAATTACAGAGGATTTAGGATCCCCTTATGGCTGGATGAGCGCTTATCCAAGCAAGGGCCCTGACTGGATTTATGTTGACCTCGGTAAAAACAGGTTGATAGATAAGGTAACCGTGTATCACCAGGAGGATGACTGGGTGATCTGTGGTGCCTACACCGTCTCTACAACTGTGGATGGAGTGAGCGCAGAGACTCTGGCTACCGATAAGCCGTGGACGACTCAGGTGGTGGTAACAGGAAACAGTGAAATGGTAGTTAGTTCTGAGTTCAAAGAGACACTGGCAAGATATGTCAGGGTATCCGGGATGGACTATGGGCATGGGCAAAGCGCTCTGGCAGAGATCGAGGTTTATGGCGTCAGATACCAGGGGTCGTTCAAATAGGAAACGAGTGTGCTCGTGTCGATTGGGGCACGGCTCCTGAATCATTACAACACCGGATCAGGGAAATTAAAATCCGTGTAGATCAGCCCTTGGGGTCTTCCTGATCGGCAGGTGGGTCGCGAAGTTGATGACGTCGGTAACCTGCAAACCCATGTCACGTGTGCGGCTGGACAAAACGTTGATCAAATTCCTAACCAAACTCGCCTACGCGGCGTTGTTGGCCTTCATCGTCGTCACTGGACTCGACTGATTGGGAGTGAACACAACTTCATTCGCCGAGGTCTGCGATGCCGTGGCCGCCCAACAGCCTCCCTCGCTGAAACCGGAGTTCCTTCTGCCCACTGGGACGTTTCACGTAGCGAACCATCCTGCCTTCGTAATGTTGCCGGAAGCGGCAAAGCGTAAGAAGCCACAGCCGTGGACCTGGCACTTCATCACTCGGCCTGATTAGCCAGACCACACAAGATGTGGATGCACGAGCATTTTGTCACTGCGCGCATCACGGCGACGGACGTGGGGCAAATCTTTCGGTAGCCCACAGGGACGAAAGGTCTTCGACACCTTTTACACAGACTCATTCGGCGCGACGATATTCGGTGGCCCGATGACGGTACGAGGGCAATCGACTGATGGAGTCATACACTGCCTCTGCAACAACCAGGGCACCCGGATGTCGGTAGTGCCCGGGGCTGTAACGCTGTTTCTTGGCAAGAAAGTGGGAGCGCGGATTCAGGGACTCCACTTCATGGGTCGCAGCAAAGTCAGCCAAGAACCGTTCACCACGGGTTTCGAACGACCCATCCACTAACTCCTTTCCCTCTGGCAAATAGAGCAGGAGCAGTTGTGCATCGTGGCCCCGGCACAACTCGAGCATTGCTTCAAAGATTCGCCGGTTCAGTTCCCGTTCACCTTGATTGGCATCGGACCGCGGCGGTTGATTCAGTCTGGATATCATGTTCGTAGCCAAACCTGTAATCCTAAGCCAGTTCAACCTGGTCAATCGATACATCTGGTGCACATTTTCCCGCGCCAAACTGACACCCTCTGCCAACTCCGGAACGGGAGTATTTGTCAAAACGAGATCGCTGTTCTGAATCACGTACATCGGTTTCCAGTAATCTCGAAAACAGAGCGTCGACCTGTGCAAGTCATCCGAGATAAAAGCAGCGATCACCAGATCGGGTGAAAATTCCTCGATCTGCCTCTCCAGCATCAGCAACATCTGGTCGACACCGTAACCAGCAACGCCGAAGTTCAGTAGATTGATCTCCGGGTCGAGACCTTCCAAAAGCGTGGGCCAGACCTCCGTGTCGTCCGCCCAGCTTCCATAAGTGAAAGAGTCGCCGACGACGAGCACTGTGTATTTGTCGGCGTTCCGTTCAAACTCGTGGCGACTGCGAAATCCCCTGCTGTTGGTCGTGTAGGTTTGCCCGATGGAATTCGTTATCGAAAGGTCCGGTTGGGGCATCCAGCCAAGGATCGGATGCGTCGCGTATTCGTTCTGGCTCATCGGAATCGCCTCTTGGTCAAGTTTTCCGTATCTTGCCAGGAACCTTCTTTGCCACCCGATATTCTCATCTCTAAAATCGTACGAGGTCGCTTCCGTCAAGACGATTCTGAACTTCAGCGGTGCCAAGTAAACGACCAGTTGCAGGGAGACCTCGGCAATCGCCAGCCCTGCCAGCAGCAAGCCAAGTTTACCCAGGAGGTTTCGTGTTTTTCCTTTGACGTTGTGTTGCATGGATACTTCACACATTCTTCCTGTTACAGCAACGGAGTTGCCATCATCAAGCCTCCTGTTGCCGTCAATACTTTTCAACCCTTCAGGAGATCAAGACTTCACAACCGATTGAACTCCGCGACGGAATCCTGCAACTAACGACGCGGCATTGTCATGAAAGATGGCCTCCATCTCCTGATCCGAAAGACCGTGACGCCGGATCGCCCTGGCCAATGCTCGCAACACTTCGTAACGAATAAACGTCATCCTGGTGTCGCAGTAGGTCCGTCCGCTGCGGAAGAATGGGATCGATTTCATGCTCAAAAATCTGTCGGTCCAATTCCGTGAGCACCAGAGGCATTTCAGAAGACTGATGCTGGGTCGTCATATCCGATGTTTTTCAATCTCGCGTGGTTTCTTAGGGCCTGAGTCTCAGCAGTTGATGACCACCGATTCAATTCGATGGACCACCCAGACGTGAAAAATACGTCTGCAAATGATTCCTAATGTAAAAGTTTCAGGTGTTCTAACAAAAGCTAAGGGTGCTGCAAGGACTCTGTTTAAAAATGGCAGCTGGAACGACATCCGTACCGTTTTTACTACGTGCCCGCCCTGGCTTCTGTCACTACACCCTTCGCCGATTTTTTTGGACATGCCAACCGGGCACTGCACGTTCCGTGCTGCATGTTAACCAACCACCCGGGAAACCGCAAAGCCTTTCCTTGACACTGACATACTGCTGAAATTAAATTGCGACTTCTATGAACTGCAGGTTACCGTATCGGGCGAAGAGACCAACACCGTTATTCACTCGCTCCACAGCATGACCAAATTCAGTCTCCTTGATTACATCGTCGTCGCCACTTACTTGATCGGAGTGGTCGTCCTGGGACTGGTCTTCTCCAAGCGACAAACGTCGCTCAAGGAATACTATCACGCCAGCTCAAGTCTCCCCTGGTGGGCCGTGGGGATCTCGATGATCGCCACCCAACTCAGTCCGATCAGTTACCTGGCTATCCCGGGCTGGATCTTCCTGAAAGACAGCCGGACTTCGTTCAGCTACCCGCTCGTCGGCATCGCGCTGGTACCGCTGACGGCAGCCATCTGGCTGCCGTTGTGGAGCCGCATACGAATGATGACGATCTACGAGTACCTCGAAACACGCTTCCATCCCCTGATCCGTACGCTCGGGGCCTTGCAATTTTTGCTGAGCACCCTGTGCTGGGTCGGCACCGCTTTAGTGGCTACTTCCCTCGGATTCCAACACGTCACTGGATTCGACGGGCGTTGGTGCCTGACGATCATCACCTTGCTTGGCACCCTGTACACCATGATTGGCGGCATGCGAGCAGTCATCTGGACCGACGTGGCACAGTTCCTGGTTCTCGTGGTGGGATATGCCGCAACGCTCTTGACCCTGCTTTACCTTTTCGACTGGCGGCCTTTAGACGCTTACCAGATCGCGTCGAGCACCATCTCTGCTGAAACGGGTTATCCTCACACCAAGCTGATCTCGTTTGAATTCGACCTGAAGACCGAAGCGACCATCTGGGTGGTCCTGCTTGTACAACTTCGGGTCGTGTTGGAATTTGGTGCCAGCCAGTACATGGTGCAACGCCTACATGCCACTCGATCACGAAGGGACATGTTAAAGTCGATCTACAGCAGTCGACTTTGTGAATTCGGTGTGGCACTACTCTCGGTACCCGTGGCATGGGGCCTGGTCGCTTTCTACGCCCGGCATCCTGAAATGAAGGCTGGCCTCATGCATCCCGATCAGGTTTTACCCGACTTCACCATGCAGTACCTGCCAACAGTCTTCCGCAGCCTGATCATGGCGGGGGTACTCGCGGCATTAATGTCAACTCTGGATTCTTCCCTGAACTCCATGAGCAACGTCATGATCAACGATCTTTATCGACGTTATTTCTTTCCGAAGGCCACTGAGAAACACTTGGTGCGGGCCGGAAAAATTCTCACCCTGTTGACCGGTTTTTTCATCTTCCTGTTTGCAGTCTGGCAATTTGACCCACAGGGCGACAATGCTTTGGAAAAAGTTGCTAAACTGATGAACGTCTTCGCCTCGCCACTGATTTGCTTCTTTTTGTTAGGCATCATCTCCACACGCACCAATACCCCGGGGGTCCTGATCGGCGCCGTGGCGGGAACGACGTTCTCGATTACATTCAACGGATTCCCGGGTCTTTTCGAGCCCATCCTGAACTGGATTAACTGGATGTGGGTTGCAGGCCTGGCGATCATGGTCAACCTGATCGTCGGTTACCTGGCGAGCCTGCCATTTTCACTCGGCCGACAAAAATGACGACCGCTCGATTTCCAGCTCCGCCGGATCAACAGGTAACCTGTTCACGCACCAATTCTCCGAACAGTTCGGGGCGTCGGTTACGAAGCGCGTAGTTGGGATGGGCACGGGAACGGCCCAAAAGCTCGGCATCCAGGTCGTGTACGATCATCTCGTCGCGAATCCGTTCCGTCTGGGCGTGAATCAAAATGCTGCCTTGCGGGTCGATAATCATCGCACCCCCCGGATGGTGTGGCTGGTTGTAATGATCCCGCGGCAAAGAATCGACATAGCCAGCTCGCCCCGCCTGGTCAGCATAGATGCAGAAACAGGCGTTCTCGCGTGCCCGCATGCGATAACTACTGGCAACATGGTCTAACATCTTACTGCGTACCTTTGCCTCGGACTCGGCCGATTCTTCCCATTGTCCCTGCCGTGCGGCATGAGGCATGAGAATCAAGTCAGCGCCTTTTAACGCGACGATTCGTGCGACTTCCGGGAACTGATTGTCGTAGCAGATCACCATTCCCACCTTGCATTTACCAATGTCGAAGACATTGATCTCCCGTCCGCCCTTGTAAAAAAATGACTCGTCACGCGACGTATGCAGTTTCCGTTGTTTACCGATGTATCCCTCCGGCCCAACAAGCAACTGGGTGTTGAATACCACATCATTTTCTTTCTCGCTGATGCCGGCACACAAATGGACTTGAAATCGTTGAGCCAATTCCACAAGTCGCTGAACACTCGGCCCGTCGGGGACGGCTTCCGCCAGCTTCCAGGTATCCGGATTGCAGTGGCCATGAATGACCAATTCCGGGAACAGCACCAAATCGACTTCTTTCGCAGCGGCCTGCTCACAGAAATCTGCAAGGCAATTCATGGTGGGTTCGTACTGTCCCAACTCACTATTCATACTGACGGCGGCAACTCGAGTCGTTTGCATGGCGTTGTTCGCTCCGGAAAATTGTCGGGATACAAACTCCAATGGAAGAGGAAATCCCCGGATCCACCGGAGCTAATAGAAATCTTTAACCCAGCAGACCAGACTACGACCACCGGTGGCTGCCGTCAATCACCAAAAACATCGGCCGGCAGGGGCACGTGTCTCACGGATTACCCGCCTGCGAATGTCACTCAAGATGCTGTACGAGTTTCTGCGGTACAGCCTCTGTCCACTCGTCCCGGCCAGCAACCACCCCCCTCGGGTGTGACCCACGTCTCACCCGGCGTTTGCTCATTCCACAGCCCGCCCGGATGCCCACTTCAGTCGCCGGCATGCCGTCCACCCTCACAGCCTGTGTTGGTGGATGCCTGGTGTCCTACCTTTCACGAGATTCGAAGCCTGTGCCCTGATTGTAGGACGCGGGAAGAAAGAGTAAGTTTACCAGCCTGTGGTCAGAGCCTACCAGCGTGCAGAAGCTTCCGGAACCATCATCCTGATGGGAAAGGTTACGAAACTGCAAATTGCCTCATGAAAGCGATGGTCCATCGATGAGTGATTCCCAGCAGGCGGACAGTGGCACTCCCTCCACCCCGGCAGGGAAATTCGAAACGCCTTATCCGGGCTCACGGAAGATGCCTCGCTGGAATGCGGGCGAACTGATCGAACCACCCGTGTTCACAAGAAGAAACTGGTTCGCGCTGCTGGGTCCGGGACTGATCGTCGGTGGTGCAGCCATCGGAGGCGGGGAATGGCTTGTCGGTCCGAAAGTGACAGCCTTTTACGGAGGATCCTTGCTGTGGCTGGCCACGGTGAGCGTCTTGTGCCAAGTCATCTACAACATCGAGATCAGCCGTTACACGCTGTATTCCGGCGAACCGATCTTTACTGGTAAGTTTCGCACGATACCGGGTCCACACTTCTGGCTGATCGCTTATTTGTTGTTCGACTTTGGGTCGGTCTTTCCTTACTTGGCCGCTAGTGCTGCAACACCGGTCGCCATGCTCATCAAAGGGGGCGTTGTTCCCAGCCCAGATGATTTGAAGCTGTTTGATTTTGCCGGACACAACAGCGACTGGTATTTGATGAAGGGACTGGGCTATGCGATCTTCATCAGTGCGCTGATCCCCTTGTTGTTCGGTGGAAAAATCTACAGGTCGTTGAAAGCCGTCATGACTTTCAAGCTGATCGTTGTTTTCGGATTCTTGCTGCTTCTCGCTTTCTTCTTTTCCACGTCCACAACATGGAAAGAGATCCTCACCGGGTTTGTGAAGTTCGGCAGCGTTCCCATTGCGGTGGAAGTTCCAGCGGGAGAGGAATTTGTACGCGGACAAAATATCGACAACATCTTTGTTTCGTATTCCCAAGGCCGGGGATTTCCTGAAATCGATTTTACGATGATGGGATTTATCGCGGCCCTGGCTGCAATTGCCGGATCGGGCGGCCTGTCCAACACCCCGGTCAGCAACTACACACGTGACCAAGGTTGGGGTATGGGCCATCACGTCGGTGCCATTCCGAGCGTCGTGGGAGGACACGACCTGGAGTTGTCACATGTCGGTTGTGTTTTTGATCCCGACAAGGAATCGCTGCCACGATGGCGCCGCTGGTACAAGCATGTGGCACGAGACCAGTTGGCGGTGTGGCTGCCAGCCTGTTTCATCGGATTGGCCCTGCCCACCATGTTATCCGTGCAGTTTCTGGACCCTGGCACCAAAACAGACGACTGGTCGATGGCCGTCATGACTGCCCAAGGTGTACAAGACACGGTGACCGAAACATCGGGCGCGGGGCTCGGCAATTTTTGCTGGTTCATGACACTTTTCTGCGGTTTCCTCGTGCTGGGTCCGACCATGTCCGTCTCTGCGGATGGCGTCATCCGCCGCTGGGTCGATGTGTTCTGGACCAGCAGCGGGCTGCTGAGAAAGATGGAACCCAAGGCAATCAAACTAGTCTACTTCCGGGTACTCATGGGTTACATGATTTTCGGCCTGGTGATGTTGTCTCTCAATCCTGGTGACCTGATCCAGTACGCAACCATGTTCTTCAATATCGCCTTGGGTTTTAGTTGCTGGCACACGCTGACAATCAACTTGACATTGCTTCCCAAGCCGCTTCGACCCAACTGGTTTGTGAGAATCGCGTTGTCCCTGGCCGGCCTGTTCTTCTTTATGCTGGGTGTTTTGACGGTCATGCAGAAAACCGGTTTGTTGGAAAAGCTCACCGGATAACGAATCATCCTGGCAGAGGATACCGCCAAGCAGATTGCCCGCAGGCTGTTACAGCTTGTTCGCTTAGTCCATTCGTCGCGGTGTACATGACGAGTTCCCGCAAGTTCCGACACCGCCACGGGTTTGCGGTCAGCCGGGTTTTGGCAGCGGCCCTCAAGTAGCCGACTCCCTGAAACTGGTTTTTTCAGGCGTGGCGAACCTTTTTACTGGAAACAAAATTTCGGCAGGGAGTTCGTAAACCATTGGTACTCGTCAGCGGTCGACGTCGTACGGGTTGCCCGTACGACTTGACCAGATTACCTGCCCCATTATGCTAGAAACGGTTTGTCCTGGAAAAGCTTCTGGAGGTGAATGTGTGATGATTATCAATCGTGCCAATACTCGAATCCGCCTGTTGTTCTACTTTTGGTTCTGCACTGCCGGAGTCAACGTACTGGCCGGGGCCGCGGAAATTTCCGGCGATCCAGAAATCGTACCGAACAACGCCCGCTTGGAAACGCTTTGGGAGGAAGGTGGTTTCACCGAGGGTGCGGCGGTCGCTCCGGACGGCCTGCTCTACTTCAGTGACTTTGCGCAGCCGTTCGATGCACGCCCTGCGCGGATCATGAAATTCAATCCCTACAATGGCCAAGTCACTGTCCACACTGCCGACAGCAAGATGGCTAACGGTCTGATGTTCGACCGTCACGGCCGCCTGTTCGCCTGTTGCGCTTCGCCACTGGGAGGAAAACGTGCCCTGGTCGAAGTCTTGTCCGATGGGAGCTTGAAAACCATCGCGGGAAAATTCCGGGGCAAGCGATTCAATTCGCCCAATGATCTGGTGATCGACAGCCGGGGGCGGATCTATTTCAGCGACCCCAAGTACGTGGGTCCTGAAAAGATGGAACTGCCATCCATGGATGTTTACCGTTACGACCCCGATGGCACATTGCACCGCGTCACTTCCGACATCGATAAGCCCAACGGGATGAATCTGTCACCCGATGGTAAAACGCTCTACGTGGCCGAAACCGATAATGGAACAGCGCAGATAGAAAACAATCCCGATGCCAAAATGGGACGCATGACGTTAAACGCTTTCCCGGTCGCAGACGACGGATCACTCGGGCGGAAAAGAGTGATCGTCGACTTTGGCGACCAGGTCGGTATCGACGGGATGAGTGTCGATGAACACGGCAACATTCACGCGGCCGTACGCAGCAAGAACCGTTACGGAATCGGTGTCTTCACCCCCGAGGGACAAGAGCGGGCCTTCATTCCAACCCCTGATTTACCGACCAATTGCTGTTTTGGAATCGGCGAGCAGTCGAGAACCCTGTACATCACGGCCGGCAATGGTTTCTACCGGGTTCGCTTGAAAGTGAAGGGGCAGCGGCCGCCACATCGTGGCTGGTCGACCCCTCAATGAAACCTCTCGTGACCGCCTTGGGCCCGGTCGAATCAGCAGCCGTTCAAGTGCAGCCCCTGCGTGCATGTTGCGGCCAGGTCGTCTGCACCAACATTCCAGCAACCATCCTCTGAACCACGAGGCCAAGTACCTCAAGCGGCCGCGCCATTTGCGGTTTTTCTCAACGTAAAATCAACGCATCGGCGACATCTAGATCGAAAGAATAAACCTGACGACCACCTTCATGGGACACGACCAGTTCGCCACCGCTGGCAAGTGTGGCCGACATCGAACCGACTAGTTCCGTGTCAACGGTTACTTTCAGAGACTTTACCGAATCTGGCGTCCAATTGACCAACGGTATCAAGGTACCATGTTGAGATTGAATCACTGTAGATTCCACGAGTGGCTCGCTGCATACAACCGGTCGCGTGATAACGGCCCCGGGAAGACCCATCAAGTTCGCCGCACCTTGATCGAATTGCGTCGGCAGAAAATGGCTCATCGCGTCATCTGTGGACCCACGGTCGACCGGTCGCTGCGGAATGGCCGGCTGATAATAGCTCAGGCTCGGCAGGAAACCACAACACACAGATTTCCCCTTGCCCGTCTGCCTCGCCACAATTGCAGGCGAACCATCGGAGAAGACACCCTGGATCTGGCCATGAAGCAGCTTGATGCGGCTCCGCACTCCGAAAACAGGCAGTGGACTGTTATCCGATCGCGTTGTCGCGGCGACTTGCCTGGGATCAAAAAGTTCCTCGGCTATCTGAACCGTGTCGATCGGCTTGGCGAACGGCAAGTCCTGTTTGATATACCTGATCCGCATACCCTGGTCAGCGTCGAGCAAAATCTGATCGACACCCAGTAGTTCGCGCATCACCTGATTAGGGCGATTTAATTCGTCAAACATCCCAGCTCCGGCAGTGGCCAACAGTTGACCTCCAGATGCCACCCAAGCGGCGATTTCCTTGGATGCGGACCTCGAGACATGAGCGTCCGTCAGATAAAGCGCTTTGTAGTTCGACAGCGTACCGTCCAGCGCATCGCGCTCGATGACAAAATCCAAAGGAATTTGTTGATGGCGAATCCCCGTATAGAGTGCTCGTTTAGCAGCAGCGAATGAACCATGATTGTCACCCCAAATATCACCGGTTTCGCTGAACCAGAGCGCCGTTTCGGCAGGCAACATCTGTCCGTCCTGCACAATGTCCTCGTACAACCCCAGTTCACGAAAGCTGCGCAACACCATGGCAAACATTGCCGGATCACTGACATGGTTTTCGGTATAAGCCACGTACACGGGCTGGAATTCAAACAGGTTGACCATTTTCATGCCGTGGCTTAGCGCACCGTAAAAGTGCCGTCGCCACATGCGCGGCGTATTTCCCGGTGAATGGGGCATCACGTAGTACATGATTTTGCGGTCGGGCTTGCCGCGCAAACCGGCCCGAAACAGATCGAGGTTGATCTCGTTCATCTGCTGCGTGCCGATCGCCACCTGCCAGATGTAATCTTCGCTCCACGGCAAGGTCATGCCGTCGTCGCGAAACACCGTCACCCACTTAAACACCTCGCCCAGGTACATGTGATCGTTGGGATAATGTGGCGAGTAGTTAGCTCCGACCTTGGCTTGCGGATTTTTTTCCAGGATGCTGTCGGTGCGTTGTTTGATCGCCCGGATGCCGTAAGCATGCAGGTAGCGTCGAGACCAGTAATACTGGCCCGGATTGGTTGCCCGCAGTTGCGAGTCCGGGTTGTAGTTAATCTTCGTCCAATCATCGCCCGCCTCACGGTCCACGTCACTCGGTTGAAGACCACGTTTTTTAAGCCAGTCACGAAAGTCTTCCCCAGCTGCCGCGGCATCCGGTTGGGGCAGACCGATTTCGTCACCCAGGCTGACGACCGTGCCGTCGTTACGATCCAAGGCAAACATTTTCAGAAATTCATTCACTGCAGCCGCGTACTTCGGGTCGCTTGAGGGCGTGAAACTTATTGCGCGAATTTGTGTCCGAGTCGGGGTCTTTCCGTGCGTGGGTTGTTTCTTCAGATAGTCAAGCAATTCGTAGAGCACCTCATCTTGCGTGCGCAGCCGGCGCGAGTACCGGGTGTCCCCTTCCGCGGCCAGAAGCAAGTCGCCCTCACCGCTGAACGTCCGAATGGTCTCGAATTTTCCTGACGGATTTCTTAAGGCAAACTCGGCTTTATACTTTCCGTTTCCCGTCCAATTCCATTGACCGTGGTTGAGCGTATCCATACTGCCACCGACTTCGTGCCACTGACTCGTTTGTCCCGGTGCAACTTCGATGGCGGGTGTTTTCCAGTTCCGCAAATGTATCCAGTACGGCGAATGCTGCTGCCAGTTGCCGCCCCCCGGCACAGGTCCTTGAGATCCGAACGTGAGTGGTTGGCTGCCCACGTTGGTGACCCGCAGCCACACATCGCCTGACTGTGTTAACATGCCATCCAAGGGCAGGTACTTTTCTGTTTCAATGCGCATCTTCACCTGCTCGACGTCGGTGGTCAGCATCAGCAGATCAACATTGCGTTGGGCACCCGGTGATGGCTGTTTGTCAGCAACAAGTGTCACCGTTGCCAGACCCGGCTTCAGCTCAACAAACGCGTCGTGCCCCTCCCACACAACGTTTTCCACGGCTCCCCAGTCCCAGGCGATCTCCTTTTTGAGCTTTTGTGAGAACGGCCAGATCTTCAAGTTATCGCGAGCGCCGTACTGCCTATCGAGCACGGTGGTTCCATCCTGCTCGATCACCACGCGAAACTGCGTCTCAAATCGATAGGCAACTTCATAACGCACCAGCGCCAGATAACGACCCGCCTGTGGAACTTGCACTCGAAGTGTGGCCTCGGACTTTTCGCATTGCTCCGGCGCTCCGAGAAATGCCTGACGGCTGAGAAACGTATTCGCAAGCGTGGCCGCGTAATAGTTCTCGCCCCAACGTTTGGCTTGCCAACCGGGTGACTGCACTTGAAATTCTTCGGCTTCGCAAACAATCAAGCCGTCCGGTTGAACCTCAACCGCCGAGCGAGCTTTACCGAAATCTTGAGCTGCTGCAGGTCCATTTGTATCGGCGTGCGCTGGACAAAACACGACAGGAAACAGCAAGAGAGCCATCAGTGATAAGTGGATACGCACGATGAGATGCCTTGGACAAGAGGAAAGGAACGAGGTTTGCGCGACCACTTGATACAACAGGCCACTGGAAACAACCGGGAGGAAGGACTACTTCGGTGACGGATGTTCGCCAGTGATCTCTGCGAATGCCATGCCGTTACGGCAACACGAACACTGGAATCACCGCAGATGGATCAGATACAAAGCAAGAACATTCGTTTTCGCAGTAAAACACTCGCCTCACTCCACCAGCTCCATTTCTCAAGGGCGCGGACCACCCAGCATAGTCTTCCCGGCACAGTTTATCAACTGTTTCAAGTGACCAAGGTGATGTTCGAATAACTAACTGTCGAATAACTAACTGTCTTCACAGATTCCCTGAGCGGGAACCGCCCCGCCTGAAGGGAGGGCATGCAAAGTTTGCTCCAAGTTCTTGACTTTGGCGACATCCGGTCGTATGTTCGTTGGAAATTGCGTGCTTTCCGAAATCCTGTTTTTATTTTGCGTGTCCACTTCAGCTTCCTGTGCGTCTGACCTCGCAAGCGTTTTTCCGTCCCGGGAATTTACTACCAACGAAACGCACGCCATCGAACAAAGATAAAAACAACGACCGTCGAGAAAGGGGTAGATGATGACAACGGCAGGCAGGTCAATCGACATCGCTTCAGCAATCGAAACACTGGGAATGGACGGGTACACCCTGATCGAGGGGTTGCTGTCGCCCGACGACTTAGAAGAGCTTCGAACCGCGATGGAGAAGCAGTTCCAGCGGCAACGCAGCGCACCCTACGATCCGGGAGACGGCGACTCTCATCCTGACGACGCACAAATTGACGAGTACCTGCGCCAGATGTACTCGACGGCTCCATCAAGTGAGGTGGACCGTGCCATGCGACTGATGCGCTACAACCGGGCACAAAACCACGGCACTCCCTGGCCCGTGCCCGTCGAAAGTGTATTGAAGAATTTCCTTCCCCGGCCCGAAATCGAAGGACACGGTAGCACTGTCTACGTCGGTTCGGCAACTCCAACGGTACCAATCTTTGCCAGGCTCCTGGAGGACCCCCTGCTGCTGCGGCTCGCTCGCAGTGTCCTGGGCGACGATTGTGTGCTGTCCGATATGAGCCTCAACAGCATTGGTCCACACACGGACAATGGCGCCTGGCACGTCGACGTTCCACTGGGACAATTACCCGAACCGTTACCGGAAATTCCCCTGACGTTGCAGTGCGTCTGGATGGTAGACGATTTCACCGTCGAAAACGGAGCCACACGTGTCGTTCCGCGAAGTCATCAATCCCTCAAGAAACCGAAGTGGAAAGGCGGGGAAATGAAGGATGAAGTCGCCGTGACCGGACCGGCCGGATCGCTGGCCATCTGGTTTTCCAGTTTGTGGCACAAGCCGGGTCAGAACGTCACGGACGCGCCGCGCCGCGCCGCGCTCTGCTACTTCTGCCGTTCGTGGGTCAAACCGTATTCCGACTTTCGGCCCCTCATATCACCGGAGCAAGCCAAAAAAATGTCCCCCACGTTACGGTACCTGCTGGGATTTTCAGCCAATGCGTTGGTTCGTAACAGTGGAGAGGCTTGAGGCAGGGTTCGTTGCCACATCACCACTTCGAGCTAGCAAGGGACGGCACCACGCTCCCCCCTCGAAAAATGAATCCCCGGGCAGGTCGCTTTTTGCTCACAATCTCCGCTGACGTGTTCCCTTAAACCACAAACCGGTCTATAGTTCCCACCATTCCCGTCAACCTCACACTCATGCGAAAAAAATGGTCTACTTCGGATGCAAAGACTACAATTACCGCTGATCGGCATGCCGGTTGCTCGAAGTAACAGCAGGGGAAGCTGACCGCCGGTTTGGCAGCATTCCGAATCGGACTGCGACCAGGTGAAGGAGAAAAAAGATGATATTTGATCCGATGTACTTATTGGTAGTGCTGTTACCGGGCCTCTTGATTTCAGGGGCCGCCAGCCTGGCAGTCCGGTCCGCTTTCGGACGTTACTCCAAGGTTCGTTCCCGACGCGGGATGAGCGGCGCACAAGCGGCCCAGACCCTGCTGGACCGAGCGGGAATTTCCGACGTGCAGGTCAAGCCCACCAGTGGATTTCTGAGCGATCATTACAACCCGGCGACCAAGGAACTTGCCCTCTCCGAACAGGTCTACTCGAGTCCGTCAATTGCCGCGATTGGCATCGCCTGTCACGAGGCGGGACATGCAATACAGCACGCCAAGCATTACGCACCGCTGCAGTTGCGGACCGCACTGGTCCCCATGGCGGGTATCGGGTCGAGCCTGGGTTACATCGTAATGGCTGTCGGCGCCTTCATGCATGCAAGTCACCTCATCCTGGCGGGGGTAGTCATGTTCAGCGCCGTCTTGCTCTTTCAACTGGTCACCTTGCCTGTCGAGTTCAATGCCAGCACACGTGCCAAGCGACTGGTGGTCGAAGCGGGAATTGTCTCTCCCGATGAACGAACCGGCATCGATCGCGTTCTGAACGCTGCCGCCATGACCTACGTGGCTGCGGTCATCAGTTCACTGTTGACCCTGCTCTACTACTTGATGCGGGCGAGCCGTGATCATTAAAAAGGGAGGCGAATTACCGCCTCAGCGGTAGGCGGTGTTTACTCGCTTGCCACTTATCCCCGTGTGAAGACAATTTCAGTGGCTGTGGACAGGCCCCGGTTGTAACTGTAGCCGTCCCCGTCAAAGGCACGCAGGTCGCCCGGTTTCTTCAAACGATTGAGCAGAATGAAGCGTGCCAGTTGCCCGCGGGCTCTCTTGGCAAAGAAGCTGATCACTTTGTAACTGCCGTTTCTAGCATCCTTGAAAATCGGTGTGACGATCCGAGCCTCCAGTCGCCTGGGCTGCACCGCTTTGAAATACTCTTTGGATGCCAGGTTGATGAGCACCGGGTCGTTTTGATCCGCCAGTGCGCTGGTCACACTGGAACGAATTTTACTGTCCCAGAACTGGTAGAGGTTGTCGAACGGCGCGCCTTTCGAGCCCGTTTTTCTTGCCAACGAACAACCCATTTCCAAGCGATAAGGCTGCATCCGGTCCAGCGGCCGGAGAACACCGTACAAGCCGGAAAGGATGCGCAGATGCTGCTGGGAAAAATCCAAGTCACGGGCCTTGAATCGATCCGCAGACAGCCCTCCGTACACGTCACCCTGAAACGTCAACATGGCCGGCGAGGAATTCTTGTCGGTAAAAGGCGTCTTCCAATTCTTGACGTAACCCTCCACCTGGCCCGCAAGTTTTTCGCTGATACCCATCAGCGCACGCAACTGTTTGTTGCTCAGTCGCCGCAACAATTGCATCAGCTCTTGCGAACGGTCCAAGTGCTCCGGCATTGAAAATGCTTTCCGAGGCCGTGACGGATCGGCATTCAACGTTCTGGAAGGAGAAAGAAGAATGAGCATGTTAATGATTCGCGCAAGTGAAAGCTTGATTGACACATCTGTGGAATCAAATCACATGATGACACCGTGGTCAGAATCTGACGAGTCCTGCAATTAATCCCTACATCTGATCCACCGACGTCCGCAGGGTTCACACCAGCAGGTGCCCCTTTTGTTGCGGAGACAACTGACGCTCCGGGCATGATCGATTCTGAACCGAGCGGCCTCAATGCTTGATCGACGCAACCTCGAACGGTTATACTCCACGTGCTTTTTGCTATCAAGATTTCCCTCCGCACTCTTTCACCTAACGGGCGGGCCGTCAGGCCCTGTTTCCATGGCTCATCCGACTGCGCAATACCCTGCGTGCAGATGCACCTTGGTGGCTCTGCTGATGTGTCTGGCAACCAGCGCCACGGCTCAGGATCTGGCGTTTGAGGTTGTCCCCGGGCAAAGGCAGTTATTTCTGGACAACGCGGGAATTGCCGAGATCGACTCTCTGAAGCAGACCCTCCATCAGCCGATCAAGAAAGGTGCCGTGATCCGGCCCACCTATCCGGCTGAAATGACCCTCCAAACGCGCTCTGCCCCCGCCTGGGATCCGGAAGCCCGTCTGTGGAAAATGTGGCTGGTCAATTCGGGTGACTATTCGGGTTCTGCCTTTGCCCAAAGCCGGGACGGCCTGCACTGGACTAAACCGGCCCTGGGACAGGTGGAAGTCAACGGTTCACGAGAAAACAGTTACATCACGATTGATCCCAGTCTTGGTTGGCCGGCAAATCTCATCATCAACGTCGTGCGCGATCCACATGATCCAGATCCTGCCCGTCGCTTCAAAGGATTGGGCCATGCCTGGGGTCGTGAACCGTTGGTCAGCCCTGACGGAATTCATTGGACCAAGCTGGACGTGCCGAAGATTTTCTCGGCCGACGAGTCGAACATGAGCTACGACCGCCTGACACGAACTTTTATGGCGACGGTCAAAACCAGCAGTCACTACGGACGCGCCCAGGCGCTGACGACCAGCACGGACTTCGAGAACTGGACCGAGCCGGTGTTAGTTTTCGAGGCCGATGATCTGGATCAGCAAATCGGACGAGAAAATATTGAAGCTCGCCGGGCTGATACAAGCCTGCAACAGATGGTGAGCGATGACCCGTCCTACTACAACGTCGACGTCTACAACATGGGTGTGTTCCGTTATGAGTCCTTGTATATTGGTACGCCCGTGATGTATCACGCCACAGGGCCATCGGCCGACGGCAACAATACGGACGGTTTCAAATTGATACAATTGGCATGCAGTCGTGATCTGAAACACTGGCAACGGGTGGCGGATCGAAAAACTTTCCTTGGTCCTTCCCTCCTCGGCAGTGGTGCCTACGACTTGACGGGGTTACTCGGACCTTCTCGAGCAGTTATTCGCGGCGATGAGCTGTGGTTCTACTACACTGGCGCCAAGTATCGACGGCCGCCACCGCGAGCTGAGCCTGATGCCGGCGCAGTCTGCCTGGCCGTGCTACGCCGCGACGGATTCGTGTCCCTGGATTCGGGGCAACAGGCAGGGACGATGCTTACCAGGCCGTTCAAGCTGCACGGCGACAAACTGTTTGTCAACGTCGATGCCCCGCAGGGTGAACTGCGCGTCGAGGCGCTCGATAACCACGGCCGCGTCGAGGCACGCTCGCAGCCCCTGCAGGGCGACCTGATCGGCGCACTGGTGAATTGGACCCAGGGAGACCTGGCAGACCTGAAAGGTCAAAGTGTCCGTTTACGCTTTACGTCGCGCAAGGCGCAGTTTTATTCCTACTGGGTGGAAAATTCCCTGGTGAACAACTGAACAGAAAATCCGGTGACCGGCAAACATGGTCTTTAACAATCACCCGGCCGTTCAAGGTGGCCCTGCCATTCGAACTTTTGTGCCACCGCCGGCAAGCTACCACCGATCTTCACTTGATACGTCTTGAAGGAGATAATCCGTGAACACCTACCGGAAAATTTTTTTCTGTTTCGTCTTCGGCCTGCTGCTGAAATCTCCGGGAGTGACCGGCGAACTACAATACAAAAATCTGAATGTTGTGATCGACAACGAAGTCATCATCGCGCCGCGAAATGACGAGATCGATGTGTACAACATGATGCTCGGTTCGGATGGGACCATCTGGATTAACACCTCGACAACCGATCCCGGGCTGCTGAAGAGCAGCGACCAGGGTAAATCCTGGACAGCGGTGCCCGTACACCTCGTTGATGTACCGTCTCCCCAGCACATCGCCGGATTTAAGCCAACTCGTGACGGGCGGCTGTGGATCGTCCACCAGGCACCGCCAAAAACCGGGGGAGAAATCTATTCTCCGGACGCATTTGTCTCGGTCTCGAAAGATCTGGGCAAGTCGTGGAAAACCACCCAGGTGAATTTCCCAAGCTTCGCCCCTACGGCTCCCAGTGACCCGTACACCAGGATCGAAATTGCCTGGTGCCATCCGAATCTTGTCGAAAGGCCTGACGGAACCGTGATGTTTTCAGCCAGTATGCGCTACGAGGATTGGGGTGACTATCAGCAGGCGGACCAGACGCGCCCGGGAATCCGTGACATCATGATCCGTACGACCGATGGTGGCCGTAGCTGGGGTGATCCGACACTGGTGCACCAGCACGCAACCGAAACCGCCTACGCGGTCGATCCGCAGGACCCGGACCACATCCTGGCAGCCACGCGAATTCAACGAAAAACATTACCTGGCGAAGATCCCGCGGAGGTGCTCAAAAAGACCGGGGTGCCCTATCCACCCAAACTGGAAAGCTACGTCTACAAGAACGGTCTGCTGCTGGAATCGACTGACGGCGGACGGACCTTCCAGGAGGTTCCAGGAAGCTTACTGGGATTTGGAAGCTACCGGTTCACCATGCTGTGGACTCCGCGGAACATGGTGGTCCTGGTCAGTCTGGGCGGCCAAGAAGCGGGAGAGAAATTCTTCGACAACGATCACGTTTGCCGCATCAGTCTCGACGGCGGTCACACCTGGGCCGATGGCAGCGCCGGCGGCACCACTCAATTAAACCAGGCTCAGGAATTTTCTCTGGTTCCTGCCTACCGGGATGTGGGGAAAGCGGACCATTACAGTGCGGCCGTGGCTGCCACCGTTGAAATTTCTCCCAACCACTTCCTTACGCTTTGCAAGTACAAGCGGGACAAAATTGTCAAGGGCCGGTTCTGGCACCTGGAAAACAGTCACTGATCCCGCACGAGGAAAGCAAATGAAACCCGGCTCTTGTGGACAACCGTTTCTGGCGGCGGTTCTGGCTGTGGCCGCTTCATCACTGGTGAAAGCCGACAGCAACCAGTGGACCATTCAAGGTTCTTATGCCATTACCCCGACGACGCCGCTACGGGTCGGAAATCAACGGCAACTGTTGATGGACAATTACGTGGTGGAAGACCGCCGCGCCTGTCGCCGAACGGTTCATGCTCCGCGCAAACATGCGGCAAACCCGTTGTTATCCACCGGCCCGGGGGGACTTTGTCCGGACCGAAGTTTCAATTATGCCAGTGTCGATCACGACCGCGAGGAGGGGCTCTATCGTGTCTGGATCTCGTCCTCGGTGCAAATCAAGCAGCCGACCCCGCCCGGATTTTACTGGCTGACGCGCGGCCGCTACTACGAGTCAACCAACGGCATTCAGTGGCGTGCGCCGGTGCTGCACCTGGTCGAGGTCGACGGAACCAAGGCCAACAACGTTTTTGTGGGCGGAACGGAAACGACTTACGACAGTGTCGGAATCAGCCGCACTCCCCACAAATGGCGGCAGCGAGGTCGTTACATGATGGTCTGCCACAAGGGCCCCGCGGGCCGTGACCCCCATCCGGAACTGGTCGCTGATGGCCAGGAGTTACGCCTCTCCTTCAGCGACGATGGCGTCCACTGGCAAGAGCAGAAAGAGAATCCAATTTTCCGGGGACAAAGCGATACGGCGAACAACGTTTGTTACAACCCGGAACGCGAGGTGATGATGTACTACCGGCGGCCGCCGATCAACGCGGGTGAAATTCGTCGCATTGCCTACTCGGAGAGTGCCGACCTGATTCACTGGAGCCAACCCGAACACGTGCTGATCCCCGACGAACTCGACCCGTACTCCTTCTATTGCATGCCCGTCGTGAAATATCAGGGCGTCTACATCGGTTTTTTGCACATGTTCTACCTCCGTCCGCCACTGGTGCGCAGTGGGAACAATGAAAAACACATGAAAATAGACGTGGAACTTGCCTGGAGCCGGGATGGGAAACACTGGGAACGCCACCCGGAGCGGCCCCTGTTCCTGGAAACTGGACCCGCAGGCTCCTACGACCAGGGGATGGTTTATGCAGCCAAAGGGTTGATCGAACAAGAAGACCAACTCGGCATTTACTATACCGGACACGAGAACCTGCACATTTCGACCATGCCGGGCGAGAGCCATCTGTGTTTGGCCAACCTGCGCCGCGACGGATTCGTTTCGTTAGACGCGCCCGAAGAAGGCAGTATGCTGACCAAGCCGATCGAGTGCCCCGGCGGAAATTTGCACATCAATGCCCGCACCAGGGAAGGTGGTTCTGTCAGTGTGTCTGTACGCCGTGGCGACGGCCAGTTCGACGGGGCCAGACTGCCGGGGTGGGATCACCAACAATGCCAGGCCTTTCAGGGCGATGCGATTGATCACACGCTCCAATGGAAGGACCAGGCCGGCATGCAGGGCCTACAGGGTCAGGCCATCCGCTTGGAATTCAACCTCCGACAGGCGGAACTCTTCTCGTTCTGGTTTGAGTGAAGACCAACCGCTTGTCACTCGCCGGACAGTCCGCAACCGACCGTCCGAGCCACTCGACGTCCGAATTACATCGACCCGATCGTTTCGCGCGGACCCTGTGGAAAGGTTTCTCCGCCCCGTAATGGGAATCTGTGCAAACCAACGATCTTACCGGTAAAACTTCACGCGGGGGCCAGAACGCACGCAGAACGCAAGCAGAACGCACTCGCTTTATTCTGCTTCTCCAGTCTCCTGCTGTGTCTCGGCGGGTCGCGTGCGCCACCAGGACGCAAGCATCGAACCCGAAATATTCATCCAGGGACCAAAGATGGCAGGGGCCATCGCCGCCTGGGAACTCTGTAAAACATTCACTGCCAGGGCCGACGCCATGCCGCCATTTTGTAGACCTACCTCGATGGCCACCGTCCGTCGCGTCGATTCATCCAGTCCTACGATCCAAGCCCCGCCATAACCCAACACGTATCCAGCAGTATTGTGCAAGATGGCAGTCGCCACGAGTGACAGCCCGACCGTGAGCAACTGGTCGCGCGACAAGGAGGTGATGATCGCAATGATCACACAAATGGCGCTCATCGCCAGCCAGGACAAAAGGCGATCCAGCCACCGACCGCGCAGCCTGTAGTGCCGCAAGATCCCATTGGCGATCAGCCCAGCGACAATGGGGAAAATGATTAACTTGGTAATGCTCCACATCATCGAAAGGACCTCAATTTCGACATATTGTCCTGCCAACAACTTCATCATCAATGGAGTCAGCAATGGCGAGATGATCGTTGAACAGGCGGTCATGGTGACCGATAAAGCGACGTTACCACGCGAAATAAAGGCCATCACATTGGACGCCACACCGCCGGGACACGATCCGATCAGCACCACTCCCGCTGCAACTTCCGGAGGAAAACCAAACAGAGCCGCCAGTCCTGCTCCCACCAGGGGCATGATGGAAAATTGCAAGACCAGTCCGACCAGTACTGCGCGGGGCATTTTCAGTACCCGACCGAAATCTGCCAGACTGAGCATGGTACCCATGCCGAACATGATCACCTGGATCAAGGGGACGATAAGTCGCTTCAGTTCAAAACCGCCGACACGTTGAAACGTTTCGGGATAAAACATGGCAGCCACGACGAAGGCTCCGACCCAGAGGCTGAACGCAAAACCCTTAAAGTGTTTGGAATAAGCGCAGCCGGTCGCCAGGCAAGCCATCGCTGCCACCCACAGGTCGCCCGTTTCCAGGGGAAGCCAACCTATCGTTGTCGCCCCGCCCGCTGCAAACAAAAACAGAGACAACATGCCGCCGACTCTGGAAATTGTCATTTGTTTCATCGCATGAACCTATGTTTTCTTCTCGGTGTTTGTCGGCAAAAAACTCTTTTGGACAGAACCTGAGATCGCCTCGGATTTCCAGCCCGCTCCAGAATTCTGGACGGGACCTCTTACCGTACCCTGTACCGTTTCCTTTTTCCATGGCCAGCGACAACCCTGTTTTGGCGGCCCGCATCAGACGGTCGGGCCAGACCGTCACCGACATCCGCTGGCTGAATCAACGGCAAGTCCAAATGTTAATCGGCCTCTGACGACGGCATGAGAAAATCGAGATCCGCACCTTGATCCGCCTGGGTCACATGCTGCGCATACAGTTGACGCCAACCGCGCTCAGGCAGCGGTGGCGGAACGAAGTTCTGGCGGCGACGTTCCATCTCTCGGGCATCGACCATCAGATCGATCCGTCGCCCGGAGACATCCAGTTCGATCAAGTCTCCGTCTTGCACCAGGGCCAGCGGACCACCCACTGCCGACTCGGGCGAGCAATGCAACACCACGGTTCCATAGGCCGTACCGCTCATGCGCGCATCGGACACACGCACCATGTCCTCAACCCCACGAACGGCCAGTTGACGCGGAATGGGAATCGAACCCGATTCGGGCATGCCCGCGGCAACGGGTCCGCTGTTACGGAGTACCAGGACGTGGTCAGCAGTCACGTTCAACCGGGGATCGTCGATCCGGGCGGCGACATCTTCAGGGGATTCAAAGACCAGGGCCGGTCCCCGGTGTTTCAGTAATCCGGGAGTCGCCGCCGCAGGTTTTATAACGGCCCCCGTAGGCGCCAAGGTCCCCTTCAGCGCCGCCAACGCCCCGGGGGGACCTAGTGGATTTTCGAGAGAACGGATTGTCTGTTGCCAGGCACCCGGTAGCGGCACCTGTTGCAGCAAATCGCCAAGTGTTCGACCGGTAACCCCACGGGTCGTCAGGTCCAGGTGCCCCTCCAATACCTTCAGCAATGCCGGCATGCCGCCAGCGGCGTGCAAGTCAGGCAAGTATCCGCCACCAGCAGGCTTGCAATCGACTAGCAAGGGAATCTTCTGACCCGCCGCGTGCAGGTCGTCCAGTGTCAGCTTGATTCCTGCCCGCCCCGCAATGGCTGTCAGGTGAATCACGGCGTTGGTCGATCCGCCCAGTGCCATGAGGACGGTCAGGGCGTTCCTGATTGCAGCGGACGAAATCACATCTCCCGGACGGATCGCCTCGTGAGCCAGTTCCACAGCACGTCGTCCGCTGGCAACCCCGTTACGCAATCGATCGCCCGAATCGGCCGGTGCGGCTGCGGACCCGGGAAGCATCAATCCCAGGGCTTCCAGGGTACAGGCCATCGTTGAAGCAGTACCCATCACCATGCAGGTTCCGGCCGTGGAGCAAAGACTTTGCTCCACTTCGCGCAGTTCGTGTTCCTGCAGTTCACCCGCCCGGTAACGGGCCCAGTAGCCACGGCAGTCGGTGCAGGCCCCCAACGGCTCGCCGTGCCAACTTCCAGCCCGCATCGGTCCTGCCACGACACCGATGGCGGGCACGTTGGCCGAAACGGCAGCCATCCACTGGGCCGGGACCGTTTTGTCACAACCGCCGACCAGTACCACGGCATCCATCGGGTAAGCCCGGATCGCTTCTTCGGTTTCCATGGCCAGCAAGTTACGGTACAGCATCCCGGTGGGAGCAATGATCGTCTCACCAACCGAAAGCGTCGGACAAACCAGGGGCAGGCCCCCCGCCTGCAGCACGCCACGACGCACCGCATCGACAAGCTGCGGCATGTCTCGGTGACACGGTGTGTAATCCGAACTGGTGTCGATAATTCCAATGGCTGGCCGGTCCATGTCTTGCTGGTCAAATCCGGCGGAGGACAGGAAGGCCCGGCGGACGTATTGGCTGAAGCCAACATCGCCGTACGTGGTCAATTTACCGGTGACACCTTGAGGTGAAGACATGCTGGCAAGCTACACTGGGGTGAGCTGGTACAGGGTCGCTCGAGGACCTGTGATTGCTACGAACTCCATTTTCAAAATCTAATCCTTCAGCAGCTCATCAACCTGCTCAAGCAGGATCCGTGCCGCAGCTTCCGGGTCCTGCTTGAGCACCTGGCGATAGAAGCGAAAGGATTCAAATTCCATACTGCAATAGCCCCGGTAATCGATTTCCTCCAGGGCTTCGAAAAAGTCTTGCCAATTCACGCGGCCTTCCCCCAGGAGCGGAAACACAAACTTATTCAGCTGCGGAACACCGATACCGTCCTTGATATGCATGTGGAAAATGTGATCCTTCATTTCATGAATCACCCACTTCATGTCTTCGATGCCGTACAGCACGTAGTGCGAGGGATCGAAGTTGATTTTGTGTGCCGGGTGGGCCACCTTTTCCAGCAGGTAACGATGCGTGTAAAAATCGTGAGCCAGCATTCCGTATACTGCTTCGGTTGTGATCGCTATGCCGGCTGACTGGCCCGCCTCAGAAAAGGTCTCGACGGCTTCGATCGCCTGCGCCCAGGCGTTGCCTTCGTTCATGTCTTCGCCGATGCGCACATGACCCGCTTCCCAGATGGCGGGTCCCGTCAGCACACTGACGGCGGGAACCCCACATTCACCCGCCGCCTCGATCACGCGGACGGTTTTTTCGATACGCTGCTTGCGTTTCGTTTCGTCCGTCGAAATCAAGTCCTGGTGGAACATAATCTGCGACACCCCCATCCCGGCGTCGTGTGTGCGGTCAATGATCTCTTTGAGCTCGGACATCGATTTTATGTCCGGGTCAAAGTGCCCCACGGCAGTCCACTCGATGCCTTCGTATCCGACCCGCCGCAGGGACTCGATGACCTCTCGCGAGTCCATCGTCTGATAGCCCAGGATCGTGAGAAAGGCCGTTTTCCATTTGCGCTGCATCACATCTCCCTGCTGAACATCGCTCGGTTCTAGATCATCATAGCGTGCTGCATCCTCACCGGGATGACCGGCGAAGGCGTGCTAGTGACTGTATCGTTTTTCGTTTGCAGCTTAGGAATCGACACGGTTGCTGCAACCTTGCATCCGGCGCCGCTGCCGATGGTGGCAGCGCCCGGTCAGGCCGTGGGCAAGTTACGAATTTGCGAATACAACTCCTCAACACCTTGGGCCATGTACTCAAAGTCGTCACCGCACTGGATCCACTGGACTCCCATCCGCGCGGCTGTCGCGGCGAACTGTTTGTCGGCCCCCATGCCCATTCCCGCCAATTTTCCCGCCGCCCGGGTCTTGTCGATGATCGTTTGCATCGCCTCTACGACCCGAGGATGATCCAATTGCCTGGTATGCCCGAGGGAATGCGACAAATCGACCGGGCCAATCACCACCGAATCAAGCCCTTCGATGGAAACGATGTCGTCAATCTGGGCCAGCGCGTCAACGTTTTCGACCTGGACCGAGACAAATAACTGCTCGTTGGCCAGCGCGAGATAATCGACAAGGTCCAGGCGTCCATAGTCGGAGGCTCGCCTGGGACCGATGCCCCGTTTTCCGAGGGGCGCGTAACGGCATGTTTCAACCACGTGACGCACTTCAGCCGCTGACTGGACCTGGGGCACGACAACACCACCGGCACCGATGTCCAACACGGGCTTGATGGAGGCAATTTGGGAATCCGGAACCCGGACAAAGGCCGGCACCTGGCGAATCCGGGCCGACATCAAGTGGGCCAGGACCGTTTGTAAATCCAAATGGGAGTGCTCCGTGTCGATCCAGAGAAAATCGGCGCTGGGACCAATCACCTCCGAAATCACCGGGTCGGCCATGGTGATTCCACAGCCGACACACAACTGACCGGCACGAAGCTTTTCTCGAAAATGTACAACAGGTTCCAGCATATCAAGTCCCGGACCCATGTTACCTGAACGTGAATCGATGACAAGTGTGCGTGCAGAGGATCCCATCGTCAGTGACAAACGGCTGACAAGAAGATGACACCGCTGGACACGTTGCTATTGTCCGACAGTTAGGCTCCAATTCCCTGTAGCAGACAACTTCGCGTCTTGCCGCTGTCCGACAAGTATCAGAAACATCCCGGGAGGAGTCGCCGTGTCCACACCGATCATTGGTAACCCGGTAGGGTTTTTTCATGATCCACTCGAAACCACGTTGCCGCTGATGGCCGAACTGGGCTATGACCAGATTGAAATCTGTCATTCGCAGATTCCCGAATACAAAACGCCAAAACTTCGCGAGCAGTTTCATGAATTCGTCCGGTCCCTGGGGATGCAACTTGTGGGATCGAATGTGCCCAATTCGGATTATTTTCAGACCCTGAACGATCCGGAAGACGTCAAAGTGGCCCTGGCGGGTATCCAAGGTGATCTGGACATTGCCGTCGATTTGGGCGTGCAGTATTTGATCACTTTTGAAGGCCGCATCCCAGCCGGAGCCGGTGAACAACAACTCTTCGGCAGGATTTTGGACGACACGGTGGAGCTGCTGCAGCGGGCATCTCAATATGCCAAGGAACGTGAAATCGATCTCCTGATTGAAGTGCACCCTTTCACGTTGGGAATCAATGTCGAATTTGCTGTGCAGCTGTGTGACCGAGTCAACATGGAAAACTTCGGAATCGCATACGATCCGTGTCATTTCGGCGTTGGTTTGCCGGATGGTTACATCGATGCCATTGGTACGCTGTCGCACCGCATCAAGCACGTGCACTTTTCCGATAGTGACAAGAAAAGTTCGGAAGTCCATTTCCCGCCTGGTCGTGGCTGCCTGGACATGGAAGGCATCGTCCGGGCCCTGCAAAACATCCACTTCTCCGGTTGCTGGATGCTGGATTTATTTCTTTATCCCCTCCCGATCTGGGGCTCGAAGGAAGGGATTCCCTACATGCGAGAGATGCTGGCCTCGCTAAACGAGGGGGATTGAGAGTGCGGGTGGTTAGTTCAGATAATCTAAAAACGGCCGCAGCGCATAGACTGTCATTACCAGGGTCAGCAAGACCGATGCCCACAACCAGACATCCAGCGGCCAGTTCGGTTGCAGCCGACGATCCAGACGGGTGTACTTGAGGTAGATCACGGTGCCAGAAACAATCAAAAACAGGAATGCAAGCGGAATCACCCCTGCAATGATCATGACCAACGGAGGAAAGTCTTCGCCACTGAGCTGCGACGCTCCGGCAAACAGCAGGGCCGTGAACGCCAGAAATCGTTGCACCCATTTTTGACGAGAGGATTCGTCGGAAATTTTGATGAACTTCATCAACCCGAGGCAGTCGGAAAGCAACCGCGCGTACGATGCAATCGAAACAAAAAGCGTTGAAAACAACACCAGGAACGAACACGTGATAAAAATCCAGTAGGCACCTAAACCAAAAGTATCGGTGTACATTGCCGACAAGGTCGTGATGACCTGTGTTCCCTTCGGCACGATGCCTTGCGGATGCAACACGGCAGCTCCGAGCAGGTAGAAAGCAATCGTCGTGACGGTGTACACAACCATGGCGAAATAGCAGTCAAACTGCATGACGCGAATCCACCCCCTGGCTCGCTGTAACCATTCTTCCGAGTCGTCATTGGGACCGGTGAAACGTGCGTACCCTTTTTCAAGGCACCAGTAGGGATAGTAGATAATCTCTGTTGCACTGAGTCCCACGACGGCGATGACTGCCAACGCACTGCCTCCCTCGACAAAATCCGCGGCACGTGGCAGTTGAAAGGAGAATCCTGCCAGGATTTGCGACCAGGAAATCGCGAACCGTGTCCATTGAACACTGATCGCCGACCCGATGATGGAAATCGAAAAGAGGCTGACCAGCACCATGGAGGTTTTTTCCACCACCTGGTAACGGCCGGTACAGAGAATGGCCCAGCAGACGGCACACACGCAGGGGGCCCACATGCGGGCGGAAAAACCTTTCCCGGTCACCTGCAGGCATTCCCCCACCGTTAAGGCAATTCCACCCAGTTGAACGGCACCCAAGATCACACAAATCAACCAGATCCAAACTGCCCAGCCAGCTCTCCAGCGGGGACCGGGTAAACGATTCAGGGCAACAAGCGACGTGTCGCCCGATGAAATTGTGTAGCGCCCCAGCGCTTCCTGGATCGCCACTTTCAGAAAGCACGCCGCAACAATCAACCACAGGGCCTTGAAGCCGGTTTGCGCTCCATAGGTCGTGGTCACAATCAGTTCACCGGAACCAATCAAGGTGGCGGTGAGGATCAAGGAAGGCCCGATGAAACGAAAACGTTGCCAGAAGGTGGTAGGAGGTGCTTTAATCATTGGAGTCGATCCAACGGTGAGGAACCGGGAATGGGACAAGATGGCGGATCGAACCCGAAAACAGCAGCACGGTTTGTAAGCGAAGCGATGAGTTCACCATCGTCATCTTTCAGCAGCCAATGCCTCCAGATCTTTCCAGACCGGATCCGGAATAGTAATCCCATGAGCCAGTCGTTCCTGCCGGTTCCGGTGCTCAAATTCTCCCGGTACCAGTACTTCCCGGAACCCTGGAGCGGGCGGACAGGTTTTGATGTAATCGACCATCGTCGATACCTGGCTCGTAAACAGTTCCAATGTGGTGAATTGTGCTACGTCAATCGCCAGCATCAAAAGGCAGTGTCCTACCTCGTGGTCGTCTGGTAAGTCCCGGGCACATCCGCCACCTGAAAGCGCCCCGGCAAGCACTTCGACCATGAACGAAAGTCCATATCCCTTGTGGCCCGCCAAATTCCCACCGAGCGGTTGCAAACACGCCCCGATCGATTCATAAAGTTTTCCTGGATCGGTTGTCAGGTTCCCGTCGCCATCCATGATCCATCCCTCGGGAACTGGCTTTCCACTTTGGTGGTAGTGTCGTACTTTTCCCTCCGGAACAATGCAGGTGCTGATATCCAGAAGGATGGGAAAGTCCCCGCCCGACGGTGCTCCCATTGCCATGGGATTGGTACTCAGTCGACGCCCCAGGCCCCCAAAAGGCGCCACAAAACGACCGCCACCCCCGGCACTGAGAAAGAGCAGTCCCACCATGTTTTCCGCCGCCGCCATTTCGCCAAAGGTTCCTAACCGCCCGTTGTGAGGCGACTTGTTGACCGTGACAATCCCCACCGACGAATTGCGCGCTTTGTTGATGGCCTGCTGCATGGCGTCGGCGGCAACGACATGGCCGAACACGTGAGAAGCATCCAACGAGGCGGCAACAGGCGTGTCCTGTTCGATCCTCGGCCGGGCACCCGGAATGATCTGGCCCGTACGAATCATCTCCGCATACTGGATGATGCGCATGACACCGTGGGAATCGTGCCCTGCTAAATTCGCCGCGACCAAATGGCTTGCTACCACCTGGACTTCCTGATCCGTCGCACCAGCGTTGCGAAGTGCAGAAGCTGCGATAGCCTGTACCTGATCCGCAGCAATTGTCGGCATGAATCCGGCTCCTCAGTCGCTTACCTGTAAAACCATCCTGCCGAGCACTTTCCCGGCTTGCAACAAATGGAGTGCTTCATTGATCCGGTCCAAAGGAAGCTGATCGGTAACGATGGACTTGGTGGCACCACTGGCCACGAGTTGCGCCACGTCCATCAAATCCTGTTTACGGCCGCAACGCGAACCAATGATCTGCAGTTCTTTCTGCGCCATCCGCATTCCGCTCAGCGGATATTCGTCGGGCGTGTAGCCCACCACGACAAGTCGACCTCCGTTGCGAAGTGCCTCCAATCCCCAGCCCAGCGTGTCCAGATTCCCCACGATGTCCACGCTGCAATCGACCCCCCAACCCTGAGTGTGCCGGAGGACTTCTTCAGCAACATTCGCTTGTGTCCCATCGATCACGAAATCGGCGCCTAAAGAAAGAGCCCGATCCAGTTTTTCCCGGGTCACGTCGACAGCCATCACAGAACAACCGGAGAGTTTCGCGAACTGAACCGCATAGGAACCAACACCACCAACGCCGATAATCAGCACGGTTTCGCCCAGCCGGAGGCCCGCACGATCGATTGCATGAAAGGCCGTAATGCCCGCATCAGTCAACACGGCGGCGTCGGCCCAGGAAATACCATCAGGGATCGTTACCAATTGCCGGGCGGGCACGCGAAGGAATTCAGCGTGACCACCTGGCAGGTTTCTGACACCCAATACCGCGGTCATGTGGGGACAAATGTTCGCCCGGTTCGACAGGCAAAGCGTGCATTTTCCGCAGACAGAAAAATTGTGCGTGATCACACGATCCCCGGGAGCAAACCCCTCGACACGGCTGCCAACTCGCTCGACGACTCCGGACGGCTCGTGGCCGGTAACGAACGGGAGATCCGGACGGTAGCCAAAACCCTGCACGAGCTTGAGATCGGTTCCGTCAACACCACAAGCCCGGATCCGAACCAACACGTCCTCGTCACCGGGCTCCGGCACTTCCACTTGTTCCACACACAACGGTTTGCCGAATTCGCGTAAAACTGCTGCCTTCATATTGCAACGGTTCCTTCCAAATCAGGTTGCACTGCGAAGACCAATGGTTTCTCGTGCTTCATCAGCGCCGGCCAGGGGGCGTCCCACCCGTTTGGCCATTTGCACCACACTGTCGACCAGGTCCGCGTTGCAGCTGGCATAGGATCCATCGGGATGCCTTCCACAATCTTCGTAGCCAACTCGAATGTGACCGTTCTGTAACACGCCACGATTGATCTGCGCCCAGTACTCTTTCGGGCAGCGGGACATGCAGGACATGGACCAGTTCATTTGATCCGGAAGGTGGAAAACCTGATTGAACAGGGCGAGGTCGGTCATGGGTTGGCAACTTTGACCCGGCCATCCGAAGAAAAACGTGGCCCAAAGCGGATCAGCAAGTAGTCCCCGCTCTTCTTCCATCTGGCCATCATCGTTCCAGAAGATGCCATCCCGAATGATTCTGACCGCATCAAATGCACCGGTGTCGAAACATTCCAGTTCGGGCTTCACGCCGTGCTGCCCGGCCCACTGGAAATACTGCCGTAATTCATTAATCGGGTGGACCGAGTAGCAGCTGATGGGTTGTACTTCGCGTGGATAGGGATCGAAGTACTCGTCGTGAGAATTCAGATTCAAGGAACTCATATCCGGCTTGATGGCTTCCCATAACTTCAACTTCTGCTCGGGCCGCATGCTGGCCAGCCCCTGTTGGATTCCCACCTGTGGATACTCGGATCGAATCTGTTCAACAATTTCCGTAGTGGCTTCCAGGTCAGGAATTTGCAGTTGCCTGCCGTCCGGCTGAACCACCGGATCACGCGAGTAAATCCCGTGGATATGGTCCATCGCAGCGCCTGCCGCGTTGGCATCCTTGTACTCTTTGGCAATCGCTTCGACGGTTTTGAGTTCGTCGCAGCGAGGATTCAACGGATCCTGCAACTGAGGGTCGCAAGTCACCGTCACAATAAGCGGCTTCCAATTCATCAGTGGGGTCTTTCCTGGGTGACTGTCGAGAGGGAAGGAGACGACCAAGGACCAAATCGCGTCAACAATGTCCGTGCGCAGAGCCGACGACACGTCATCGGGTTTACCATACGGCGATCCGGCTCACAACCGGTGCCAAATCCCGCAGCAACAGCGGGTCGCTCGCGTTGGGAAACCGACGACAGTGCCGGGTCAGATCTGGAACTCATCCACCACCAACCGGAGGACGATTGGAATTTTGTGCATCCACGATTGCAATCTCAATTTCCAAGTTCTATAAACGGACAACTTTGCGGAACGAATGTCAATTCGACACAAGCTGCAATTGAGAGGACGAGACGCTTGAAAAGCTCAATCACTTTTCCTTCACGTTCTACGCACCAGACGGACAGGACCGGCTCGCCACAGAGCCACTTCAAAGGTGTCGGCGCTGGCCGATTCATATCCTACCAGAGTATGAGGATCTCCAAATGACTCGAGAAGGACTCACAGCGCTGGACTGGACTGTCATCGTGGGCTACGGAGCCGGGATGGTCCTGATGGGCATTTATTATGCGCGACGTCAACGTTCCTCCCAGGATTTTTTTGTGGGTGGAAGATCCCTCAACTCG
>PBTE01000005.1 GCA_002726515.1 Planctomycetaceae bacterium | reverse complement strand
GCGCAAGCGCAGGTGGAGAAACATTCGCCGCTCTACGCAGCATATCTACGTCTACAGGACAAAGTCCCTCAATCTATCGCCGGCGACATCGTAGCCCTCAGCGGTGAATAATGGATCGTCACCCTGAATGGAGATCGCGCCAAGCTTCTGCATATCTCCAGGGTAGTACGCGGCGCCTCCCCGAGCAAGACGCTTGCGCCCAAGCCGCTGCAGTGCTAGCCGAAACTCCTGAACGCAAGAGGGGCGCTTCGCGCCTCTCCATTTTCCGAAGGAAAATGTTGGCCTTCCTGTGCGCATCATATAGATTTGCGCAGCTCGTTCGCCAATTGCAGCGTGCAGCCCACGCCCCAAAGTAAATGGTGAAGCGGCCGATCGTCGAGAATGTCAAGGTAGATCAATTTGTAAATGCAAGGCAGAAGCTCTTACAATGGCGACGAGCGAAGAGGATTGCACTGCAGATCGCAGACTTACAATTCCCAAAGACGCATCCATTCAGGAAGAGTGTTCAAAATCTGTGCAGAGGCAGTTGCGAATTTCGATACCAAGCAGAAATCGCAGCGTGTCGCACAGCGGACAGGTTCGGTGACGATGTTTTCCGTGTTATGATCGACGGCGTATATATGCGTGCCGGCCCGACCGATTTCTTCTATGGAGATACGCTGCATCAAGTGGAATCCAAAGATAATGTCCCAGAGTTGAAGGTGTCAGTTAGGGCGTGCCGGGATAAGAGTCTGACCATCCGGGATATATCCCACTTCCATTCGTTAGCTTCGTGCGCGCAAGCATTCATGGATGCGGTCAAGATCCTTCCAACGGGCGCGCGTATCGACTCCGCAGCGAGTCGAAAGCTTACCCAATGTGAGAGGAAGCTTTGGAAGGATTACGCGCGAGTCGTTTCACAACTAAACAAAGTGCGGACGGATCGCTCGCAGACTTACGGCGCGCTACTCTGCATAAGCCGCGTGGGTTTGCACGGGGAAATAGGCCGTGCAATTATCAGTTTCATCGCGTAGCAGACTCGAGTGGCTTAAACATCCTTAATTTTCGATCATAGAGCCGTGTGCACCTTTTGCACCTTTTGCATTCGGTCGCGGCGGGCAAAATGGAGAAAGGTGCATCGACTACAAGGCTTGATGGCGCATCAGAATACATGTTTGCACCTTTTACACCTTTTACACCTTTTAAATATAGGTCTAAGTAGAAACAGTCCAGGGCGTGTGGCCACCGCCATCACCGGGGGGTGGTCGCGAAAAGGAGCAAAACCTGCAAAACGCTCTCGTCTGTCAGAAACAACACGAGGTGGCGAAATGGAGTGCAGGTTTTGCAGCACCTTTCTCATAAAAGGTGCGAAACCCGCATCGCTGGTCAGAGACGACGCTAGGCGTCGATCTAAAGCTCAGGCTTTCATGAATAAGGTGTCCCGTCCTTCAATACTTAACTCGCCGAAAGGTTCAACGATTGTTTGCGGCAGCCAATAGAGATGCGGTGCTGGAGGTGCTCGCTTGCATCCCTGCTGTGACGCGAGAAGCGCGCGCCTATCCCTGTCATTGATTGTAAAGCAGCACGTGAAACAAAACATACTCAATCGATAGATTTCGAAGGGCGATTTCAGCGCTGGAAGACTGAAGTCGACCAGGAGTGCGACGAAGTTCTTCATGCCTCGATGGCCCCTGCGTGAGGCCATCGCGTGCACCCACCCATCGATATCCGTAGAGCCGCACGGGGTCTTTGGGAAGACGGGTGTAGGGCACCCTTCCGTTGCGCCGATAGTGGTTAGCAGCTCTCCGACTAACTCGTCGTCGAGAAGGGCGGCCCTCTGTGTGGACGCCCCGTAAGGTGTTGACACGACCCAAACTCGTGGCCTCAAGTATTGAATTGACGTTGCATGTGCCGAGGTGGGGCGCTGTAGGCTCAGCGCAAACATGACAGTCAATTTCGCAGCAACACCGTGTTGTCCCTTCACAGCCCAGCGGCCAAGCGTGTCCCATCGAGCGAGCAAGTCGGCGATCGAAGCGCAGACAATAGACGGCTCAGCCGTGGCAGTTTCGCAGCCTGCGGTCATCCTTTGATAATCAGTGAGATTCTCTACGACATCGTTGGCAAGTCGGAGATTTGTTTGGCGGGTCAAAATAAAGAGTCATGATTGGATCGAATGGAAGACCCATCGTCCTCAATGCCATCAGGTACAAGGTGGATACGGCGGCGCTAACTCAGTATGCCGCCTCAGAGGAAGCAGTTCGTGTCGCGTCAAGCGATGAAACAGAGCTCCGGGCTGGTATCACAGAGCGCGATCTAATTGGCAGATTTTTACAGAACGTTACGCGTGGCGCAAATGACGAAGGCACTTGCACCGTCTCGTACACGAGGTGCCAGATCGGCCAGGCGCTGGTTGATGCTGGACTCTTGACGAAAGCGCGGCTATACCCGGAGAGATGGCCGATTTGCGCGACGCAACTGGGGCGGTATCTACGCAGCCTCGCGCTCGGCAAGTATTATGTGGAGATGGACGACGAAAACGCTTTTCACAAGCTCCTGCAAGCACGTACATGCAGCGAGCGCGCGAAGGTCCTGATCGAACGCGTTATCTCCGACAAGGATTTGAAGCCGCACTTGTCGCAGCATTATTTCGGCGACCAGGCCCACATACCTGAGGTGAAAAAGCTTCTACACGCTTTATCCAACGGTGGTTCGGTCGACACTTGGAGAGAGAAGCACAGGATCAGAGCAGACGTTGCAGAGCATGAGTTCGTGATCGAATTTACGGACACCATGTCGCATGTCACCGACGAGTTGGCACACCAAGGCAACGGTCCAGCTGGCGTAAAGCTAATCGGTGAGAGATTCCCGACGAAACTCATGCGATGCGCCGACGGGAGCATGCGCACTGTCAAACGGGACCCAAGACTGACGTGGAAGAGTTTCGTTCTCCAGGAGGCAGAAGTCCATGGCCTTATGGCGAAACTCGAGACGGCGGAAGAGTTTGGGAGAGGCACGGGGCCACCTCTTCACGATTGTCTGTTTATCGAAAAGGGCCGAGATCTCATGGCAATGGCCGAGGCAATGTCCGCAACGATACTCGCAAGCACTGGCACAAAAGTGAAGATCGCAGTGAAGGAGCTAGAAGTCCCGCAGATAGCTGCGCAGCCTGTTTTCAAACTCGATTTTAATCGATCGGTCTTCGACGAAAAAGATTTCCGAAGAAACAAGGGGCTGAACACCGACGAGAACATCGCGGTGTCACTGGAAGAGTACGATCGGTGGCTGCGACGTTTCTTCGTTGCCGTCGTGAAGGAGAAAGATCCCATAATTGCAGAACTCGCCTTCATCCCAGGCACGGATCGAATATCGAAGATCATTTGCCGCAGTCCTGAAAGAACGATGCGCAACTACCTCAAGATGGACATTCAAATTGGGAAGAACAAGAATACTGGTCTACTTGCATGGTACCTTGAGCTCAACCCTGAACGTCGCACAGCGGATCAGCTGCAGATGTGGACGTCACCGGAAGACGCTGCCGCGCATCCTAGAGACCTTAACATTTTTGGCGGCCTTCGCTTTGACGAACGCCACTTCCAGGAAGGTGGAGCGAAGATACCGTTTCTTGACCCTTTCCCAGCGAGACCACCGATATTCAACAAGTACGAAGGATGGAAGGAGACTGGCGGTCTGCAGTTCGTGCTCTGGCATATCAAGCATGTGCTCTGCAACAGCGACGCGGGCGCCTTTGCCTACCTCATGCAGTGGTTCGGGTATATATTGCAAACTCGTCTCAAACCAGGCGTCTTAGTGTGCTTCTACGGGGCCCCTGGCATAGGGAAATCCGCGCTCGTCGGGAAGAATGGGTCTGGTCCGGGCATTCTAGCACGAATCTATTCGACGTACTATCAGAAGGTGTCGAAAATTGAACAAGTGCTGAAGGATTTTAACGTCGGCTCCATGAATAAGCTGTTCTGCTGTCTTGAGGAAGCTACTCCCTACCGAAAGGCGCAGAGAAACAACGACCAGCTGAATGACTTCATAACAGAAGGGACGATTCAAGTCGAGCCCAAAGGCATCGATGCCTTCGAGGTAAATGATTACAGGGCTTTTGTCTGCTGCACCAATAACGCGGATGCATTTCGCATAACAGACGGCGACCGTCGGTTTTTTATGCTGGAAGCAAGTGACAAGTACTCGCAGAAGGCGGTGGATGAGAAGCGGTGTACCTCCCAAGAGCGCAAAGAATACATGTCAAAGCTCGACGCTGTCAAGAACGATGAAGAAGTTGCGTACGCGTTCTTCAAATACGCCATGCTCCTTGATCTTGCAGGCTACAACGTGCACGAGCCATATCAAACAGAGCTGCACAGTGAACAGAAAGGCCACAACGAATGCGCACTGAAATGCTTCCTCATAGCGGTCAAGAGCGGCGAGTACCGATGCTCGCCCTTCGCAGACGGCTATTTCAGCTCGACTACAGGCAAGCCCAATACATTCACATCGCTGCAGTTGATGACCCACTTCAGAGATTTCATCAAACAGAGCGGTCTGCACACCAATATCGAATCCATCAAGAGTCTCGGCTGGGCGCTTAAAAAGTACTCTGCCTACGTCCAGAAGTTGGATGGTAGAGCTGCCCAGTACGTATTACAAGTTGACGAAGGTTGCAATGCGTGAGGCGCCCTTGCGATTAGAGGTATGCTAGGATGTGCTCTGCCAAACTACAAGGCAGCATCCGTCGAAAGCAGAGTGCTATATCATACACGTCCTCGGGTGTAAGCGGTTGCGAGAGGAGCAGCTGCGACACGGTGGCATATTTCTTCCGGAACTTAGCCTCACGCTCGTTGAGGCTATCGTTTGCCAGGAAGCCAGATCGAGGCTGCTTGCCGTTCCAGGATTTCTGGAAGCCTGGCAGTGCACGAACAGCCCGCATGAATGCTTCAGCGCGTTCCCCTACGTCTCGAAGGAGCGACTTGTCGAGTAGCGTCAGGTGGTTCGCGCATCGTTTGCCGCACTGGCTTACTGTCTCCCAGCGACATGGCCAAGCGTCTCTCCACTGATCCACGCGGCTGCGTACCTGTAGACTGCGGCCATAGAATACGTCGATGGGAGTTTCATATCCTGGAAATGACTGCTCCGAGCGCGCTGCTGCATAATTGCACGCACAATCGTCCGCGCGAGAATGGAATTGCCCTAATGACGCAGTAAACAATAACTGTTCAATCGCTTTGCGTGTCTTATCAGTGGTTTTCAAGCGGTGTGCAATGCGCCACAGTAGTTCGTTTTTCCTTGCAGTGAAGGCCTGCAGTTCCGCCCGCGCTGCCTCGAACAAGCCGAGCTCGGTGGTTTCGTCTTCGCGGGCGCGCTCCGTCGTGCAGGGCATGGTCGCTCGCTTTCTTGCCAGCCTGATATAGCGACTGGACCCCCGAACGTGCCGCCCAAAAATCCGCTACTACCTCGTGCGCAGTGTGCTTTCGAACAGAAAAATCGTAGGGCATCGACGGGCATCTACGGCATCTATGGACATCGCTCCTCAGGGCGTAAACTCGAAGCATAAGAAATGAAAGCCTTCTGTGGGAACAACCTGTACGACGCGGCCCTAAAAAGAAACGGTGGAACTTTGGATTTCGGTACACACGCCGAGTGCTACCGTAAAGGTTATGCGATAGGCTTGAACCAGAGGGTAACGGACGTGCCGCACTTTGTTCAAAAATGGTCCGGAAAGTACAAGGCTTACATCGAACAAAAACTATGGCATAGTGCCGACCCAGTTCCATCAGGATATCAACGGGCAATTTTGAGTCAGACCATGCAGCGAGGATTCGCATTCGGAAGTATGGCGCTTGCAAAGCAATTAGCGCGCAAAGGTCACTCGAAAAGTCTGTCACCCAAGCGAAAACTGACGCTATCTCTACGATCAACGAAGCCCTAACCGAAAGCGCTGGCAGCCGTCCGAAGTCGCGCACCACCATGTCGCTCCCTGGCTGAAGGGCTCGCTGTTCAACTAAACGATTTGGCAGCGGTCAGCTTGCCAAACGCTGGAAGTCGCTCACCGAAATGCTGCGCATATTCGGCGCGTTCGTGATATGAGCGCAATCAGGGTCATCGCCGCCCTCTACCTTATCGAAACCTTCCCGCCAGAGAGATTCGTATTCTGACGGCGTCACGGGGTCGTCGAACGACGTTTCCGACAGCGAATCGATTGGACTTTCAAGCCCTGATCGCGACGCATCGACGCCTGCAATGCGCTCATGGAGCCGCTTCGCTTTTGATTTTTTCCAATTTGCGTAGCGATCAATCAGCTTCCTCTTGGTATCCATCCAAGACGCGTAGCCGACACCCCTCTCCACTCTGAATGGAGCAATGAACTCAGGATTCGGAGTGTCGTTCAACGCACCGAAGATAATTGCGGAGTCCTTTTGATAGACTGGAACAGCAGTTCGACCAAGCTTCGTTTGCACGACCATATAAAAGGGATACTTGATACGCGGCAACACAAGCCTTTCGGTTGCAAAGCGTCCGTCCATGGAGAATATCTCCGGCTTCCGTCCAACGCGCGCTAACAGCGCCGCAGCAACGGCCATGACAAAGTCGTCCAGCTGGCATTGGTCTATCGCCATCGTGTTCAGCGCAGATAGTAACGAAGGAAAGCGCGGACCTCCTGATCCTGATGATAATGACCAAGTGTTGTAAAGTCCCTCGGCAACTTTGCAAGAAAATGAACATCGGGGTGTTTTGTCGAGACGCATGCTGTACATATGACTGCTGCAGACAGATATGACCATAACATTGTCTTCTATAATTCGATGCACTCCTGGACAAGTTGTAGTGAAGGCCTTGTCCCCCCGCGTCTTATCCGGAACGTTCATCAGTTGGCCACGAATGACAAAAATGTAATATACATGTGGGTCGACATCTACGTGGTCAAAAAACTTCGGATATATCGTGCTGTAGTTGAGGCAGTCAATAATCTGCACCGTTTCATATCGAATGTGATGTAAGGGAATAAGGAAATGATCGACCAGAACGCCGTTCAATCTCCGTGCCATTTTTAAACGAAGCAAATCTATTGTCTGCGTGGTGGTGTCGGCGTCCAATCATGCCTCTCGTCGTCCATCGCCCACGAAAGATCCGACGATGAAGATCGCTCAGAATCGTCAACGTCTATTGGTTTGCGTCCTGAGGTTCTAGCAAATCTTCTGCCCCGTGGTCCTGAAAAATACTCCCATGGAGTATGAGTTTCGGGGTCCAGGTATGTACGCCATGAGGTGGATGGATCGGCGTCGCCTCGATCCTGCCTGTGTTTGCTGTAGAGCCTCACATGACATCTTGTCAAGGAGTAGGTTATTGTGAGTTGGCCTGCTACGACATGTAGATTCGGTTGCAAATATCGGGAATAACGCCGCAGATGGATCCTTGGAAGTCGTGGAGGTTGTGGAAGGCCCTGCCTCGGTATTCGAGACGTACCGGATCCGCCCATAACGACGGTTGCTTCGAGGACACCGTCCTTCGATGTTGCGTGTATCCGCGGCCCCCGCCAATTAAGATCACCATTGCGCCCAGTGCGCATCAGAAACCAAAAATCACGATTGTT
>PBTE01000037.1 GCA_002726515.1 Planctomycetaceae bacterium | reverse complement strand
GTTCTCGCCAGTTCGGTGCAGGTGGTCTGGGGTCATGAAGGCCCCTTCCCCATCACCGAAGAGATGCCCTACTCACCACAGAACTGGTACGGATCCGGTAAGGTCCTGAGTGAAGCTGCCGGTCGCTTTTATGCATACGAGCACGGGATGCAGGTGATCTGTGTACGGCCCGGCTGGTGCCCGCGATCGCAGGAGCATGTCGATATCCTGCGCTCGAACTGGCACGACTCCCAGGATTTCTATTTCAGTCCGGCCGATGCCGGACGCTGCTTCGCCTGTGCGGCAGAAGCGAAACTGAATGTTCCCTTCTGTGCGGTCTTTGGCTGCAGCCAGTGGGTTCACAAGCCTTACCTGGACCTGAGCCTGGCCAAAGAGATGATCGGTTACGAACCCGAGGACGTCTGGCCCGCGGGAATTGAGGTGGTGCTGGACCAGGCTGAAGAATGAACCGGGAGTCGGCTGGTTGCCTGCAGGAACTTCGTTATTCGACTGACGGCAGGTTGCGGGTGTTGGTCGGTGTTCCGTCGGCGCGGTGGCCCAGTCCGTAGTGAATGACCGGGTCAAGATGGTAGGCCATGGTCCGGACGGACCCGTCCGCCAACACGACGTTCCAGCCCGAGTAGTGGGCGCTGCCGAAACTCTGGTCGGTGTAGAAGCCCTTCCGATCCTGCATGGGCCTGAAGACCATCGCGGTACTTCGGTAATTGTCGATGTCATCGCCCGAATACATGTTCTCGTTGTCTCCCGGATCCCCACCCGTTTTATAGTGGTCAGGATTCAGGTATTTTTCACCGATGGCGTACGTCAGGCTGGTGCCATCACGCACTTCGGCGCTCTGGACACGGCTCCGCTGATAACACAGGCCGTTGTAGTCGTGTTCCGCTGGAACGCGCCAGGGTGGCGAGGGATTGGCCGAGTCCGCATTTTTCAAGGAAGTGGGTCCGCCGTCACCAACTCCCTGGAGGCTGGTTCCATAGCAGGCTGCATAATCGTTCCGCGCTGCCCGGGCGGGATCGTCAGAGTTCCACGCCCACAGGCTGCCGTACGGGGCGCCGCCGTCTCCTACGAAGGTCTGGGATCTCCGGCGGCTGGGACAATTCATCGTCGGGATGGCTGTCTCGATCATGATCTTGGCGCCCAGTCTCTGTTTGCCGGTGATGGCATACGGATCACCGTCGCCGGGTAACGCCCAGACGTCTTCCTGCTCGATGTAGGGCAGGATGTTGTAGACCCAGCCACCCGGCTGGTTCTTCCCGGTGCCCCTGTCCGCGTCACCCACCCAGCGGGCGCTCCAGCCGCCCGTCGGATAAAACTCATGTGCCTCATGATGCAATTGGAACGCCAGTCCCATCTGCTTCAAGTGGTTTTTGCATTGGGCCATCCGCGCCGCCTCGCGTGCGGCCTGAACGGCGGGCAGCAGCAGCGCGATCAAAATGAAGATGATGGTGATCACTACCAGCAGTTCGACCAGGGTAAAGCCACGTCGGGTTCGCAGACACCGACGGTGTTGATTCCAGGGTAAAAGCGGGGATTGGTTGTTGCGGCGTTTCATGGACTCGTTTTTGTTGTGTTGGCCGGCAAGCCGGATTCCGGTTTCACCGCCTGGATGAAGGACGACGAAGTTCGTAAACTACTCAGTACCCGATGAGCCGGATGGACCGAATTGTTTCGCCGGACGCCGTGGGTCCCGGGGTACATGTGCTGGTGGCTTGCACCGGTGAGCGAACTTAACATGGAAGCGGAATGCGTACTATCACAATTGCGGTGTTGAGCAGCAAGTCGGGTGGCAGACGCTGGTCGGTTTTGGCGGCAGCCCGCCGTGTTTTTAGGAGTCAGAGTTCCATTGGACGTTTTGCGGGAATGCGCCACGCTCTACGGGATCCCGTGAAATTTCAGTGTTGAACCGGGCCATCCCGAGCGCAAAACGGAACGCTCAGTGAACGATAGCTTGTCGATGTCCGGCCAATGTTTGACCGGATTGTGAACCGGTCGCCACGGTGATGTGACACGACGATGTTCATTTCCAGACGAAAAACAAACAGGTATTGGGCAACATGATCCACCGCATCCTTTCTGTGACAATGATGACCCTGCCGTTGATGACGGCGGGCTGCTCCGGTCGCCCATCGAGGATTGAGCCACCGGCCATCAACCCTGTCGCGGCTGGTACCGCTGTACTATCCAAATACGATCGTGACGGGGATGAAACCCTGTCGCCAAGCGAGTTGGAGTCCGTCGCGTCCTTGAATTCGGCAGTCGATCGCGTGGATAGCGACAGGGACGGAAAAATTACGGCCGGCGAGGTGACCCGACGCATCCAGAACTGGCAGGAATTACGGGTGGGATTGATGCGACTTGTGTGTCAGGTGAAGCTGGACGGTCAGCCACTGGAGGGAGCCAGCGTGACGTTGACTCCTGAACCGTTTCTGGGGGATGAAGTGCTGCCGGCCGAAGGGTTAACAGATGCCCACGGGATGGCGCCCCTGTCAATTGCCGAAGAGTTTCGTGTCGAACCGAATATTACCGGTGTCCAGTGTGGCTGGTATCAGGTTCGTGTCTCCAAGCTGGAAAACGGTCAGGAAATACTTCCGGCGAAGTACAACAGCGAGACTACCCTGGGTTGTGAAGTCGCCAGCGACAATCGAAATATTGTACCGGGATTGCAGTTTGATCTGTCACGCAACTGATGGGCGGAGCGCATGTCCGGCCAACGTTTCTGCAGAATGTTTTCGCCTTTTTGAACCGGCCGGCAGGATCCAACGCGGGGTTGCCCGGAGAGTTCGACGTTAGGGGTTGAGTCAGTGACCATTGGATGGACTGTCCCGCAACTTTCTCGCCCGACGAATCATTTTGAGAGTACTTCAACCATTCCGTCACGGCCAGGCCGCGACGGACTTGGGTAGGGATTAAAACCGTGCGGAACCGTGCTCAACAGGACGTGTCTAATTTACGGGAGCAGTTGTGAGCGAGCGAACCTTGGGGATTACGGTTCTGGCGGACTTCATCCTCAGCGAAGGTTGCGAGGCAATTGTCGAAAACCTGCTGCGAGTCGGGGCGACGGCCGTGGCCTGCAACCCCACCGTGACCGCACCGGCGCCCGAAGGAACGGGGACATTTCAGCCACCCGCCGATGCCGGCAGTAGTCCCCGCTTGTTTGATCGCAAGTTGTTCGGAAAGCGAGCGTTGTGGGTGCAGAGCGCGCCCAGTTACCTGCCACAGGCGGAATTCTACGGAGAGACGGTTTACGGGCCCCGCAAGGTCAAAGACCTGACTCACCTGCACGGTGAACTTGTGGGGCACTTTGTCGAGATGGCGCAGGCGGCGGGTCTCAAGGTTTACTTTCAATTGGGGGCCTGCCAGCCGTCCGGGCTTCGGGATGAAGACCGTCCCTGTCAGCCCGACGGGTCGATCGCTGCGGAGCGGATGGCGGATACCGGCTGTCTGGCCAGCGCAGCCGTGCGGGGGTACAACAGCGCCTACGTCAAAGACCTCCTGGCGGCGTATCCGGCAATCGATGGTTTTCGCATCGACTGGCCCGAATACCCGTGTTACACGATGGGGGAAGTATTCCATGACTTCAGTCCGCATGTCCTGAGGTGGGCCGGGGCGGGCGGATTGGATTTCGCTTCGATACAGGAATGTGTCCGCCGGCTGTACGACCACCTTCACGGGCGATTGACCAACGACCAGCTCTCGGCGACCGGGGAATTCGGGCTTGCTGACGGTCTGGCCAACCTGACGGGCGTCGAGAACCCGGCAGTCCGGCACTGGCTGGCACTGAAGGCGAGGCTCAGCGTCGAGTTGGTCACCGACTGGCACCGCGCGCTGCAGCAGGCGGGGCGGCCGGACCTGAAACTCACGGCCCACGGGTTCATGCCACCTTACTCCACGCTCACCGGCCTCGACTTTTCCAACGTAACGGCTCATTGTCACTCGGTTTCTCCCAAGTTCTACACGATGCACTGGCCATTGATGGTGAAGTTCTGGTCGGACTGGCTGATCGAGCGGAACCCGAGTCTCGAGAGGGCCAACGTGGTACGCACCGTCGCCGGCTGGATGGAACTTGGCAGTGCCCGGCAGATCGAAGACCGCCTCGAGAGATACAGGTACCCGCGACCCGACGAGGAGCATCCGGTTCCGATCTCAGTCCAGCGTCGCAAGCTGCAAGAGGTAAGGGATCAAATTCCAGAAAAAACGGCGGCGTTTGTACCGTTGGTTCACGGCTACGGTCCGCCACGCGACTTCGAGAACCGGTTTCGCGTGGTTGCGGAGGCTGACGTCGACGGTGTGTGGATCAACCGCTACGGGTATCTGGGCGACGAAAAGTTGTCGGCGGTGGCGGAGGTCTGGAAAGAGTGTCAGCAAAAATAGGGCTGGTTGGTCCGGCTCTCGTCTGATCATCGATCGTGTGAAAGACAGCGCAACCGATTGATCTGTTGTCGCTGGCGTCTCGGTCCTCGAAGAGGTTGTGCCACCGGTCGGGAGTCAGGTTACGGTTTGACCTGTGGTAACGCCCAGCGGACCGCCTCGACGTGGGTGGTGTTGTTGGTTCCACGATAACTGTGAACCGAGCACAGGGTCCCGTCTGACAATTCGATGGTGTTACCGAATCCACCGCCACTGCTTCCATGGTTGACGTCACCGATCACGATCCGGTCCCGGGTGAAGTCCCACGTTCGACCCTCGTCAGTGCTGAGAATCGCCCTCAGACCGAGGCTGTGCCCGTCGGTGGAATTGCTGCGCACGGTAAACGTCAACAGTACCCGTCGGTCGCGAAGTTGCAGGAACCGCGCATACATCTCGCCGTAGGTCCCGAAGCTGCCGTGAGTGCCGTGTTTGCGCCAGCTTCGTCCGTCATCGTCCGACTCCCACAACATCATGCGGTCACCCTGGTCGCCACGTTCGTTGGGAAGTTTTTCGGGCGTACCGGGAATGTGCCAGTGCGGTCCTGTGCGGTCGACGCGCACCGGATGCAGCAGTCGCCCTGACGCGGTTTGGAAGGTGACCGACTGGGAAAAGTAGCCGTCCACGTCGAACCAGCCAGCCGTGTCGGGATGCAGCGTTTTGTCCCAGGTCTTACCGCTGTCCGTTGATCTCCAGAGGCGTACGACCTCGGGCGCCAGTTGTTTGCCACTTTGCATGCTCACGCCCAGGCAGGTCACAAAGTCACCCGGGTGACTTTTGTCGGGAATCTCGAAGGCCATCCATTCTGTTACCGTATTGGCCCGATCCGGAAATCCGTCCGGTCCGATACGAGTTTCGGTCCATGTTTGCCCTTCATCCACCGAGCGGAATATCTTGCTGTACCCGTGTCTGGACGGATTGAGCGCATCCTGACCCAGCCAACTGCAGGTCATCAACAATGTGCCGTCGTGCAGCGTCGTCAGGCCAAATTCGCGGCCTCGAATGTCCGGACGTTCTTCACGGGGCCCCCACGTTCGGCCACCGTCTTTGGATCGCCAGAAAACGGCGCGTTCTATATAGCCGTCGACGCCCTCGATCGGCCCGAAGCAGAAGGCGACGATCAGCAGGTCGCCGCTTTTCAGTTGCGTCACGAAGGGCTTGTAGTCCTCGGGGATTCCCAGGGGTGTGCGCACGGCGGGAATGTCCCGGGCAGGGAGTCGCTGGGCATTGACAACGAGAATCGGCCGTGTCGCCGGCCCGCCAGCTTGCGCCGATGGTGACAACGATCCGGTCAACCCGACCGGAATCACGCAGGACAAAGCAGCCAGCAGCAGTTGTCTGAAAACGGACATGGGGTGACGCCTCCACGGAAAATAATATTGTCGGGGCTCACGGTTGGAAGGATTACGGAATTTCTGGAGCCGCAACGCGTAGTTCTAACATCTGATGCCTCTTCACTCAATCGGCTCAATCTTTCCAACGAAAAATAACACCGAGCATCGATTTGTCACGCGCCAGCGCCATCTCATACGCCTCGACGATATTGCTGTAGTGCATGCGATGTGTAATCAGGCGTTTGGGTTCCAGGCGGCCGTTTTGCATCAGGGAAAGGATGTACTCGCAATTGTGATTTCGCGAGAATCGCTCAGTCTCAGCCGGGTAAAGGTCTCCTGCGCTTCCGGAGACGGCGATCAGGGAGATTCCTTTTGAATAGAACCAGCGCATGTCGAGGGGATTGAAATCCGACGGTGGCTCACCCCGGCCCGGCAGGGAGACGATCGAGACGCGTCCGTTATTGCGTACTACCTGCATTGCGGTCTGCACCGCGGGCCATGGGTTGGCGGTCTGAATCACCAGGTCGATGCCGGCTCCGCGAGTGAAGTCGTCCAGCTTGTGGGCGAGTTGCGGATCGTCTGACAGGAAGGCGGCGTGTGCCCCCATGGTTTCGGCCATTTTCAATCGGACGGGGCTGTTTCCCAATGCTACGACGCGGGCCCCAAAACAGGGTCCCAGAGCAACGGCTCCCAAACCCAATACACCCAGTCCCACGACCGCCACGTTTTCGCCAACCTGGTAGTGGGCCTTGCGATAGCAGAGGGAACTCAGCGAGTAAAGGAACGCGTAAACGGCGTCCTCAGGATCCACACCGGGGGGCACCCGGACCAGGGGGCCCGACTCGTTGGCGATGTAATCGGATTGGTGTGGAAAGTTGGATACGACCCGGTCACCGACTTGGAAACGTGTGACGCGATTCCCAACACCACGCACGATACCGAAATTGCTGTCGCCGACCCAACGGGGGTAATCCGGCGCACCGGGCACTTGTTCGGCCCCTTCGTAGTTGCCGCGGTCGGTGCCGATTTTCAGCGCGGAAATTTGTGTTTCGACCCAGACTTCGTTCGCTTGAAGATTTTCCGTGTCGAGCGGCTGGTCTTCGATCCGCAAATCCCGCGGGCCGTGTAGGATAGCAATCTTCATTTCAGTGTTCCCGGGTGTGATCTTTGATCAGGGCCGCTTCGTGTCGACCCCGCTGGAAACGCGGGCGTGGAAGCCTGAATTTCCCGGAATTGGTTGGCAAATTCGGGACTGCACGACGAAATTTCCCGCCAGATGCCGGTTTAACATCCCGCGGCTGATTCGCAAATACCCCGGCGGGTTTATCCGGCGGTCGGGTGGGAAAAATAACTCGACATTCCGGAAAATAGGGCCTGCCCTCCAGGAACACCTTTTCCCCGTTGCTGCTGGTTGTCACCACCGGAGGATCTGACGTGGAGCCGGCCGCCCCGGGCGGTCAACCGTCGCTTGCCGGTTGGAAGAGGCTCGCTAGAATCAGGAAACATATTCGCATGAGGCCCTTTAATGCTGGTATTCGTGATTGGTTTGGTAGCAGGTTTGATCGGCTTGCCGGTGGTGGTGATCCATGTTGGACGACGGTGGCGGAGGGCGCAGAGGCAGGCCCTTGTCGACAGGGCACAACGAGAGTTTCCGCTGCAGCGTCAACGGGTCGAATCTCAATTTAGGCAGCAAGCGGCCAGCAGCGGGCGGCCACGGGGCCTGGTCTGGAAGGAAGTGGAGTTCGCAGAGGAAGTCCGGTTTGCCAGCAACCGGCAGTCGGGCCAATTGATTGCCCTGGTGAGCATTGCCGTCAGCTTCGAGGCTGTTGCAGGAAGCGAGATGGAAGAGGTGGAGGCGGTGGGAAACCTGCGTGCCGGCAGCGCCGTCTTTTACTTCGAAGAGAATCGCTGGCTTACCCGGGGGCGAGCGATTTTTAATTTGGATCCCCGGCAATCGTTGCAGCATTTTCAGAACCAGTGGGAACCGGTCAGATCGTCCTCGGCGGCTGACAGCGGACTCCGGAGATGACCTTTAGCAGACGCCAGCCAGAAATGTTTCTGAAACGGACGGGACCGACTCCCCGGTGGTTGTCTGCGAGACCAGGCAGACCGTCGGGCGGCTATTCCTTCAAGAGCATTCTGAGAACAGTTTGCAGGATGCCGCCATTGCGGTAGTAGTCCAATTCAACGGGTGTGTCGATTCGAATCTGGGCTTGGAATTCTACCGTGGAACCGTCTGGACCGGTGGCCCTGACAGCGGTACTGCTGAGTGGTTTCAAGGAGTTGTCCACATCGATGTCGAACGTTTCTTCGCCACAAAGTCCCAGCGATTGCCAACTCTGACCGTCAGGGAATTCCAACGGCAGGACTCCCATGCCGACCAGGTTGCTGCGGTGAATTCTCTCAAAACTGGCAGCGATCACCGCTTTCACACCAAGTAGCTGGGAACCTTTCGCCGCCCAGTCACGGCTACTTCCGGTACCGTATTCTTTTCCCGCCAAAACGACCAGTGGCACGCCTTCCTGCCGATACTTTTCCGAGGCGTCGTAAATGGTCAATTGTTCTCCGTCGGGAAGGTGCCGGGTCCACCCCCCCTCCGTACCGGGTGCCAGCTGGTTTCGAATGCGAATGTTGGCAAACGTTCCACGGTGCATGACCTGATCATTTCCGCGTCGCGATCCATAGCTGTTGAAATCTTCCGGAGCCACCCCCTGTTCCAGCAGGTAACGTCCTGCCGGGCTGTCTTGTGCAATGGCGCCAGCCGGTGAAATGTGGTCGGTCGTGACGGAGTCTCCCAGCAGGCAGAGGACCCTGGCGCCGTGAATTGGCTGGATAGGACCGGGTTCTCGCTCTAGGTCGATCATGAACGGCGGTTCCTGGATGTAGGTGCTCGACGCGTTCCAGGCAAAGAGTTCGCCTTCGGTGATGTTAATTTCATTCCACGTTTTGTTGGACTCGAACGCGCTGCCATAGCGAGAGGCAAACAACTCGGGGTGTAGTGCCTCGTCTTCGGCCTGTTGCACCTCCTGGTGGGTTGGCCAGATATCGCGCAAGTAGACATCCTTCCCGGACGTGTCTTGACCGATGGGTTGTCGGGTCAGATCGATGTCCGTCGTTCCGGCCAGAGCATAAGCGACCACCAAGGGAGGACTAGCCAGATAATTGGCTTGGACCAGAGGGTTGACACGGCCTTCAAAATTGCGATTGCCACTGAGGACCGCCGCAGCGACCAGGTTTCCTTCCTGGACTGCCTTGGCGACAGGAGGTGGAAGCGGGCCACTGTTTCCGATACAGGTGGTGCAGCCGTAGCCCACGGTGTGGAAACCGAGTTGTTCCAGTTCGTTGCTGAGGCCGGCTTTGTCGAGATAGTCACTGACCACGCGTGAACCGGGTGCCAAGCTGGTTTTGACATAGGGTTTCACACGCAGTCCCCGTTCGTTCGCCTTTTTGGCCAGGATTCCACCTGCCAGCATCACGGAGGGGTTACTGGTATTGGTACAACTCGTGATCGCCGCAATGACAACGGCACCATGTCCAATTTCCGCCGAATAACCGTTTTGGATGACAGAAGTCCGCTCTAGTTGCTGCTGGTCCAGGGAAAAACCACCCTCGCTCACGGGCGCTCGGAGTGCCTCCTGAAAACTGCTCTTCATGCCTGACAGGGGAATCCGGTCCTGCGGCCGCTTGGGACCAGCCAGGGAGGGTTCCACCGCACTCAAGTCCAGGGACGCCGTTCGTGTGTAGCGTGGAACGTCGGTCGTGTCGGTTCGGAAGATTCCCTGCTCCTTGGTGTATCGTTCGACCAGTTCAATTTCCTCGGAGGAACGGCCGGTCCGCTGCAAATACTTCAGTGTTTCGTCGTCGACCGGGAAGAAACCCATGGTGGCGCCGTACTCGGGAGCCATGTTGGCAATGGTGGCTCGATCCGCCAATTTCATTTCTGAAACTCCGGACCCGAAGAATTCGACGAACTTTCCCACCACGCCCTGCTCTCGAAGCATCTGGGTGACCGTCAGCACAAGATCCGTAGCCGTGGCCGCCGGCGGCAGACGTCCGGTAAGTTCAAATCCTACGACTTCGGGCATCAGCATGAACAAGGGTAGACCCAGCATCACGGCCTCGGCTTCGATACCGCCCACTCCCCATCCGACAACTCCCAGGCCGTTGATCATCGTGGTGTGGCTGTCAGTACCCACCAGCGTGTCAGGTACGGCGACCATTCCCCGCGCGTCTTCTCGCAGGAACACGCTTTTAGCCAGGAACTCCAGATTGACTTGGTGCACAATACCGACGTTGGGAGGGATCGCCCGGAAGTTATCGAAAGATTGCTGGCCCCAACGGAGGAATTCATAGCGTTCTTTGTTGCGGGAGAACTCGAATTCCACGTTCAGTTGCAGTGCATCCGGAGACCCGAAACGGTCGACCTGAACCGAGTGATCGATGACCAGGTCGACGGGAATCAGAGGATTGACCTTATTGGGGTCACCACCAAGCCGTTGCATGGCGCTGCGCATGGCGGCCAAATCGACCACGGCCGGTACGCCTGTGAAGTCCTGCAAGACGACGCGTGCAGGTTTGAACGGTATTTCAGTTTTCGCCGGAGATTCCGCCTGCCAGCCAGCTAGACAACACACGTCGTCTTCGGTGACTACATCACCGTCCCAATTTCGCAACACCGCTTCCAGCAGTATTCTGAGGGAATAGGGCAAGGTTGAAATCGCACCCAGTCCGGAATCTTCAAGGGCTGAAAGCCGAAAGATACCCACCTGGCCGAAACTGGTGTTCAACGTATCACGGGCGCCAAACGGATCGTGTCCGGTTCTTTTGTCTGTCATCTCGAATCCTTTGGGAGCAACAGTAAAATCATCACGGGAAAGTCATGGGGAAGCTAACCACTGGACAGGCGACGGGCCGCCCCAATGAAATTTTACAGAATGAAGCGGTTCATGTCTGCCGCTTTGCGAGGACGACCGCGGTGCCAGGGCTTTGCTCATCACTTCGATTCAATCGGCATACTTCGTGATTTTTATTCCGTCGGAGAGTCGGTGGGAGACGGAGTATCGACCCGTGCCAGAGACTTGGGTGCATTTGCAGGACTCTCTCGGCCGTGTCGAAATCCCGACCCGACCGTTACCGGTTCCTGCCTGTCAGGCTACTTCTCAAAACCGAAATCGAGAGTCAGTTGAGGATCTTCCTCGCCGTTCGGATTGAGTTCCTTGTAGAGCAGGCTGGGCTGGATGTCGTGATTGTTTTGATATTTCTCGCTCTGGTACTCCGTGATCTCCCCCTTGATTTCGTGATAAAAAATCTGGCAAATGGGGATGCCGGGATAGATTCTGACCGGTTGTACGGCAAACATTTCGAGTGTCCAGAAGCCGCGAAATCCGACGTCACCAAAACCGGCGGTCACATGAACGAAAAGTCCCAGGCGTCCGACGGAAGAACGCCCTTCGATCATTGGTACCAGGTTATGAGTGGTCGTGTGCTCAGCGGTTCTTCCCAGGTAAAGCTGGTTCGGTCCCAGGACAAGTCCCTCTTCGGGAATCGTTATCCGGCGGACGCGATTCGGGAGTCGCATGTCCAACACGACCTCTTCGTAGGTCAGGAGTTCGTCATGCAACGTCAGATTGTAGCTGTTGGGATTGAGGTTGTTTTCATCAAACGGATTGATGTGAATGTTGGAATCCAGTTGGGACCGGATCTCGTCACCTGATAAGATCATCTTGTAACTCGACAGGGAAGTGGAAGTCAGAAACAAGAGACTCGGGAACTGCCAGGTCGCAGCGGTCAAGCGGAGTGCCTGCAACCGAACTGGTTCTCATGGTCTCAACCTTAGTCAACTCCGAAACGTGGACAAAATTTGTTCATTCCACACGTACTGCATTTTGGCTTGCGTGCCAGGCATACTTGACGTCCGTGGTGTATCATTCGATGAGAAAAAATGATCCATTCTTTCCTGGGAAGTTGCCCCATCAGTTCGTGTTCGCACTTCACCGCGTCTTTCTGGTCGGTTAAACCCAGTCGCCTGCTCAAACGCCCGACGTGAGTGTCGACGACCACGCCCGTCGGTATTCCGAAACCGGTGCCCAAAACCACATTCGCTGTTTTGCGACCGATGCCCGACAGTTGGACTAAATCATCCAGGTTCTGTGGAACTTGACCATCGTACTCTTCAACCAGTTTCTGACAACAGGCTTTAATGTTCTTTGCCTTGTTGCGAAAGAAACCCGTACTATGGATCTCTTTCTCCAAACGGCTCAGCGGGACACGGGCAAGGTGGGCGGCCGTGGGGTACTTGCGAAACAGGACCCTGGTCACCAAATTAACACGTTGGTCTGTGCATTGGGCCGAAAGGATGGTGGCCACAAGCAACTGGACCGGTGTTTCGTAGTGCAGTGCACATTCAGCGTCAGGATAGTCCCGCTGAAGGGCCCGTAGGACCCTGGCGACATGTCGTTTTGCGGCCTTGGTCGCCATCCAGTTACATTACGCGTGCGAATTCCATGAAATACCAGGTCCTGATTTGCTATTCTCAGTGGCTGTTGCCGGGTGTCAAGTGTCGAAAGACTGGTACGGCGACGCCAAGCTTCCCTTTGGGGTGTCCCGGGAATAGAATTTAACGGCAGAGAGAATTTTTAATTTCCTAAGAAAAGTCTTGGTCACTGCTGGCTAGAGAAGACTACGATTCCAGATACCTGCAAGGTATTGAATATTTCAATGGCTGAGACTTTTTTGAGGCGCATGAGATTTGGGAAGAACTCCGGGCGAACTGGCAGGGCCCCTCTCGCACGTCTTACCAGGGTTTGATTCACGTTGCGGTGTGCCTGCCTGTATCATTTTGGAAACGGCGATCTGCATGGTGCCCGCAAGCTGCGCTATGGTTGCTGTGACCGCTACTTGGAACAATATCGCCACTCTACATGGGCGTGGATTTAGATAGATTTCTGGAGCAGTTGGAAGCCTGTTGCCGATTGATTCTAGATGAAGGTGTGGACCTTTCGCACATTGAAATCGATGCGGAAACGATTCCGGAAATCCACCTGAGATGTTTCCCGGGTGAGGCCCCCAAGGAGTCTTTATAAGCTATTCTTATAAAGGAGGGCCATGCAGGCGGTGGAGGTTAACCGACAGACAGAAAGACTCTCGCATGAATTCCTCCGATAACATTTCGTTTTCACCCGCAGATTTTTCAGGTGTCACACGCCTCTTTCCACTGCCTGACCACGTGATGTTTCCGCACGTCGTGCAGCCGTTTCACGTTTTTGAGCAACGCTATCGAGACATGGTGGAAGACGTCCTGGAGAGTGATTGTCTGTTTACGATGGTTCAATTGCTGCCGGGTTGGGAGCCTGAGTACGAGGGTCGGCCACCCATTGCGCCGGTAGGCTGCCTGGGAAAGGTTCTCTCGCACGTTCAACTCGAGGGGGGACGTTACAACCTCTTGCTGGCGGGTGTGCAACGCATCCGGATTCTGGAAGAGTTGGAGCCGACGGCCCTTTACCGGGAAGCACGAGGAGAACTTCTCGAAGATCAATATGAGGCGGGAGGTGAAGGCGAGCGACAAAAGATTCGCGAACAACTGTTGAGTTGCGTGCGATCATGTGTCCCTCAAATGCCGGAGGTTCATCAGCAACTGGATCAATTGCTGGATTGTTCTGCACCGTTGGGGATGCTCACAGATGTCGTGTCGCATCTGGCCCAACTCGATGCAGGAGCGAAGCAAGACCTGCTATCGGAGACAAGTGTCGACGTGCGTGCCCAGACGCTGCTGAACGTATTGAGGGATCCGGAGTCACAGGCATGTATCTCCCTTCGTGGCACATTTCCACCCGACTTCAGTCTCAATTAAGGTGGAAGCAATTTGTCGGTTCTCTGGAGTGATGTGACGAAAAAAACACCAAGGAACAAAGGTGAGAAGAGCATACGTCCGAACGGTCGGGAAACGTTCATTGGGCGTGACGTCGGACTTCGAAGGAGTCTGCTCTGTGTGGCCATCATCAGCGATTGCCAACCATGAGTTGACTTCAGTGTTTGCGAATGATAAGTGGAAGGTGCACCGGGAAAGTCGACCGGCAGAGTTCGGCGGCGAGGGCGAGGCGTGAAACCACGCGGGGAGTTTCCGCATCACGCTACGGAAGAGGAAAACGGATGACGACGATCATTGAAGACGTTCGCACTGTAATGAGCGACTCGCCGTTGATTGGCGCTGCCAGCTCGCTGCGCCGTGACTTGTCTATTCCGAAACGGCCCGGTTTCCGCAGCTTGCAGGACTCTGAGATCGTTCAGTTGCAACAACAGGGAAATCGCTCTGGAGATTGGTCGTTAGTGCAGGTTGGCGACCGATTTAAGCCCGATTTCATTTGGGACAATCGCTTTCTGGGGGTTGTACGTCTTGGTAGTTACAGCGGCAGGCAACGCGAGTTACCAGACAACGTTCACCTTCCCACGGGGCTTTATGATTCCACCTTTTGCGACGTTGACCTGGAAGATGAAGTTCTGGTTCATCGAGTGGGATTGGTGAATCGGTCTTGGGTCGGCTCACACGCTTCCCTGGTTCAGTGTTCGACAATCAGTTGTGAGGAAACCACTGCATTTGGGTGTGGTGACAGCTTGCATTTGGGAATCGAAACCGGCGAACGTGACGTGCGCAAATTCGCTGAGTTGACGGTCGAATTGGCAGAGCGACTGTCACATTCGTTGGCGGACTCCGATCTAAGAAGGGAGTACGATCGCCTGGTAGATGAATATGTAACGAAAATTCAAAGCTCACGCACCGTGATCGGGACGGGCGTTGTCGTAATGAATACCCGGCGCCTGGTGAGTTCCTTTGTGGGGCCGGGTGCCGTGATCCATAATGCCACCAGCGTTGTACGCTCGGCAGTCATTTCGACGGAGGAGGAGGTGACGTACATTGGCGACGGTGTTTGTTTCCGTAACAGTGTTGCACAATGGAGCGCGCGTCTTGATTCAGGCGCCTTGGTGGATAACTCGGTGTTGTGTGAATCTGCAACGGTGCAGCGTCGAGCCAAGGTTTCCGGGTCGCTGATTGGTCCCAATACCGAGGTCGAACAGGGAGAAATTACGGCCTCGTTAGTCGGCCCCTTTCTGGGTTTTCATCATCAAGCCTTGTTGATCGCTGCCTCCTGGGCGGCAGGGAAAGGAAACATAGGTCACGGTGCTAAAATCGGTTCGAATCATACAGGTCGTGCACCCGATCAAGAGTTTCGTGGAGGTGAAGGTGTGTTCTTCGGGTTGGGGACGATGATCAAGTTTCCGTTTGATTGTTCAGGCAGTCCATATTCAATTGTCGCCGCGGGTGTTGTCTGTCCGCCACAAGAGATTTCCTTTCCCTTTTCGCTCATCAAACTTTCCGACTCTCGTGAAAATGGCGGTGCTTCCGACCAGGGGGCGTTGCCGGGGAACGAGATTCTGCCTGGCTGGGTTTTGCAACACAATGCATATGCTTTGAAACGGTCTGAAAAGAAGTTTCGAGAACGGGACAGAACAATTCGCTCTCGAATTAATCCCGAGATTTTACGCCCTGAGATTGTTGACGCGATGCGTGACGCTCTGCAACGCTTGATTGGTGCCGGGGGACAAACCACTTACACGGCTCGGGACTTGCCCGGGTTGGGAAGCAATTGTTTAACAGAAAAGTCGCGTCAGGGGGCGATCGGTACGTATGGAAACTGGATTGACTACTACGCCCTGGAGGGACTGAGGTTGCAGTTGCTCGCACGATCGCTGCCCGCTGCGGCTCCGGAGGCAGCGGCACTGGTGCAGGCTGTTTCGAACGAGGAAAGTTGGGAACATCAGCGCCAAGTTCTGATTGAAAGGCAACCGGGTTGCGAAATACCCGGTTTGCTTGAACGACTCGTCCGGTTGGCGAAGGAGATTGCCGAAGGTGTGGAACGTTCCCGTGAACGGGACGAAAGACGCGGGCGGGAGATCATGACGGACTACACGCAAACCCATCGTCCCGTTTCGGATGATCCTGTGGTTCGACAGGTCTGGGACGAATTTCACTTGCTGGAATGCAGCGTACGGGAGATGCTCGCATCTTGACCGCGCCTCTGGAGATTCCTAGGATGAAGGGTTTGGCGGCGCAGCGAGCGGCACCATTTCCACTGCCATCTGCGACCTGCATGAACGCGTCATTGCGTTCCGGGTTGTGGGACGGGTTGTCGTGAAGTTGCCCGGTGTGACGCGTTGGTAGATCAAGTCGGCTTGAACTCCTTCCCGTTGGACTGGCCAGGGTTGGCAAGTCCGATGAAATGGGGTTACGCGGATGCCAACATCCTACGGAAGATTTTGGGGTCTTGATGGGCAATATGGTGGCAAATTCAATCGATTCTCCCTCTCCGCATCAGGGCAACGACGATGAATGAAGCGGTCGGCGACCCAGCCTTGCCCGAAACCACGACGGAGTTCGCAACTGTCGACTTGGTCCGTATCGAACGTGCAGTGCGGGAAATTCTGGCTGCCGTTGGTGAAGATCCGAATCGTGAAGGTCTGCTGGAAACACCCAAACGCGTGGCGCGGATGTATGCAGAATTGTTTTCAGGCTTACATCAGGATCCACGGAATCATCTCCAGAAGTTCTTCACAGAGAAGTATGACGAGGTAGTACTGGTCCGTGACATCAGCTTCCACAGTATGTGCGAACACCATTTGCTTCCTTTTATGGGTAAAGCCCATATTGGTTACATGCCCGACGGGCGAGTCGCGGGTTTGAGCAAGTTGGCACGCGTGGTGGAAGTGGTTTCTCGCCGGCCACAAGTCCAGGAACGAATGACGGAGGAAATTGCGGATTTACTTCTGGAACAGTTGGCTGCCAAGGGAGTGGCTGTTGTCGTGGAAGCCACTCATTCCTGCATGACGATTCGTGGAGTGCGAAAGCCCGGGAGCCTCTGTGTCACGTCGGCAATGAAGGGGATTTTTCGCTCGAATCTATCTTCACGTTCGGAGATCATGCAACTCATTTACGGTGACCGGCGGTAGACTGAGTGACGATTCTGATACAGTTTATTTTTCGTCTCTCGTTCGGACTGGCGCTGGCCATGTGGGCCACGCCGGCCCGCTTTGTGACGAGTGGTTTTTTTCGGGTCCACCTTTACGTTCTGATGGGACTCAACGTACTTGCCGCTCTGGCGGCTTGGTCCCATTCGTCTCGAGAAGAAGTCTGGCTGGCGGGAGTTGTCGCTGCCATGAGTTACGTAGGCTCTGTCCTTTGGCTTTATGAAAAGCCGGGCGCCGGTAGCGTTGCGATTGGTTTGATCAGTGTGGTTTCACTATCAGGAGCGATCCAGGCTGCGAATTTGCCGGCCGACCTAACCCTCTCCGGTTCGTTTCTTGAGATTGCCGACCTGGGTTCCAGCGGGCTTTTGCTCGGTACGACACTGGCGGCAATGCTGTTGGGACATTGGTACCTGAACATCCCCACGATGAACCTTGTTCCTTTGCGCAGGTTAGTTCGGCTGCTGCTGGTGGCGGTGATGTTTCGCAGTCTGATCTGCGGAACCGGACTGATGTTAAGATTTTCGGAAACTGCGAGTTTCGGGGCGGATTCTACCACGCTCGCTTTTTTGGTCTTACGATGGTTGTCGGGACTGGTCGGTTTGGCGATCCTGGCTTGGATGACTTGGGAGACGTTGAAGATTCCCAATACGCAGAGCGCCACGGGGATTCTCTATGTGGGTGTCATCGTGACTTTTCTGGGCGAACTGACTTCGCAGCTACTGTCAGCCAACCTGCCTTATCCCGTATGATAACAGGAGTGATTTGCGGGTGTTGTGTTTTTCGAAGTTCTTGATTCCGAAAATCACATCAGGCTGTGTTACACGGAATACCGGTTCCTCGACGGGTAGGTTGGGAATAAAAGCAACGTGTTCCCCGTGCTGTTTAACCGGGTTAAGAGTTGATGTGATGGTTGCCCAGAAACTGCTTTTCGACGCGAAGGATACGAATCGTTGACCGCCGGATCAAATGTGGTTCCAGAAACACGTCATTCCGCCAGGGCTACTCAGATACGGTTCGCCTGTCCTCATTGTGAACAGACGGACCTCCAGTCACTGGGTGCGCAAGAAACCACGTTGGGCTGTGCCCATTGCCAGGCCGAGTGGGCAATTCCATCCGGTGCGATCAAGGATGGCCGAGTGTTACGATGTGTAGTTTGTCCCAGTCAGGAACTGTTTTTGCGTAAGGACTTTCCACAACGTTTGGGACTGACGATCGTTGTCGCAGGGTTCACAGTGAGTTGTATTACTTGGTATTACCACCAGGTCCTGTTGACATTTCTCGTGTTATTTGCCGCGGCGTTGGTGGATGTCATCTTGTACACGCTCGTGAGTAATGTGCTCACATGTTACCGTTGTCACGCGGAGTACCGTGGCACGCAGGAGTCGGACCACGTTGAATTTAACCTCGAAGTTCACGAGCGACATCGGCAGCAGCGGGCACGCTTGAAAGAACAGCCGGATGAATCAGAATCAAGAAACGATCGAAGCCGATCTGAAGGGTCTGCTTGACGGCGAAGTTCGTTGTGACGACTTGTTCGTCCAGATCTACGCCAGTGATGCAAGCATCTACGAGGTCAAGCCCCTCGGCGTCGTTCGGCCCCGTCACGCCGCAGATGTCATTGCGTGCGTTCAGTACGCGGCCGAAAATCAGTTACCGGTTCATGCCCGTGGAGCGGGTTCCGGATTAGCGGGTGAGTCCCTGGGACGTGGTTTAATTGTCGACTTTTCTCAGTACATGCGACGTTTGGTGTCGGTCGATCGGGACACGGCACGTGTGCAACCCGGCTTGACGCTTGCCCAGCTCAACAGCCAATTGGAACCCCACGGCCGGATTTTTGGCCCTGATCCGGCGACCGGAGACGTGACCACGATGGGCAGCGTATTGGCAATTGACGCAGCGGGAAGCCATTGGTTGAAGTACGGTTCGGCCCGCGAACACGTGGTCAGTATGAACGTAGTTCTGCCGGATGGAACGCGAGCCGAGTTGGGAAGCCACCAACTGGCTGAACCCATGCAAAGCGAATCCGGGCCACGCGTACGGGAAATTGCCAACGGACTTTCTCGAATCCTTTCACGGGATGCCGACCAGATTGTCGCTCGAACTCCTCGGACATGTGTCAACCGCTGTGGGTACCAGTTGAAAGGAGTCCTGGAAGACGGGCAACTTCATTTCCCGCGGTTATTGGTCGGATCCGAGGGGACCTTGGCGATCACGCTCGAAGCGACCGTTAGAACGCAGCCGTTGTCGGCCCACCGCGCCGTTGCATTGCTGCTGTTTGACCGTCTGGACGCTGCCGCCCGCGCCGGGAGCGAGACTCCGGGGATGGGCGCGACGGCGTGTGATCTGATGGACCGCCGGTTGCTTACGCTGGCGCGTGAGAAAAACGTCCACTTTGACTTGCTGATTCCAGAGGGAACCGAAGCAGTGTTGTTGGTTGAAACACAGGGTGACAATCCTGGCGAGGTCCATGACCAGTTGGATCGCATTGTGGACCGATTTCGCCGACGGCGAAAAACGGCATTCGGAGCGCGGATTGCGTCGGATGCTCTCGAACACGACCTTTACTGGCAATTGGCCCGCCAGGTGGTTCCGACACTCTATCGTCTGACGGGAACCACTCGTCCCCTGCCATTTATCGAAGATGTCGCGATACCACCCGAAACACTTCCGGATTTCCTCGTGAAGTTGCAGAACGTTCTCAAGAGGCACCAGGTGACCGCCTCGCTTTTTGCCCACGCCGGACATGGCCAACTGCACGTTCGGCCTTTTCTTGACTTGGCCAATCCCAACCATACCCGGCGGCTACATGCATTGGCTTCTGACTTCTACCAGCAAGTTTGGAATACGGGAGGCACAATCAGCGGCGAACATGGTGACGGGTTGAGCCGGAGCTCGTTTATCGCGCAGCAGTACGGACCGCTTTATCGAACATTTCGAGATGTGAAACGACTTTTCGATCCACTCGGCGTTTTCAACCCCGGGAAAATCGTGGGAAATGATCCTCATTCGTTGACGAATCATTTGCGCCCGGTGACCAAATCCCCGGCTCCTGTCGCCACGGAGGTTTCGGCAGATGGAAATCAACCCAGGAAGACCGCTGATGCGACGTTGGCGCCGGTTGCTCTTCAACTGGCGTGGAGTGACGACGAACTTGCACATACGGCTCGATCATGCAATGGCTGCGGAACCTGTCGGACGCAATCGACGCAGACTCGCATGTGCCCGGTATTCCGTTTCGCACCGCGCGAAGAGGCCTCTCCACGGGCGAAGGCAAACCTGATGCGGGCGATTTCGACCGGGAATTTAGACCGGGCGGAACTACAGGGGGACGAGTTGAAGGGTATCGCAGATCTTTGTTTCAATTGCCACCTATGCCGACTGGAGTGCCCGGCAAGTGTCGACATCCCTAAACTGATGGTCGAGTGTAAAGTGCAATATGTTGCCACCAATGGTTTACGACCCTCGGATCTGTTTTTCACGCGTCTTGAGTCATTTTCCACCTTGGGAAGCATGGTTCGACCCGTGGCGAACTGGGCATTTTCCAACCGTCAAATGCGTTGGCTGATGGAAAAGATATTTGGTTTGGCTCAGGGACGCAAACTTCCACATTTTTCCAAGGGATCTTTTCTGCGACAGGCTGGCCGTCGCAAACTCACCCGTTCCACCCGCCGTTCCGGTGCCAAGGTGTTGTATTTTGTTGACGTGTACGCGAATTGGTATGACGCGCAACTCGCTGAAGCCTTTGTCGCCATTTTGCAGCACAACGGCGTAGCGGTCTATGTACATCCCGAACAACGTCAGTCGGGCATGTCGATGATTTCCATGGGAGCTTTAGACAAGGCCAAGGAAGTTGCAGGCCATAACATCAAGCTCCTCGCTGAGGCGGCACGCCAGGGATACCAGATCGTTGCGACCGAACCTGCCGCTGCACTTTGTCTGACCCACGAATATCTCAATCTATTCAGTGATGACGACGCTCAGTTGGTGGCCGAGAATTCTCACGAGGCTTGCGGTTATCTCTGGAGCCTGCACCAGAATGGAAATCTGCGTTTGGACTTGAATCCGGTAAACACTTCGGTGGGCTATCACATGCCCTGTCATCTGAAAGCCCTCGGAACGGGGTCTCCGGGACCGAATCTTCTGGGCCTGATTCCCAGTCTCAACGTGCAGGTCATCGAAAAAGGTTGCTCCGGAATGGCTGGTACGTTCGGGCTCAGGCGTGAAAACTATCGATCGAGTTTGCGGGCTGGTTGGGGACTGATTTCCGCCCTGCGTGCTCCCGGTATGCAATTGGGCACAACGGAATGTAGCAGCTGTAAGATCCAGATGGAGCAGGGAACCACCAAGCCAACGATCCATCCACTGAAATTGCTGGCGCTATCCTACGGGTTGATGCCCGAGATTGGCGACTTGTTGAACAAGCGGGGAGAGGAGTTGATCGTCACATGAATTTTGAAGTGAAGCTGTTTGCGGGAGCAAGGGAAATCGTCGGGAAAGACCTGGTTATCGTCAGTTTGGAGGCCGGGGCGACCGTGGCAGATCTACGAATCGCACTAGGCCAGAGCATTCCGGCCCTGCGAGAGACAATCGAACACGTAAAGTTTGCGGTGAATCACGATTATGCCGACGATGATACCTGCCTGTCGCCAGATTCCGAAATTGCCTGTATCCCTCCGGTCAGTGGCGGGTAAAATAGAGCGGATCGTGAAAGTCCGTTTCTGCTACCCGCTGCCTGGTTACGAATGCCCCGATTAACTTTCGAACCCATCGATTCAGCCTGTCTGCTCACGGAAGTTCAATCCGCCCGTGCCGGGGCGGTTGTGCTGTTCCTGGGTACCACGCGAGAATACACAGACGGTCGGCGCACCGTGTCGCTGGAGTACGACTGTTATCGGGACATGGCCCAACAAAAACTGGAACAACTGCAGGCGGAAGCCTGTCAAAAATGGTCGCTGGTCCATTGCGCCATCGTGCATCGCCTGGGGGATGTGGACTTGGGAGAAGTCAGTGTCGCGGTCGCCGTCAGCGCTGGGCATCGCGAAGCCGCGTTTGCTGCTGGTAAGTGGTTGATTGATACGATTAAAGAAGTGGTGCCCATCTGGAAAAAAGAAAACTGGCATGATGGAACAAGTGAATGGGTGCATCCGGGGATATCGGAATGAAGGTTGAAAACGAAAGCCGACGATGGGTGCAGGGCGTAAAGGGTTGGGGGATGGGGACATGAAAAGACAAAAGCGGTGTGGTTTGATCCGGGAGCAAGAGTCGAAGATTGGCCGGGGGTGAGTTGCTGGTCGTTCAAGTCAGACAACCACTTTCATTCCGGTACAGCCGTAAGAAATTGTGGAGGCGTTATCAAACATGACAGCACTTTCTCCCTTGGTCGACTGCTTTGGGCGTGTTCACACCAGCCTGAGGCTGAGTGTCACTGATCGTTGCAACCTGCGTTGTTTTTACTGCATGCCCGAGAGCACGCAGTTTATGCCCCGTGACGAGATTTTGTCCTACGAAGAAATCGTGCGTTTTGTCCGCGTCTCGGTCCGCCTGGGGATCAACAAATTGAGGATCACCGGGGGGGAGCCGCTCGTTCGCTCGGACCTTCCTGATTTGATCGGCATGCTGCGTAAGATTCCGGGAATCGAAGATATTGCGCTGACTACCAACGGGATTCGGTTGTCGGAATTCGCACAATCACTGAAGGACGCAGGGCTCCAACGCGTGAATATCAGTTTGGACACGCTGGAAGCCGAGACCTTTCGGGAAATATCGAGGCGAGACGGTTTGGAACGCGTGCTGGAAGGAATTTCTACTGCCCAAAAAGTTGGGTTTGAAAAATTACGACTCAACGCCCTGGCGATTCGCGGTGTCAACGAGCGCGATATTGTTCCTTTGGGGGAGTTTGCGAGACAACAGGACTTGGAGCTGCGTTTCATTGAATTTATGCCTTTGGACGCGGAAAACAACTGGGAAATGAACCGGGTTATTTCGGGGGCCGATATTCGGGAGACGTTGGAAGTTGCCTTCTGTCGCCTGGTTCCCCTTGAGTTACGCGACCGCAGCCAGCCTGCAGTCGATTATCGCTTCGAAGATGGCCGTGGGCGCATCGGTTTCATCAATTCAGTGACGGAGCCGTTTTGCAGCACTTGCAACCGTTTGCGTCTGACTCCGGAAGGACAGATCCGGAACTGTCTGTTTTCGAGGGTCGAATGGGACGCTTGCGCCCTCCTTCGTTCGGGAGGAAGCGATCAGGATCTGGAGCATTTGATACGGGATTGTGTCCGATCGAAGAAAACGGGGCACGGAATCGATTCAGACGACTTCCAGAAGCCCGCGCGGTCCATGTACCAGATCGGTGGTTAGAATTGAATCGCACTCCCTGGCGTGCTCCTGGAACTTGTGCGCCAGTTGCCGGGTTGATTGTTGGTGCTCTGGGCACTGCACGTTCTGTGAGGTGGTATTAAACGCCCTTGGCAGGAAGGAATGAAAGGTGTTGAATCGGGAGTGAACACGGGTAACAAGGTTGCAGACCTGTTCGAATGTTTTGCTGGTTGTTTCAGTCCGGCGTTCACTTTTACATTTCTTGATGGTCTTTCAACTCGCAAGTCGTTCGCAGTTTGCACGCCGACGCTCACGTGAATTGCCAGGGTGGCGTTCTTGGTTGTGTTTTCCGCGGCCACTCTCCCCGACTCATTCGTCATGGCTTCCAACCGAATCTACCTCGATAATGCAGCCACGAGCTGGCCCAAACCGGACTCGGTTTATGAAGCAGTCCAGCGGTGCATGCGGGATCTGGGAGCACCGGCCGGCCGGTGCTCTTATACCGAGGCTAACGAAGTGGAACGATTGGTATCTGCAACTCGCCAGTCCCTTTCGCGTTTGTTGGGCGCTGACCGTTCCAGTCAAATTGTGTTTACCAGCAATGGTTCAGATGCTTTGAACCTGGCGATCCACGGACTTCTCCGTCCCGGGGACCACGTGATCACGTCCCAGGCGGAACACAATTCTATTTTACGCCCACTCGCTTATCAGACCGCGACCAACGGCGTAGCAGTGAGTTATGTGGGCTGTGACCGGCACGGTGTAGTGAGTCCTGATGAAGTGCAAGCTGCAATTCGGGATCGAACCCGTCTGATCGCGCTGACGCATGCGTCAAATGTAACTGGTGCAATTCAACCTGCCGAGGCTGTGGGACGTCTGGCCCGGGAACACGGTATTGTTTTTCTTCTGGATGCAGCCCAGACGCTGGGCCACCAGCCGATTGACGTGAAGCAATTGCAGGTTGATCTGTTGGCAGGCTCCGGACACAAGGGGTTGCTCGGACCACTGGGTACCGGCCTGCTCTACGTGGGGTCCGGGACCGAAGTGGAATTGACATCTTTAAAACAGGGCGGCACTGGAAGCGACAGTCATTCCGAGTTGCAGCCCGAGTCGCTTCCGGAGAAGTACGAAGTCGGAAACCTTAACGTTCCGGGCATTATTGGTTGGGGAGCAGCGTTGGAATTTCTGAGTCAGCGGGGACTTCAGGAAATACGGAGCCAGTTGTGCGAACTCACGGCCAGGCTCTTGTCTGGGTTGAAGGACATCCCCGGTATCCAGATTTTCGGGCCTGCTGGCTCGGAGCACCGAGTCCCCGTGGTGAGCCTTTCGTTGCCAGGTATTGATCCACAGGAGGCAGCTTTGATGTTGGACTCGGCCTATCGGATTCAAGTCCGGTCCGGTTTGCACTGTGCTCCACGGATGCACCGGTGCTTGGAGACAGACTCCCGGGGCGGTACACTGAGGCTGAGTTTAGGGGTCATGAACACAAGTCGCCAGGTCGACGTCACCGTCAAAGCACTGACGGAAATCGGTGCCTCAGCAGCTTCTTAAAAAATGGAAGTTTGTCAATTCGGCTTTGTCATTTGCTGTAGCTTCTTCTGGGCGACAACTTCTGTGGAAGGCAAGGATCGCCTCCGTCACGGTACTTCAGTCAATCCGTTGCGAAAGAAACGACATCGATGACAAAAGTCCCTTGGTACAAGAAGGGTTTGAAATTTGAATGCACACAATGTGGTAATTGCTGTACGGGTGCGCCCGGTTTTGTTTGGGTAAACAAAGCAGAGATTGATGCGATGGCCGGGGAATTGGGAATCGCTAGTGTGGAGGAGTTTGAAAACAAGTACGTGCGACTGGTCGGCATACGCAAGAGTCTGAAAGAACTACCGCACTCGAACTGGGACTGTGTTTTTTTCGACAGTCAAATGCGTCACTGCCGAGTCTACGACGTCCGTCCACAGCAGTGCCGGACATGGCCTTTTTGGGATTCGAATTTGCGTGACAGGGACTCTTGGCAGCGAACGTGTGAAACCTGCCCCGGCAGTGGTCAGGGGAAAATTCACCAATTGACTACCATCGAAGAGCAAAGAAAAAAGGTCCGTGTGTGACGATGGGGCAAAGTTTGCGTCCTCGTTAGCCGATAAGGGAATTCGAGAAGCAAGGTACTGCAAATGGTAGATATTAGAATCAATCGGACTGATTCGTCGTTACTTATTTGCTGCTAAGAAGTTGCGGTCGAAAAAAAAGGTTTTGGATCGAATTTCTTTTGCCTAAGTTCTTTGGCAATCAGGTTTTATTCCGCATTTCCCATAAATTAGGGGGAACCGAGCTAGCCGACCCCCTCGGGGGTCGAAATTGCTCCGGCAGGCACCGGTTTCAACCGGTTAATCTTGACACTAGTGCTTATGTCCTTTACACTTGGAACATGAGCGATGCCTGTTCTGGTACCCCTCTTCCTCGCTCATATCACTACTTTGGGAGAGCTCAGCCGTGACGAAAAAAGAGATAGTCAAAACAATTTCGGATGAAATCGGACTGACGCAACTGAAGACAAAAAAGATTGTGCAGCGCACCTTCGATGCCATTGTCGAGACGTTGGTAGATGAAACAAAGCGTCAAATTGACAAAGGCTGTGAAGAAGGGACCTTAGGTCGTATTGAGTTGCGAAACTTTGGTGTCTTTGAGGTCAAAAAGCGGGCGGCGCGTAAAGCCCGTAATCCCCGGACTGGTGAGCGTGTCAATGTAGAAGCCAAATTTGTTGTAACCTTCAAGCCTGGCAAGGAGATGGAAGAAAAAGTCCGCGAGTTGCAGGAGCGCTCGAAGAGTCGATCGGACGGAACTGGTCCCGCTGGTTCTCCAGATGTGGGAATGCCCGGAGCAAATACTCAAATGCCCGGAAGTTATGGTACACCAGAAGGTTACGGGAATAATCCGGGTGGCCCCCAGTAGCTCTGGCCCGGGCGTCCCAGAATGGATTCAACAAAATTCACGCTTGGCACCGTCGGTGCACCCTCTCGGACCCAGCCGAGTTGTGTTTCGCACCGTGCTGGTTTTTCCGGTAGTGTCTGGAATCTTCAGGGCGTAGCGAATTACACCGGGGCGGTTGTGTTGACGGTTCGCCGGGTTGATACAAAGTCATGGATCCACGTGCTTGAATGCTTCACTCAAGGAGGAGTCGTGCTATGCGCAGTCTAGTTTTCACGGTGCTTGTCGCCTTTGCTGTCAGCTCAAATATCGGGTGCATTATTCCAGCTTATAGTGGAGACCCGAACCGTCGAGCTCGACAACTAGTGATTACTTCAGAAAACCTGCGCATGGCGCTTGAAGAGTGGGAACGATTCTGGTTGCTGGATCAGCCGTCTCATTTGAGTCCCCAACGAACACATGGTGGAATCCTGTAGTCCCTCGTCCTGTTTTTACATGATAGTTGCGGATTGCGCATCCTCCTGAGATTGCAGCCCGTCTCGTGTCATCTTTATCAGCACACACGGCTGCCACAGCTGATGTGGTCTGGTGCCCCTTGGCAAGTGGGACGATTCAGGATTACAGTACTGGTTTGGCGCCCTGTTTTGTCACCAAATCATCTTCTTTGGCAGATCACTGGTAGCTGTCCCGGCTTCCGACTTCCTGCCCTGTTTTCATTGGCGATGAAGAGGAGTGGAGTTTCGCGTTGGAAACATGACACCAGAGCGGGCGAAGGAAGCGGTTGCAAACATGTGTAACGAGACAGGTATGGACCTTTCGACTCAGCTAGGGCGTCTTCGACTCCGGAATCCGATTCTCGTCGCTTCCGGGACATTTGGTTATGCACGCGAGATGAAGGGCTTGGTTGACCTCAATCGTTTGGGGGCGATCGTACCGAAAACAATCACACAACAGCCGCGGCTCGGTAACACCCCTCGGCGCACTGTCGAGACGCCCGCGGGAATGCTTAATTCGATCGGGTTGGATAACGACGGCATCGATGCTTTTATTTTGAATCATTTGCCCTGCCTGAAACAATTTGAAGCAGCCACCATTGTGAGCATTGCTGGACGGACAGAAGCAGAATTCATCAGCATGGCTCAGAAGCTGGACCAGGCTGAAGGTGTATCGGCTTTGGAATTAAATATTTCGTGTCCCAATGTGACTGGCGGAGTTGACTTTGGGACGGACCCCGAAGCCTGTCGCCGTGTTGTGCAAGGTGTTGTCCGCTCCTGTGGCGTGCCCGTGTTGGCCAAGCTGACTCCGAATGTGACCGATATCGCAGCGATTGCTCAAGCTGCAGCAGCAGGAGGTGCCGACGCGATTTCGGTCATTAACACCTTGTTAGGTATGGCTGTCAACTGGCGTGGCCGTCGGCCGATTTTAGGCAATGTAATGGGAGGGTTGAGCGGGCCTGCCATTAAACCGGTCGCACTTCGCTGTGTCTATCAGGTGGCCCGCGCTGTGGATGTCCCCGTCGTGGGAATTGGTGGTATTTCTACCATCGATGACGTGATGGAGTTTCTCGTGGCCGGAGCGTCCGCCATCCAGTTGGGGACTGCGAACTTTTCCGATCCCACGGTGTCGACCAGGATCCTCGATCAACTTCCCGCGGCACTCGCAGAAGCAGGAGTCAGCAGCGCCATGGAAATCGTCGGAACCTTGGAAAATAAACCACCACAGCCAGCAGTCCCGGACTGTTGTCACTAGGTTTTCCGTTTGAGGACGACAAGTTACCAGCAACCACAATTTTCAACCTGTCCACCCAACACCAGAGACTGAGCTGTCATGCGAGTACTTTCTGGCATTCAACCCACGGGACGTTTTCACTGGGGGAATTATTTTGGCGCGATCCAACAATATATCCAGCTTCAGGAGGAAAACGAGTCTTATTATTTTATTGCGAACCTGCACGCTTTGACGACCGTCCGTGATCAGGAAAACTTGAGGCGGCTAACTCTCGACGCAGCCCTCGATTTACTTGCGCTGGGGCTCGATCCTGAACGAGCAACACTTTTTGTTCAGTCCGACGTTCCGGAAGTGAGCGAGCTCACCTGGTTGCTAATGACGGGAACGTCGATGGGGCTTTTGGAGCGTTGCCACGCCTACAAAGAAAAGAAGGCTCGAGGCCTGGCGTCGGACGCAGGTCTGTTTACCTATCCCGTACTGATGGCGTCGGACATTCTGGCTTACGACTCGGAAGTTGTGCCAGTGGGTGAAGACCAGATTCAACACATTGAGGTCTGCCGGGATATTGCCGGAAGTTTCAACCATTTGTACGGGGAGACTTTTGTGCTTCCGAAGGCCAAGGTTTTGCAAAGCACGAAAAAAGTACCGGGTACCGATGGCGAGAAAATGTCCAAAAGCTATGACAATACGTTAGAGATTTTTGAACCCCTGAAAGCTCAACGCAAGAAGATCATGCGTATCACAACGGACTCCCGTCCGATGGAAGATCCGAAAGATCCAGATACGGATCACCTGTTTCAACTCTACAGTCTCTTTGCCGACGATTCTCAGCAGGAGGAGATGGCAGCCAAGTATCGTCAAGGAGGTTTCGGGTATGGTGAAGTGAAAAAAAATTTGGCAGACCTTTCTGAAGAATATTTCCAGGAAGCACGCCAGAGGCGGGAGGAATACCAGAAAGATCCGGAACGGGTGGTCGAAATCCTGGCGGAGGGGGCGTCACGAGCGCGTCAGCAGGCCGCCGCGGTGCTCCGACGTGTCCAACTCGCATGTGGAGTGAAATAAAAAAGACAATGCAGATCCTGGGTATCGGAACGGACATCATCGAGTGCTTGCGGATCGCGCAAATGATCGAACGGCATGGCGATGTTTTCTTGCAGCGAGTTTACACCCCTCATGAAATCGCTTATTGTTCGCAGCGCAAGGCGGCGACGCAGCATTACGCGGGACGCTGGGCTGCCAAGGAGTCGGTCTTGAAGGCGATGGGTACCGGCTGGGCACGTGGGATCAGTTGGAAAGACATTGAAGTCCAAAACGAACCAGGAGGTGCCCCTTTGATTGTCCTGGGTGGTGGAGCCCGGGAGGTTTGCCAACAACGGGGGATGACGTCCATCCTGATTAGCATTTCCCACTGCCGGTCGCACGCTACAGCTTACGCAATTGCAACTGGTGAGCATCCACCAATGAACGAAATGGACGAATCGTGATCAGGGCCGGTGGGGGGGCTTGTGAAGAGAGCGTGTTGCGTGATCTGCCGGTGAGGGTTGTTGCCGGCCTGATTCGGCGGCGAATCGGTCAGGAGACGATTCTCCCGGGATGAACCCGGGCGGGACATCCGCCGCCAGGTGGTTCAGGCGAGAAGCGGGTGTACCACGTTTCCATGAATGTCGGTCAGGCGAAAATTCCGGCCCTGATACTTGAAGGTCAACTGCTTGTGGTCGATTCCTAACAGATGCAAGATGGTGGCCTGGAAATCGTGAACATGGACCGGGTCCTGCGCAACGTTAATCGCCAGATCGTCCGATTTTCCATACGTCAAACCGGGTTGAATTCCGCCTCCGGCCATCCAGATGCTGAATGCATAGGGGTGGTGATCCCGACCCCAACGGGGCCGGTCTTTGATGTCACCTTGAATAAATGGCGTGCGGCCAAATTCACCGCCCCATATCACCAGCGTGTCTTCCAACAAGCCACGCTGTCTCAGGTCTTTCACCAGGGCGGCGGACGGTTGGTCGGTGTCACGGCACTGGGCGTAGAGTTCGGTGGTGAGGCTGTGGTGTTGGTCCCAGCCTGCGTGCATGAGTTGGATGAAACGTACGCCCCGTTCGGCCAGACGACGAGCCATCAGGCAGTTGTAAGCGAACGTGCCGCGTTCAGTGACCTGGGGACCATACATGTCCAGAACGTGTGCAGGTTCTTGAGAGAT
>PBTE01000036.1 GCA_002726515.1 Planctomycetaceae bacterium | reverse complement strand
GAACAGCAGGCCACAAAAGAGAAACTCGAGAAGGAAATCAACTCGCTGTATGAGAAGATTGGACAAATATCCGACCTTCCGGCTGCCGGGAAATGGCGATTGGATGAAGGGCAATTGGTCCAGGACATCATGGCGCCCAACGTGCGTTTATTCTTCGGCGATCCGCAGTGGAAGGACTACAGTGTAGAAATTGAATTCCTCAAAACCGATGGCACGCAAAAGCCGCTCAGTCTAGATGCTGGTATCGGACTGGCATTTCGGGCAACCGGGTTGAAAAGTTCTTATTGGATTTATTTCGGACGATCTGACAATCGCGAACATCTATTGGAATTTGAAGGCGACGGAAAACGGGTCCCGATTTTCCCCAAGGTTGGCGGCCAAATCCAATTGGATCGGTGGTATCGAGTGCGAGTCGTCGTTCGTGGTCCATCGATTCGTGCCTGGCTGGACGATGAATTACTTTTCGACATTCTGGATGAGCGCTATCACCAGGGTGGAATCGGACTGGTCAATTGGATGGCATCGACTCGCTGGCGTAATTTACAGGTGCGCGACTCAAACGGCGCCATCCTGCTGGACGAACTACCCTCTCCGGAAAACACGTTGCAACCGAGTCGACCAGCCGATGCTGTAACCCGCGATACGTTGGACGCTCGTGTGGAGAAACTCAGACAACAACGAGCCCGACTACCAATCGCCATGTCGATTACTGATGCGCAGCGCGAACCCAGCGAAACCAGAATCTTCCTGCGCGGCGATTACCGCTCGCCTGACGAGGTCGTAGCACCCGCGGTGCCAGCCGTGTTGTCGCCCCATCCCGTTTCATTCCCTGCCCCGCCGGAAAGTTCACAAACGACGCGTCGCCGGATTACTTTTGCCCAATGGCTGGCTGCCCCCGACAACCCGCTGACCGCCCGGGTCATGGTGAATCGAATCTGGCAGTATCACTTCGGTCGCGGACTGGTAGATTCGCCGAGCAACTTCGGGCTGAACGGCGCGCGCCCCAGTCATCCGGACCTTCTGGATTGGCTGGCGGTCGAGTTCATCGAGAGTGGCTGGAGTATCAAACACATGCACCGGCTCATCATGGCGTCTGGCGTCTACCAGCAGGACTCGAAAAACAACGTGGGAAACGTTTTTCATTCGACGTCGCCCAGTGCCCAGCGGGAATCACCCTTACGGGACCCGGAAAACCGGCTCTTGGGGCGGTTTCCCCGTCGGCGACTCAGCGCCGAAGTGTTCCGTGACCGAATCCTCGCTGCTGCCGATAGCCTGAATCTGCAGATGTACGGGCCGGGAATCCACCCGCGAATTCACCCCAGTGTCATCGCTACCAGCACGACGCGCAAGTGGCCCACGGTCGGGCAGGAAGGACCACAGCATTGGCGCCGCAGTGTTTATATTTTCGTGCGGCGCTCGGTCCTGATGCCTTTCCTGGAGGTCTTTGACGCACCCACGACAACTGAAAGTTGCGATCAACGGTCAACCACGACGGTTCCCACGCAAGCCCTGCAACTGATGAACGACGCCTTCACAAACGAGCAGTCGGACCGCATGGCTCGGTCCATTTACGCACAGGCCGGAAGCAACATGCAACGCCAGGTGGAGACCATTTATTGGAACAGCCTGTCACGTCCTCCCCTGGTCATGGAACAAAAGGATTGCACCGAGTTCCTCGAAACACAACGTGCGTACCATCGCCAACGTCTCCACGCCGGCCACACGAACCCTTCTACCCTGGACCACAAAGTCGATTTGTTGGCGCTTACCGACCTGTGCCATGTGATGTTCAACCTGAACGAATTTGCTTACCTGGATTAGGCCTCACAACGTGACAAACAATCGGACCACCACAGCCAACCCGCTAATCTGGAACCGACGTCAGCTGTTGCAAACAGCGGGGGTGGGATTCGGCAGCCTGGCCTTTCATCATTTGCTGCAACGCGATGGTCTGCTCGCGTCGGAAACGCCCGACACCAACTTGCAAAATCCGCTCGCAGCGAAAAACCCTCACATTCCGGCCAAGGCAAAATCAGTGATCTTCCTTTTTGCCTACGGTGGTCCGAGCCAGGTTGATTCGCTGGATCCCAAACCGGCATTGGAAAAGTGGCAGGGAAAATCGATTCCGGTCTTTCGTAAAGAGGACGCCTTCGGCAAAACCACCGCGGACACCGCTTTTCCCAGTCCCTACCGGTTCGCGAAACATGGCCAGTCGGGGATCGAAGTTTCGGAGATGTTCCCCGAAATCGCCACAGTCGTCGACGAGTTGTGCGTGATCCGATCCATGCACTGCGAGTCCAACAACCACGCACCCGCGCTCTTTCAAATGAACACGGGTTTCATCCTGCCGGGCCGCCCGAGCATGGGAGCCTGGGCCACCTACGGACTCGGATCGGAAACCGATTCGCTCCCCGCATTTGTCGTGATGTGGGATCACCGCGGCGGGCCTGTGGGCGGCGCCCAGGGCTGGACCAGTGGATTTTTGCCCGCCGCTTACCAGGGAACGCCGTTTCGCAGCCAGGGAGAGCCGATCATTGATCTGAACCTCCCCTCCAACATCCAACCCGAACAGCAGCAAGCCCGTCTGCGGCTGCTCAAATCGCTCAATGAGCGGCATCTTTCAGACAACTCCGGAGATGCGGAACTCGCCTCACGCATCTTCAGTTACGAGTTGGCCTACCGCATGCAGATGGCGGCTCCCGAAGCGGTCGACATCCAGCAGGAGACCACGGCAACGCAGCGACTGTATGGTGTGGATCGGCCGATCAGTTCGTACTTTGGTCGTCAGTGCCTGATGGCACGACGATTGGTGGAACGAGGTGTGCGGTTCGTGCAGTTGTATTCGGGTGGCGCCAATCAACAACTCAGTTGGGATGCCCACGCGGGCATACGTGAAAACATGGAACAACACTGCCCCGAGGTCGACCAGCCGATTGCGGGACTGATCAAAGACCTGAAACAGCGCGGTTTGCTGGACGAAACCCTGATCATCTGGGGTGGTGAATTCGGTCGCATGCCAACCAATCAAGATGGCACCGGCCGCGACCACAATCCACGGGGCTTCACCATGTTTTTAGCGGGGGGCGGAGTAAAAGGGGGAACCGTCTACGGAGCCACCGACGAATTTGGTTACGCGGCCACCGTGGATCCGGTCTCGATCCCTGATCTGCATGCCACTTCTCTACACCTGTTGGGATTGGATCATGAACGACTGACGTTCCATCACCGGGGACGCGACATGCGACTCACCGATGTCAGCGGCCAGGTACTTCAGGACATTCTGGCCTGATGCAACCCGCGCACCGACTAACCCCGGCGGGCATCCATTGGAAATCGTTCTGTTGGCGGATCCAGTTCCCGGTGGCGACGAAACGCCCCGTCCGGGGTAATGCTTCACTCGGATGATAATTCCTCCAATCGAACGGTTCGCAATTCCCTGGCAGAAATTTTCGCTGCCTCAAGGATTTCCACCACGGTCACATTGTTTTCCAGCGCCGAGAGGTCGGTGGGCCGGATCTCGATTTCGCCCCGCACGACCCCGGACAAGTATTCATACGGATCGCCGTACGGCGACTTCAATTTTTCGACCTTCTGTTTCGTCCCTTGCTGGCCTTCTGGCAACATGACTTTCATGTCCCTCCGATTGAGGCAATGCACGTATCCGTGGCTGCAATACACCTCGATGTCTTTTCGAGAGTAATTCCAGTTCCAACTGGCCTGCAGGATCGCTTGTGCCCCTGGATACGCCAGGACAACGGTCGCTTCATCGTCCACGTTTGGATAGATATCGGGTTTTATCTGCTGCAGCACAGCGGTCACCGTTTGCGGTTTTTCACCGTTCATCAACCAGGTCGATAGATTGGCGCCGTAGCAACCAAAATCAGTCAGCGCTCCGGCTCCGTTCCAACGGGGGTCGGTTAACCACTCGAGAAACTCTTTGCTGCAGCCGATTTCAACCGGCCCGGAGTGGCCATCATGGACGACAATCTTACGGATCGGTCCAAAGCTTGGTTCGTCCGCCAGTAAACGCTTTGCCCGGTGATGACTTCCGTACCAGGTCGTTTCGTAATTCGTGAGTACGTGAATTCGATGACGGCCTGCCAGCCTTTGTATCTTCCGGGCGTGCTCCAGGCTGACGGCCAGCGGTTTCTCAACCATGACATGGATGCCGCGCGGAGCACAAAGCTCGACTGTCTTTAAATGGTTGTAGATGGGGCTGTAGTCGCTGACCACTTCGGGCCCGGCGGTTTCCAGCATTTCCTCGATCGAGTCAAAGACCCGGTCCATCTTGAAACCATGTTGCTTCGCGTAGCGTTCGGCCAGCTTCCGGTTGGGCTCGGCGATGCCGACTATTTCGACATCTCCCCCGCCATGTCGGCCCAGGATGCCATGCACGTGATCGTGCACCAATCCCACAACGCCGACTTTTAGCGCCACACGTCCGGGTGCTTGGGCCGACCCTGATAAATTGCCGGCCACAAGCAACAAAATTGTGCATGCGAATGTCTTCATTCCAGGGCGAACTTCAGCAACACCAGGGTAGAACATGGTCCCTCCAATAACAGGGTTCTTCTCATCCAGTCCGCTGCAACCCTGCGCGCCACCCGCTTCACCAGCACCAACGGGCGACACAGAGAACCACGCACTAGCCACCCGCGGCAGCGTCGTTTTCAAACGGGTAGTCTCCCGGTTCGTAGCGCACCGCTTCGAGGTGTGAAGTCTCCTGGCGTCGGTGAAACTCGAAGCGACTGGTCATGGCAGCGTCGATAATACCGGTCGTCAACAGGGTCCGTTCCACCGGGTAGGAGGGACGCCCCGTATGAATCATCTTTTCGATCGCCCTCAACTGGTTGGCAAACACGGGCCACCCCGTGCGGTACAAACCGTGGTACCAGGTGGCCAGGGGCCGTGATTGGCCCTTCAACTTGGCACTCACTCCCCACTTGGCGTGATCCTCCAGGTTGGCAAGGGTAGCCCTGGTCCCGTCACAGTATTCGATCAGAACGAACTCTCCTGTTCCCAGTTTGCTCTCCGGAGAACCACGACTACCCTCCGGAAACGTGGCCATGATGGCATCGTAAAGCTCGCGGGACCAGCGGCCTTCTTTCTCGGCTTGCCAAACGTCTGCGCCGGTCAACGTCTGCACAGCCTTGACACCCGTTTCTCCACCCCGGCGACGCTCCAGCTGGCACTGTAACGCTTCCATCGTGTGAAATCCGTACGAATCGAGCCCGCTATATCCAATCACCATGGCTTCCTCAACCTCGCATCCCAGCGGTAGCCACAGGGGCGGGTCGCGCCGAAAAACGGGCAACGAAGAACCGGCCATGAAGGGAATCTTCATCTCAACCGCGGTGTCGTAGATCCACTTAGCGTTGTGCCAGTTGTACGCCAGGTGCTTGTCGTTGAACACCGGAACAACTTTACCGTACTTGCGAAAGGTCGCCACGATATCCTCGAACATCCGCGGACGCGGATAGTAAGTTTGCCCCTTCGTGTTTTTCGGGTAGCTACCGAGTTCCCCGATCAGGAGGACTCCTTCGACCGCGACCGAGTCGGTCCCCAGGGTGATACACTCCTCGATCGTCTTGGCCAGAGGGACGTTGTGCTGCTTTGCCTTGGCAAGTCCCATCTGGCTCGATCCGGGGTCATCCAGAAACAAAGAGGAAAGGGTCAGATGAGGACCGGGCCCACCCGCATGGTCGTAACCGTCGAGAAGCTTGCCAATGAGTACATCGGCGTGCGAAGTCGGGAACCACACGGTCGTGATGGCCGCCACGCGCTTGGGCGCACTACCGTCCTTCGGATCTGCCTGCACCAAGTTCGGTAAAGCCGCGCCTAAGATCCCAGCAGACCCCAACTGCAGCATCCGGCGGCGCAACAACAGGGGCACCGATTGTCCGGGGACGTCAACCACACCACTGGCTTGATCATGCATTCCCGTTTGCCTCTTTCGCACAACTGTTAGGGCCAACTCTGTAGAAGATGTTCATGGCTGTCGCTCGCAAATTTGGACCACGACCGGCGATTTCAACTCGTCTCAGGCAGCCGGGCGATACCATCTGGTTCCAACGTCCCTTCGGGAATGATCTTCTTCCAGCTCTCTCCCGTCTCACGGAAGTCCCCGAAGTCCCGGGACTCGTAGGCGAATTCGAGGTGCGGCGTCTCCAGCGGTCGTCCACGCTGGAAATAGGCGTCGACGGCAGCCAGTACGGCCCCGTTTGCCAGCAACACACGTTCGTGCGGGCAGGGCGCTGTGCCATGAATGAAGAAATGTTGGATGGCGTGGCCCAGGGCCCTGAACAGGTTGCGATTGAACCAGGGGCCCGGATAAAACCGCGTCGCCCGAATCTGTGTTTCACCCTTCAGTCGGCAGGCAAAGTTCCAGCGCATCGGATTGGCGCCGATTTTCAATATGTAGCCTTTCAGGCCGTCTTTGTAAGAGACGAGAAACCCATGCCACGGTTCACGACCCCAGCGCGGTGGATCGTGGAGCTCGGTTGTCGGCGTAAAGGGTTGTCCGGTTTCAACCTGCATGGCTGCGGCAGCCAGTTCCAGCGGCCATTTGCCCGCCTCCGCCCCTTTCCACAACTCGTCGTCGTAGAGCACTTCGATCTGAGAGATGCCCGTTTCACCTCCCTTGCGGAATTCAACCAGCGACTGCAGGGTCTCCAGGGCATGGATGCCGTAGTTCTCGAACGAGCCACCGTGGATCACGATCGCTTCGGAGATCTCCGCTCCCGCCGGTAGCTCAAAGTGCGGAATGCGCTGGGCCAGCGGCACCGAGCTTCCGGCCATCAGCGGAATCCCCAGCTGGCCTGCCGTGTCGCACATTTGTTTGGCCCAGTCCCATCGGTGACTGAATTGCTTGTCATTGAAGTACGGGATAAACCGTCCCGACCGCCGCATGACGGCCACGCTCTCATCAAAAAACCGCTTCCGCGGATACTGGACGACCCATTCCCGTACCCGGGGATACCGCCCGTTCTCGCCGATCGCCAGGACCGCGTCGACAGCCAGTTCCTTGCCGCCCAGACAAAGGGCCTGATCGATTGTCTTGAACAGCGGAATGTTGTATTCGCGGGAGACGTCGTGGGTCATATCTCCCTGCTCACGGAACTGGTCAGCCCAAAAGGAGACAATGTCCACGCCCGGATCGATGATTTGCCCGTTGAAGGGATATTTTTCGAGGAAGTTCTCCAGGATCACGTGGGCGTGGGACAGGCGTGTGAACTCGGTGTACAGGCACGCTACCTTCGGACGCTGCGGTCGATCGGCAGGTTTCGCGCCGGCCAGCGAGTTGCCCAGGAGTATCCCTCCGCCCAAGGCTCCGGTGCCCCTAAGAAATTCACGGCGGCTCCCGTTGTCAAACGGGCACTCTCCCCGAGCGTGTTGCAGGGCGTTTCTCACACCATTTCTCATCTCGAGTCCTCTTCAAAATCCATTCCTCTACTGAAAGATGATCTTAGCTGGGAATTTCAGCCAGATCAACCGAATCGACTATCCAAAGAGTGAATCCTGGCACAATTTGGAGCGAATTCAATGACAGGTATTCGACTTGAACTGCCAGACCCGGGCGGTGCCGCAATCGACCAGATACCAGAAAAATTACCCGGCCCGTAATGTATCGCACGAATTTGCAAAAGAAACGGATACTTCGAGCAACCTGGCCGCTGCCCGTCGCTGCTTCAGAGGATTTCCTGCGGATAGGTGTTGAACGAACAAAGTGCTTCGGCATAGCGCACCCCGCAAGTCTGGCCCCGATACTGAGCCAACGCTTCTTTGGCACGTTGCGGTTGTTGTGGATCGTATGGGACGTTCCCCGATAGGGCCATCAGACGTCCGAGCCACTCCAGGGCCTTGGGCCACTCGTCCGTGATGTCGACAAACGTGTTCGGTTCAAAACCGATCGTGTGCCGCGGGCCGTTGTCATACCAGAATGTTTGTGCGGGAGGCTTGAACTGCAGCGCGGGTCTGAGCAACCGGTCTCCGTGCCTGAGCGTGATGCTGCTCAGTCGGGACGTCACTTCATGGTCCGAATGCCGATCATGGGGCCAGAGCATGAAGGCCACATCGGGTTGGATGCGGGCGATGGCTTCTGCCACCTTGCGCTTCGCGTTGACTTCGACATCAAACTTCATCTCAGAAAAGTCAAGAAACTGCTTTTCGACACCAAATTCTGCACACAGCTCGACCGTTCCACGAATCAGTTCTTTCTCGCGACCGCGGACGGGCCTCCAATTGGTATAGTCACCAATCAGTGAAAGAATCACGACGCGGTGATTCTTGCGAACCGCCTGCAACAGGATGCCCGGAATGCCGAACACGCAGTCGTCGTAATGGGCCCCGATGCCAAGAACCGTCTTTACCATCCAGGAAACTCGAAAAAAAAGAATCTCTTTCGCTGCCAAGGGGCTTTATTGAACCACCCGCAAATACGGGGCTGAGTATAGGCCGGTTTACATGGAGCGTAAACCGGTAACGCCTTGGATGGTGATGCCGGAACACGGCTGGAAGTCTGTCCCAACAGAATGGCTCGCCCGCACAAATCGTCCAGTTGTTTCGCGAAGCAGGACGGAACGGGTCTGGCTACTTCCTGGTAGCGATCCGATACGCCTCGGCGACATCCACCTGCTCGGTGATGGTCACGTCGAGGTCCCTGAGCAGCCCATCTTCGATTCCATAGATCCATCCGTGAACTGCCAACGGGTTCCCCTTTTCCCAGCAACCCTGAACGATCGTGGTGGCACAAACGTTTCTGACCTGTTCAATCACGTTCAGTTCGCATAATCGGTTGGTCCGCTCCGTTTCATCTTCTACTGCCACGAGTTGCTTTTCATGGTTCCGCCGCACGTCTCGTACGTGGCACAACCAGTTGTCGATCAGGCCCAGATGATGGTCTTGCAACGCGGCCATCACGCCGCCACACCCATAGTGTCCGCACACAATGACGTGCTTCACCTGTAAAACATTCACCGCGTACTCAAGTACGCTCAGGCAGTTGATGTCCGTATGCGTGACCACATTGGCGATATTTCGATGGACAAACACCTCGCCGGGTGCCAGTCCCACCACCTGGTTGGCCGGCACTCGACTGTCCGAACAACCGATCCAGAGGTATTCGGGATTTTGTTGTTGAGACAGGTTCGGAAAAAAATCCGGATCCTCTGCAATAACACTTGCTGCCCATGCACGATTATTTTCAAAGAGCTTCGGTAGGGTTTTCATGGTGTGCGGCTTCGTTACGATCTCCAGTTTCTGAAATCATTTATTCCGGCCTTTTCCAGGTCGGGCATATTAACACGAAGTCGAATCACGTAGTAGATAACAGCAAAGAGGAGCAATTTTCCCGGCACTTGAAGCGTCCGCTCCAGTTTACCATGACGCCGAGCACTACCCAGACTACAAGCTGACGGGATGGTAGTGGTTTTCGCAGGCGCAACCGTTGGTGATCTGGACGACCTGTTCGTCCAGTACATGGATCATTGCCGAGAGCGTGCGGGTTCGGCTGTCATGATGATCGCCGTCGCAACCGTGGGCACAAATCGAACGCGGATAGGCGGTGTGGTTTCGAGTCAATTGTTGAAGAGATTCAAGATTCAGCTGATCGCCGACCTGGTGGAAGTGCCGTCGGAGCGCGGCGTAGCGGGCCAAGGAGCTGCCGATCGAGTCCGACCGGATGTACTCGATTTCCTGCAGGCGATCCGACAGATAGTGATTCGTGTGTCCGATAACGTTGCCCTCGGGATAGAAGACGGCATGTCGCTGGGCCGTGGTCTCAACACTGATCACGTTGCCCTCCCGGTCGGCAATCAAAAAATGCGCTCCTCCGGCTCGTGGCACCACCACGGGCGAGCCCAGGGCGTCGGCCAGGTTTTCGCCAGCCAGGATCTGCCGCACCACCACGCTGTGTAATCGCCCCGTTCCCACATCGAGCGGACTGAGAAAGTTGATGCACACTCCAATTCCGGCCACATTCTGGCCGCCGGCACCCACGACCCCCGCGAAACTGAATACCAGCTGCCGGGGGCCTTTTTCGGGCCGAATTCTCATGAGCACCAAATAGTCCTGGTGAAGTTGCGGCAAATCATAGGTTTGCCCCAGCAGCGTTCGGCCCGTGCCCGCCTCCGACACGAGGCCGAATGTCGAACAACCCGTCTGAGACATCGGCAAATAGCGAAATCGTACCAGGTCCAGCAGGCTGTTGAGTAAGAAGATCCGTTCAAACGGCACCCCGGCCCCGCGGGCGATGCCTCGCATTTCCGCAATCAGGTCAGGAGCCAATCGCTCATTGACGGCCACCTGAGGCGCCCAAGAATCCCAGAGGGTCTGTTCCGTCAGCGGAATCGCCGCGCGGCTCGTTACCCAACCCAAGAACCGGTCCGTGTATTGGCGGATCTGCTCTCGCTGAGCTTCGCCGTGCGCGACCCCAATCTGGTCGGGCGTTCCCTCCAGATCCAGCACGGCAATGTCTGGATGAGATGTTGTCATGGTTAGGCTCCAGGAGTGTTTCCGAGGAGTTGCTGCTGATATCCGAACAGTGTCAAACCAGCACCAAGTCGTGCCGTTGCAATATTCCGTTTGAGACGAGACGGTTTTTTGAACGACTGATGACGTCGCCAGCGGTTGAATATTGTCTTCTGCTTACGTTTTGGACAGCGCGTCGTCAGCAGTCAGACGCGCTGTTGGACTCAACGTTGATCCAGCCCCCCAGCGTCAATCGATCACCCGGCAGTTCGACCAGCCGCCGATTGCCCTCCGGCGTGATCAGGATGGGGTCTTCCACGTGATAACCCTCGACGCCCGGAAAGTCCAGTACGATCTCCACTGCAAATACCATGCCGGGCTCTAGCGGATCGGCATGGCGGGCGCCGAAGTAGGGTGGAAGGTTCGTTAGAAAATGTAAGTCGGGGCGACTGGATTTGAACCAGCGACCTCTGCGTCCCGAACGCAGCGCTCTACCAGGCTGAGCCACGCCCCGTGGCGGACACCTAGTCTAACTTGTTGCCGTAACATGGCAAAGAGGCAATTGACGACGGACCAAGCTGCGCTGGTCAGTGGGAACCAACCAGAGGGACAAACTGGCAAGCCGTCAGAGACTTCGGTGAAGCCGCACCTTCTATTTTCCTGATGACTTGCAACGTCTGTACGTCCCGAGGTCCAATCGGGACGACCAGAATGCCACCATCGGCCAGTTGATCCCACAACAATTCGGGAACGGTAGCCGTAGCTGCCGTAATCATCATGCAATCGTACGGCGCACCCGCCGCGTGCCCCATCGTTCCGTCACCGACAATGCATTCCACGTTGCTGTAGTTCAGAGCACGAAGCACCTCGCGCGCTGCCAGCGACAACTCCGGGTGACGCTCGATGCTGATCACCTCCCGAGCGAGCTCAGCCAGCACTGCCGTTTGATAGCCACTACCCGTACCGATTTCCAACACCCGTTCGCTGCCCGCCAAATTCAAAGCCTCTGTCATCAGCGCAACCATGTAAGGCTGGCTGATCGTCTGCTGGCAGGCGATCGGCAGGGCTTCGTCCGCATAACTACGGTCCTCGTGCTGCGGGGGGACAAAACGCTCTCGCGATACCTGTTCCATTGCAGACAACACCCGTGGATCGCGCAAGCCCCGATCTTTCAAATGGTGCTGGACCATTTTGCGACGAGCAGTCGTGAGCTGAGAAGCAGTGTCCATATTGCTCTGGAAGGGCCGAAAAAACATTGCCCCCGCTGGTCTAGTCAGCCTGGTGTTGTCTTTCCTTTTCTAACGCGGGTGCGACTGCCGAATGACGACCCTGTCTGGGGTGGAATCTCATGGCAACCGCTTCAACCGGATAACAATGTCATTCTAAACCAGCCAACGTGCCAACGGTATTGACACGAAACTCGGAAATCTCAGATGAGACGCTTCACTCCGGATGATGAACTCTTCGGGGGTTACGGCTACCATCAAGGTTTACTTGGTAGCTCATCAACCGGCCGGCTAGCCAACCGTGTTGGAGACGGGGGCTGCAACGCGGCTGGGCCGCCAGTCAACTAGCTGTAATTCCACGGAACGTCGTCCTCTGAACACGTTGATCACCGGACGGTAGGCGATATCGATGGGGGCATCCAGCTGCGTCAGGTCGTCCACCCACTCTCCTTTGCCAAACGCCACGGCGCGCAGGACCAGCTCGTACTGCTTGATCTTAGCACTGAAGTGGCGATCTCCGCCTCCCATCTTACGAGGCGGGCCTTCGAGTGTCACATTCGTTGTGCTCAGGGTGGGACGCAGGTTGCCCTGCCCAAAGGGTGACAGACGTTCAATTTGGTTAACCGTGTTCAACGTTAGTGCAGCTAACGATGTCTCGGCATCAATCTGCACGCAGGCCACGCGGTCTTCTACCGCGATGTGATCCGTTCCATACTCGCAAAAATCAGTCCGAAAGGCAGCCAGGTTCTTTTCCGTGACCCGTAACCCGGCCGCAGCCGCGTGGCCACCATGGGAAACAAGATGCACTCCGCAATGCGCAAAGGCTTCGTTCAAATTGAGTACCCCGGCACTGCGCCCCGAACCCACCCCTGGCCTGACGCCCAATTCATCCAGCGAGATAAGTACCACAGGACGATGATATTTCTCGGCCAGCCGCCCGGCCACAATTCCAATGACACCCGCATGCCAACCGTGACCCGCCAACACCAAAGCCGGGTCATGTTCCGGATCGAACTGCTCGGTGGCTTGCTTGTTGGCTGCCAAATACACACTCCGCTCCAAACTGTCACGCTTGATATTCAGTTCGTGGATATGTTTAGCCAGCACACTAGCCCTCTGATCAGAATCGGTGACCAATAATTCCACTCCCAATCCGGCTTGTCCCAAACGACCGGCCGCATTCAGTCTGGGCGCCAGCGTAAAAGCCAGGTCTTCGCTTTGCAGGAAAGGCTTTCGGTCGAGTTCCGTGACTCGCAACAATTGAGCCATTCCCGGATTAGGCCGTTCCTTCAGACTTCCCAGTCCATGTTTCACAAGTATTCGGTTCTCGTCCAACAGGGGCACCACATCCGCTACGGTCGCCAGTGCAACAAGCCCCACCGATGACAGGAGAAATTCGCGATAACGAGCAGCCACCTTTTGTGATCCGCTGGACAACTGACAAAGGGCCCAGGCCAATTTGAATGCCACGGCTGCGCCACATAGTCCCGCAAAGGGATAATCGTGCCCCGGTAGTTGTGGATGCACAATGGCCGCTGCCTGCGGCAACGTCCGGCGCATTTCGTGATGATCCGTAATGATCAATTCCAACCCGAGGTCCCGCGCCGTCTGCGCTTCCTGCAGACTGGCGATACCACAATCAACGCTGATCACAACCTGAGTCCCTTGCTTTGACAATATTCGCAAAGCCTCGTCATTCAGACCATAGCCTTCATCCAGTCGATTGGGAATGTAATAATCGACAGTGGCCCCCATCAATTTCAGGCAGCGATACAAGAGAGCCGTACCGACCATGCCGTCCGCGTCATAGTCGCCAAAAACCGTGATCGGCCGACTGGCTTGAACCGCGGCAAAGATGTGTCGGGCAGCCGGACTGACTCCCGGCAACTGGTCTGGATCGCGCAAACCTGAAAGCTTGGGGTCGAGAAACTCTCTCGCCAACCGCGGGTCGTCGAGTCCACGGCAGAGAAGCAGTCTCGCTAGAACAGCGGGCACTCCAGCGCTACGTTCCAATTCTTGGATTCGAACTGCGTCGTGAGGATAAATGGACCAGCGTTTTTCCATATCTTCCTGACAGTACGCCGCTCCAAATAAAACTGAACAATAGCGGCGCGGGAATCCGTTCTATTTTTTCTTTTCACTATGCATCGTGTGTTTTCGAAGACGTGGACTAAACTTTTTCAACTTGAGTTTTTCGCCGCCCGATTTTCGCCGGAGCGTGTAGTTATAGTCGCCCGTTTCTTCGCACACCAGGAAGACAACTTCCACTTTCTTTTTACTTTTTCCACCCTTTTTCTTCGCCATGTCGATTCTCGTACGGTTTGCTGATGCGGAGGTTTGATGTTGAGCCTGGCACGAACCCTGGATTTTAACGCCGAAGCGGGCATTGACGCTAGAGCCGAAGCCAAGATTCCCGCAGAAACCCCGGCGCAAGGGGCAAATCCTGTCTGCTGGCCCACTCTGCCGCTAGCCCAGCAGGATCTTACTGTTCCACATTACCCGACCATCCGACTCGATACGGTAGCATGCCCCGGAGATGGACTCTCACGTGTTCCATGCGGACAGTGCCAATTGAACAATTTGCGGAAAGTAGCCGGTCCGATGGGGTGAAAACCGCTGGAGAACAGAAAGTCTCATCAGGCCAGCCAGGACCGAAGAGCTGGTCCCCCAAACGCTTTTGCAGGTGTATTATAGATGCATTAAGATAAAGGTCTGGCTTCTTCCGCCGCATTGTGATACGAGTGCCGGAACTCGGTTGAGGCCATTCCGGTTATTTACCTGCCAGGACTCATCTCCAAATCGTCGATTGGGGGGGTCCCGATCGGGATGGAGTAAGTTCTCATGGCTGAAAAGCCGCCTGTCATCAAGTCTCCTCAGACGATGAGGCGTACCGGAGACGAAGAGCTCGAGTTGAAGCCCGCCCCCGGAAGCCAGATGCCCCCTCCGGCCAAGCCGGCTCCGCCCCGGGCAGCGGCATCCGTTCTACCGCTCCCTGCCGTCGCAGAACAATTGCCTTTGCACCCGGCGGATAACGATACGGTGGCGAGCGAATCTGAAAGGTTGGATTTGGATCGTGGCGAGAAAGCGAACAGCTTCTGGCGAAGTTTCGTGCTCTTCAACGCCCTGCCAAGCTGGTTGATCAGTGCCATACTCCACGCGGCAATCGTTTTAATTCTGGCGATGGTTTATATTCCGGCTCCTGCCCTGGAAATTTTCAGAGAAGTGATTCTCAACCAGGCCGATGAACATGTGGAGGAGTTGGAAGAGTTTGTGGATGAAGAGATCGAACAACTTGTAGAATTCGATTCGCCGACGGAAGACATCGAACCGGTCGACCAATTGGCGACATTCTCCACAGAGATCTCGGTCTCACCAACGGACGAGGTGGCGGCAGCCGCACTCAATGTCAACTTGAGCGACATAGCCGAACTGACCGGACCACCAAGTGATCTGCTGGGTATGATGGATGGGCAGACGGGGTCCGGTCTATCAGGTCGCAGCGTGGAAGCCCGAGGCAAACATCTTCGGCAGGCGGGAGGCACCGATGCAAGTGAAGCCGCGGTTGCGTTGGCCCTGCAGTGGTTTTCCAAGCATCAGCGTCCCGATGGGGGGTGGAGTTTCGATCATCGAGGCGGAAGATGCCAGGGCCGGTGCAAAAACCATGGCACGCTTGACTCTGCCCGCATCGGTGCAACGGCGATGGCCCTGCTACCTTTCCTCGGTGCTGGCCAGACACATCAAGAGGGAAAATATCAGGAGCAGGTGCGGCGTGGTCTTTATTTCCTTGTCCGTTCCATGACCGTTGAGCGGGGACAACTCGGAAAATTGTGGGAACCGGGAGGATCGATGTATTCCCAAGGACTGGCCACCATCACACTCTGTGAAGCCTATGGAATGACGCAGGACGAAGAATTGATGGTCCCCGCACAAATGGCGCTTAATTACTTAATGTGGGCCCAGTATTCCACGGACGGAGGTTGGCGTTATTCGGCAGACCAGGCGATTGAGCGTGGCGACACCTCGGTTGTAGGTTGGGCACTGATGGGCCTGAAAAGTGGTGACATGGCCTATCTCACGGTCAGCGAAGAGTCCTTTCGGGGGGCGTCACGTTTTCTGGACAGTGTACAGTCCAATGGTGGTACAACCTACGGATACACAGATCCCGGCGGCAGTGCAGGCAGTGCGACAACCGCCATTGGTCTTCTGTGCCGCATGTACCTGGGCTGCAAACGAGACAACGAAGCTTTACAGCAAGGTGTGAAAGCGCTTGGTGAACACGGCCCTGCGGAAACTAACCTTTATTACAATTACTACGCGACTCAGGTGTTGCGTCACTACGGAGGTCCGCTGTGGGAAAAGTGGAATGAACAGATGCGGGAGCATTTGATCGTCACTCAAGACAAGCGTGGTCACCCGGCGGGCAGTTGGCATCTGCCCGGTGGTCACGCAGGGTCAGGCGGGCGCCACTACTGCACTTCGATGGCCACCATGATCCTAGAGGTCTATTACCGCCATCTTCCGATCTTTCGTAGTGAAGCCACCGCGGACGATTTTTCTCTGTAGGTCGTACGGCAGATGCGGGTTTGCCAGGCAGCGGACAGGTTTGAACGCACCCTGTTTGTTACTCGGGGGGTGCTGGCAGCGCCCGCACCAAGGCCAGTCTGACCCGCCGGGGTTTCTCTCCGGCAGGGATGCATTTTGTGCCTCTGCGACATAGAATCAGGTTCGGCATCTAACTTTACCTGCACTCGATCCCGCAACCTTCATGCGTATACTTCCCGTCATCGATCTCGCCGGAAACCAGGTTGTCCATGCAGTTGCAGGGCAACGTGACGCGTACCGTCCAATCAAAAGCATGCTGGCCGACGACGCCACACCGGCAGCTATTGGGAGTGGCTTTGTCAAACACTTTGGCGCCAACGAAGTTTATGTGGCCGATCTCGATGCCATTGGGGGTGACGAACCCCGATGGGAACTCTACCGCAGTCTCGCAGCGACCGGCTTGCAGTTGTGGCTTGACTGTGGCTTGGCATCGGAAAAACGGGCGGCACTCCTTCAGAAAGCCACAGAGCATGAACCCATTATCACTCGTTTCATAGTAGGCCTCGAATCGGTCAAAAGCCCACAAGATATTCGCTCGATCCTGAGCGTGCTGAACCCCGAACAAATCGTGTTCAGCCTTGATTTGCGAAACGGCCAAATCTGCAATGCCCACGATGTGTGGCTTGAGATGGGTGTCGAAGGGGTGGCGGCAACCGTGTTGGAGATGGGCATCCGAAGTATCATCGTTCTCGACTTAGCTAAGGTAGGCATGGGCCGGGGTGTAGGCACCCTCACACTGTGCCGCACCTTAAGGGACATCTCTTGTGAATGGGAGCTGATTGCCGGTGGTGGAATCAGCCAGTTGGAGAATCTGTCGAAATTGGAACAGGTTGGTTGTGACGCCGCCCTGATTGCATCCGCACTTCATGATGGCCGATTGACGGCAGAAACATTGTCAGCTGCGGGCTTCAGTTTTCCCTGAACCTGCCATCAGTCGTCCCGGAGGAAGGGAAACATGACAGCTCATGGTTTCCAGGACAATCCTCTCCTGCGGGTCACCAAGACCAGCCTATCGAGAAAACAGGCGAAAATTCTTTTGGTGCCAAACGACGGCGCTGGGCTTGACGGAACTCGTGAATCCAAGACGATGACGGTGTTCAGAAGTGGTATACAAATCCACGTTTTTACCCTGTCCGCCCTGGACCAGAAGGACTTTCGAAACAACCTGGTGACGGTCTCCAACATGTCCGGAAATCGCATGCCACTGAAGGTCAAGTGGTCCGACAACTGTCCTTTTGAAAGTGAGTCGACACCATGCGTTTAGCAAAATACCAGACGGTGACAGGCACTCGGGGTCTGGCGCGTGTGGAAAGCGACCAGCTGATACCGTTGGAAGTAGCAGACGACCCCGGACTGACGCTCAGTGACATCCTTGAGTCCGAGGACCCGGCGGCAACGATCGATGCCATGGACAGCTCCATGAGAACGTCGATGCGACTGGACACTGTGAAGCTGTTGCCGCCCATCGACCAGCAGGAAGTGTGGGCTGCCGGAGTGACCTACAAGCGGAGTAAAACGGCGCGCATGGAAGAATCCGAATCGGCCGCTTCGTGTTACGATCGAGTGTACCAGGCGGCACGGCCTGAATTGTTTTTCAAGGCCATGCCGTATCGTGTTGTGGGTCCGGATGAGGCGATACGAATCCGTAAAGATTCAAACTGGAACGTTCCCGAACCCGAATTGGTGCTTGTCTTAAATTCGCGATTCGAAGTGGTGGGTTACACGATAGGAAATGATGTGAGCAGCCGCGACATCGAAGGGGAAAATCCGCTTTATCTTCCACAGGCCAAGGTTTATGACCAAAGTTGCGCCCTCGGACCGTGGATCACGTTGGCTTCGGCAATGCCTGATCGGAGTACAATAGGGATTTCAATGAACGTCTGGCGAGACGACAAAATGGTTTTTCAGGGACGGACATCAATCGAACAGATGGCACGCACTTTTGAAGACCTCATCGATTGGCTTACTCGCGAAAACCATTTCCCTTATGGGGCCTTGTTGATGACGGGTACGGGTATTGTACCTGACAGTGAATTCACTCTGCGCAGAAAAGATTTGGTCGAGATCACAATCGATGGCGTGGGCACTTTATCCAATCCCGTAATCTGAAATCCTCTGTTCTCAACGGGATTCCTCTTCAAAGCCCGCGATCTTGTTACGTTCCGTCTTGCTGATGCGTCTGGCAACCTTGGACAGACTGCTCCTGAAACATAGTTTGCCCGTGGTCCATACGAAAAACGACGAAGGAAGACGCTCTTCACTGCATCCCAAAACGGCAGGGGGGCCAACAATTCCCTCCCCCAAGTGTCATCACCCCTTCTGCCTGTTCGTTGTTTGTGGATCGTTGGAAACCGAAAGAAAACGGACAAAAGTGAATCACCGGCAAATCCGGACTTCCCGCTCCCGGGACAACGGCCAGGGGGCACGATTTTAACGAGTTTGGATTCTTTGCACGCCTGCACAGAGCTCCGGTTGCGTTATCCATTCACCCATTTCCCCCGGACCACCGTCGGCGACCCGTGTTCAGATTCCGCAACTTGTGATGTTTGCATTTCGCAACACCCCAGGCAGCAGAAACTCCACAGAACGCATGCCAAATCGAGCAGCGCTCTTTTTTAAAACCGCTAAGTCCCCATGTCACACCGGTTTGAGTGCTGTCCCAGAGTGTAGGCCAAAAAATTGGCACCCCAAATGCTCTTTCCCTGGGTATCGCTACTCGTGCCCTCCATTCAGGCCATCATTTCGAATTTTTAGGAGTCTTGCTTTGGCCATATCGAAAAGTACTGTTTCAGGCTCCGGTCGTGCCGGAACATCGAGTGGACTGTCCCATGCCGACGGTACATTAAAATCAAACGGTCGTCCAAAATCAAGTTCCGACAAGAGCGTGGTCAATGGCCACCAAGCCAACGCACAAGACGAAGAAGATAACGTCGGAACCGAAAAAGATACGGAAGAATCGCCAGTTGACGATGCGGTCCGCATGTACCTGATGCAAATGGGGGAAATCCCCTTGTTGTCGCGGGCTGAAGAAATTGCGGCAGCGAAGCAAATCGAAGCGACACGGACCCGATTTCGAAACAGTCTGTTAGCAAACGACTTTGTACTTCAGGGTGCGACCAGCGCACTAGAGAAAGTCCAGAGTGGCGATTTGCGATTGGATCGCACGATCGAAGTGTCCGTAACCAACATAGCGGAAAAATCTCGCATCTTGCGCCACATTGGGCCCAATCTACAAACCATTCGCCGTCTGCTGGAGCGGAATCATCTTGACTTCCGCACTGCCATCAGCAAGAGCGTTCCTCTGGACCAACGTCACGCGGCGTGGCGTCGACTTGTCTGCCGGCGCAACAAAGCAGTGCGATTAGTGGAGGAACTTAATCTCAGGAGGCAAAAGATTCAACCGCTACTTGACAAACTGAGCAAGATTTCAGAGCGGATGTGTTCTCTGCTGCAACAGATTCGGGAAGCCGAAGCGGGAACGTCTAACACTTCGTGTCTTGAGCAATTACGGGCTGAATTGCGGTACCTGATGCGAATTACTTTCGAGAGTCCTTCGACGCTGCAGCGACGCATGAAGATCACGGAACAATACCGGCAAGCATACGATGCGGCCAAGCGGGATTTATCTGCTGGTAACTTGCGATTGGTGGTCTCCATTGCCAAAAAATACCGCAACCGTGGTCTCAGTTTTCTGGATTTAATCCAGGAAGGAAACACCGGCTTGATGCGCGCGGTTGACAAGTTCGAACATGCCCGGGGTTATAAATTCTCAACGTACGCAACCTGGTGGATCCGACAGGCAATTACCCGGGCGATTGCGGACCAGAGTCGCACGATTCGAGTTCCTGTTCACATGATTGATACGATGAGCAAGGTACGTTTGGTGACCCGTGAATTGATCCAGGAACTGGGGCGGGAACCATTGCCCGAGGAAACAGCAGATCGGGCCGGCCTTTCGCTGGAAGATACCCGGGTGATCATGAAAATGACGCGTGCACCACTGTCACTCGATCAACCTGTTGGGGATCACGAAGATACTTTCTTCGGAGAATTTCTAAAAGATCATCGTGACGACGATCCCTTGGAAGATGCAAACCAGGAAGCCCTCAAGCATCACCTTGAAATGGCGATGGAGGGGTTGAATCATCGCGAGCGTGAAATTCTACGCTTGCGATATGGCCTGCAAGACGGCTACTCCTACACCTTGGAAGAGGTCGGAAAAATCTTCTCCGTAACCCGCGAACGCGTGCGACAGATTGAGTCCAAAGCGGTACGAAAACTGCAAAAGCCTTACCGATCAAACCCTCTACGCGGCTTCGTCGATGAGTCACAACGCTTTCCGGATGGAGAGGCAATGGAGGAAGTTTAGTCTCCCCTGATTTTCACGTCATAGCTTCCGCATCCCCGCCACTGCCGGTCAGGCAGTCAAAGTCGACGGACCCCCAGCTCTCGGGAACTTTTTCCTTAAGGCAGCTCTTTCATGTTGTTTTCTCAGATCTTCCGAGTGCTGCCAAAACGGCCGACGCGGCTTGCGACTTATTGAGCACGTAAAAGTGCATCCCCGCGACCTGTTGCTGGATGAGATCATTGACTTGCGCGATTGCGTAATCGACGCCAATTTGAAATTGCTGTTCAGCGTCGTCTTCACAATCTGCAAGAGCTTGCACAAATCTTCGTGGAAGATTTGCGCCACACAGCGAGGCGAGGCGATGAACCTGTGAATAGTTTGTCACGGGCAGGATACCTGGTATCAGAGGAACTTCCAGACCGATCTTGTCGCAACGATCTCTGAACACAAAAAAGGCTTCGTTGTTGTAAAAAAGCTGCGTGATCACGATGTCAGCCCCCGCATCTACTTTGCGCTTCAGATTCTCTAAATCGATGTGCGGGTCGGGGGCTTCCTGATGCATCTCCGGATAGCCTCCTACAGCAATCCCGAAATGAGAATATTCGGATCGAATCAAGCTAACCAATTCATTCGCATGGCTCAGCCCGTCGCTCACGGGACGAAATTTCTTCTCGCCACGGGGTGGGTCACCTCGCAAAGCCACAATGTAATCCACCTGCTGCCGGTTCGCCGCATCCAGGTAGTCTCTTAACTGTTGTTTCGTCGAGCCAACACAAGTCAGGTGAGAAGCCACCGGGACGCCAAACTTCTGTTTGACCTGTCGCACAATCTCCAGGGTCTTCTCTCGCGTGGAGCCACCCGCTCCATAGGTGCAGGTGACAACATCTGGATGGAATTCCATCAGTGCACCACAGTGTTTCATCAACGCGGCTTCACCAGCTGGAGTTTTTGGAGGAAACAACTCAAAAGACAAACCCATGCGTCCGGATTGGTAGTAATCACCAAGTTTCATAGATTTCAACCCAGGCATTTTGCAACATGAATGACCAGCGGAAAGGGAAGCGACAAGGTGGTGGAGCCCGGTTTTCCGAGTGCGCGTACCAAAGCCTAGCACAGAGAGGCGAACAGCGACAGGAGAACCAAATCGTTTTCGTTCTTGTCCAGCATTCACTGTTGAGTTGGTAGTTCCTTCCTCTGGATCGCGTCACACAGAGCCGGGAACAACGAGCAAGCCGCTCATTGCGGAGGGACCGCCGTAGCAGGTACAATGCTTCACCTCAATCAATCCGGGAAAATGAACCATCACCATCGAGTGACACCAAACCAGAGTCAACGGTTTGTGTGCTATGCCCTCAACAGACTTGACAGCCAGGAGCAACAATGCAGAGCCGTTTCAAAGAACTTCTGGACGCCGGACGGGCCGCATTTGGCACACAACTGCGGTTCGGATCACCCGGTGTCGCAGAACTTTTCGGTCACGCGGGCTTTGATTGGATCATCCTGGATGCGGAACATGCGCCTCAGACACCCGTAGGAATTCAGTCGCAACTCCAGGCGATCGGCAATACTCCGGCAACCCCGATTGTTAGACTCCCCAAAGTCGATGAGGAGCAAATTCGGCTTTACCTTGACATGGGCGCGATGGGAATTCTGGCCGCATTCATCAACACTGCAGAAGACGCGGAATTAGGCGCCCGGGCATGCCGCTATCCACCACTGGGCAACCGGGGTTGGGGTCCGCATCGGGCGGCTCAATACGGACTGCAGGCGCGTGAATACACGGAGCAAATTAATGATCTTGTCGTGTTCATGGGGCTCATCGAAACCAAGGAGGCTGTGGAAAACATCGACGCGATCCTGGCTGTTGAAGGCATGGACACCCACATTCTGGGGCCGGTGGATCTCTCCATCTCTTTGGGAGTTCCTTTTGATTTCCAGAATTCGACCTTCCAGGACGCGGAACAGCAGGTTCGCGACGCTGCCCGGCGCGCCGGTAAGCCTGCGGGAATCGGTGTCTATGATTCTCCGTTTGAACTGAACACACTGAAACGCGTCACGGAAGCCGGGTACCAGGCAATTCTCGTGGGGGGTGATGAATTGTTCCTCACCCACAGTTGCCAACAAATCAAAAAAATCCGAACCGAGTTGTGAGTGAAATGAGCAATCCATTGAAGGTTTTATACCTGCCCCATCCTGTTGAGGAAATCAACGTGGAGTGGGGAGAGAATTTGGTGACGGCCCTCCGCGACCGTTTTGATCTGCGCGTGTTCGATCGTGATCAGGACCCAGCCGATCAATTCAAGGGGAGGGAGGCACTTGTTGATTTGGGCGGCAACATTAGCGGAGAATTGGTTGACGTGGCGGCCAATGCTGGAATCAAATTCATTCAGGTCCAGACCAATGGACTGGATCATGTCGAGGTCGGCAAGATCCTGAAATCCGGCATGATGCTGGCCCACTGCCCGGGAGTTCTCAGCAGTGTGGCACTGGCCGAGAGTGCGATGATGTTCGTTCTCATGCTTTCGCGCCGCTACGGAGAAGGAGTACAAAACTTTTTCAAGGGAAAATACTACTTTCCTCAGGGCATGGAGTTGGAAGGCCGCCGGCTCGGGATTGTGGGATTTGGCGCCAGTGGCCAGGACCTGGCGCGTCGCGCCAAGCCATTCGGCATGCGCATTTTAGCGATTGACGTTCGACCCATTGAACAAGAGGTGCTGGACGAGATTCAACCCGACTTCCTGGGCAACTCGAATGACCTGGATCACGTTGTGGCTGAAAGTGATTTTTTATCGGTCCATTTGCACCTGACTGACAAAACGCGACACATACTGGATGCTCGCCGGATTGGCCTGATGAAATCGACGGCCTGCCTGATCAATGTTGCGCGTGGCGAACTGGTCGATGAAGAAGCGCTTTACCAGGCGCTGCTCGAGGAACGCATTGCGGGAGCCGGTCTGGATGTGTTTGCCGATGAACCGCCCCAGACAAATCGCCCCGTTTACCAGCTGCCGAATGTTTGCGTGTCACCACATGTTGCCGGGGGAACTGACGGCACATCCCGCAAACGAGCTATGTTTGCGGCGGACAATCTGGGACGCTTCGCACGAGGCGAGAACGTTCTAGCGCGCGTGGAGTAATGTACCAGTCTGCGATGTGGGAGAAATTCAGCAGCTGCAAAAACTGTCATGAGAACAAGGGACTGATTTCGGTGAATTCCATGCGACCTTTGGGTGAAATCGATTCGATGTACTCAAACGGTCTACCGGTAGGAGTTTGCGTAATCGTCTTCGTCCAATCGATCCCCAGGGCCGAGTACATGGTCACTATAATATCTTCCGGGTAGATAGAACGTCGCTTGTGCCATCCCGTATCGACAACCTTGCCGCCGATCTCATCTGTCGCTCCCAATACCTTGCTCTTGACACCGGCCCCGGCAAACAACCCCACACCTGCATATCGGTAATGATCACGACCCTTGTTCACGGTCGGATTACCCGGTGTGCGTCCAAATTCACCCATGGCGGCAATAAAGGTTTTGTCGATCAGCCGCCGTCCGTCCTGGTCAGTTTTCTCCTCTAAATCATCCAGTAAACTCGAAAGTGCCGCATCAAGCTGAGCACAAACTTTGTACTGGCCCTTGGATTTGTCATCAGCACTTCCGGCGTAACAATCTGCGTGCAGATCCCAACCCGGCTGGGAAATGAAGATGAATTTGGTACCTGCTCCGGCTTCGATGATATTCCGCGCGATGGCACACGCATTTCCCACTCCCGAATTCCCGTAACGTGATTTCTCACTCGGATCAAGGTTGAATATCCTGGCTGACTGAGGGTCATTGAGCAGAGGATAAGCGGACTGGTAGTACTGCTCCAGGTTACCGAAAAGCTGCCCGCGCGAGTACTCTTCTGGTTTTAGTTGCTTCAGCAACCTGGCTCTTCTCTCAAAACTGGCTCGTTGCGACTCTGGAAGCACAAACGGCGGCGGGGCATTGGAGAACATTGCCATGGGCGCCGCTTCGGGTGACAACATTCCATTTCCGATCAAGAACTGCGTCGGCATGTCTATCGAAATGAAGGGGGGCAAAAAGTCGGACTCTTTGCGCTGTTGTAAAGATTCATACGCAACAACCGAACCGAACGAGGGAATTTCGCGAAGTCGTGCGGGACTCAAAATCCGACCTGCCTGGACATAATACATGCCGCGGTTGTGTTCAGCCTCCCACGCCTCCAATGAACGGACGATAGAAAATTTGTCCGTGCGGCGAGAAAGTTCGGGCAGGAGCCCTACAGGCATCCTCAGTCCCTGCCGGATGGTCTGGATATCAAAATCCTGTGGTGTCCAATTTCCCTCTTTCACATCAAAAGTATCCAGTTGGCTGGGACCCCCAGCCAGAAAGAGAAAAATGCAAACCTCAGCACCGCCCCGAGGTTGAACTTTGGCGTTGGCTTGAACGTTATGCGGCTGCAGAATCGGTAGCAGTGAATAGCCCGTGATCCCCAAACTGCCGAGTCGGAGAAAGTCTCTCCGGGTGAGGCTGGGGAAATTCAATGAGCCGTCTTGACAACCTGCTGAATGCCCTAAACAGCCGGTCTCTGCGTAAGACGATTCTTTTCTCATGGCGAATATCCTGACCGTGGCGTCGCCACGTGTCTCTGCATCTGGTCAATAGTTAACGATGAATTCCAGATTGTTCATCAGTGCCCACTGGAGGTCTTCAACACCCCGGTTTCGGTACTTCTCAACATGACTGACCGAGTCAGCTATTTCTTTTGCGGTTGGAAAACGTGAGAGCGTCGCCAAAAACAACTCCTCGACCAACTCATGGTTGTTCAAAGGGGGGTCTTTCTTTAACAGCATGTTGACCCGACTTCCTTCTGTGCTGGCCAGCAATTTTTTGTTGACAAGATCACTGTTGAGTATCAGTGATGCCTGAATGATCGAACCTTTGGTATCGGGTGGTGTTGTTGCACGGTTACTCTGACCGAAAAAGGACAAGAATCGTTTCAGCTCTGCGTCCGGCATGCCCTTCTGTTCCATGACAAACTTGACATTGTTTCCAAAAACATTCGTCGCTTTGACAATGGCGTCGTAGATCTCCTCCGCCGAAAGACGGCGCACCAGTTTGCGCGCATAGTAGCGGTCGTATTCCGGCTCGTATTCTCCTGGAAAACGCGAGGAAAGCTGGTAGGCCTTGGAACGACAGATGGTACGCATCAGGTAACGCAACTCGAAGTTGTGATCCTGAAAGTCTCTGGCAAGCGCGTCCAATAGCTCCGGATGCGAAGGCTGAATCGTCCAGGGCGCCGGAGGAGGATTCTCCGGATCCTGGCGATCTAAATCCCACTCGAAGGGCGGATCGACAATACCCACCGTCATCAGTTTGGACCAGAACAGATTCACTGTCGCTTTGGCGAACTGAAAATCTGATGTAATCATGCGAGCCAATTCGTCACGAGAATTGGCGCCCGGGGCGGGCCGCTCCCCATTCATGAAATACTGCGGATAAACATTTTCGTTTTTGTCCCGCGGAATGCGTATGACACTCGGCGCCTCCATCCGATAGCCCGGTCCTCCGGTCGCAGTCGCGGGACTCGAAAATTTAAAATGCGCAATTCCCCCCTGCCAGATCCTCTCTGGCCGCAACGATGGTCCGTCGAGTAACACATAATCGACGCCATTCGGTGGGTCGCCCCGAAAGATGCGAATGTTCTCAAAGAAAGCCGCCTGCTGCCAGAAATCCCTGCGCGTGATTTTCGACAGACTCAGGTTGAGATTGTCCAGATGACCGGCCCCGTCATGACAGGAGACACATTCCAGATTGACACCCAGGAAGATTTTCGACACCGAGAGTGCTATTTCATCGCAGGTGTCCTCGTGCATCACGTCTGCATCACGGATTCCTCCCACCTTGTGACGAATGATAAAACCGGCCGGTCCCGAAACCTTGCCTCCGATCGCCGTGGCGGTCAACAGCTCCCGCACGAAGTAGTCATAAGGGATCTCGTACTTCAAACAGAGGTGGATGTAATCCTTGAAAGCCGGTCCGCTGTTCGTGCCACCTCCGCCTATGCGGAACAAATCTGAGAAAAAGAAAGTCCATTTATTCAAGAAGGGTTTTTTTACCAGCCAAGGTCCCCGATAGTCATCATCTTGATTTCCCGCGAAGCCCGGTTTGTCAGGGTCCATGAAATCGAGGCCCAGTAATTGGTCGATGAGCTTGTTACGTTTGTCGGGTTCCGCATCGGAAACGAATTGCCGGACCTCATCCGTATCAGGCAGACGCCCCCACAAGTCAAGATACAGCCGTCGCATAAATTCAGCATCGGTCGAAAGGGGAGCATGAGGAATCCCATGGGCTTTCATCTTTCCGAAAATATAATCGTCGATGAAATTCTCTTTCTCCCGAAATTGCCGGTCCGGTCCGGGTGGCAACTGTGCGGCAACCGTATCGGTCAACTCCGTGGCAGCCTTGCGCTCCGACCCGGGCAGTTCGACATGCATCTTCTGACTCAGCAACGTCACATACTTTGCCAGGTCCGCGATTTCTGCTGCCGTGTAATTTTTTTCCAGGGGCTCCATCAGCGTATCGGGCACCCCTTCGCGAATCGTCTCTTCAATTTGGACGAGTTGTGACCCGTGGTGCCACGCCTTGTCCACCAGGTCTGCTCGTGGGTTGTCGAGTGAAGTCGCTCGACCATCCTCGTCGTGACACACCCCGCATTTGGATGCAAAGGCCGAGCTGGCCCATCGCAGACGCTCCCCTTCCAGTATCAATGGCTCATCCTGGTCGGAGTTGGACGCAGATTGCTCGGGAGGTCCCTCAACAACAACTGCGTTATTGTCAGCACGAGATTCAGCCACTGATTCTTTGGAATCGGTGGCACGAGAAACTTCCAAGGATTCGGCGTGAGAATCGACGTCGCAGATGAACGGTAGACAGATCCCGCCGACGATGGTCATGATGCCAACGCAGATGATGTTTCTCGGCAACATGGAAGCACACTTATGTTGGTGTCGAATAAGCTTTTCCCCTATGTCTCTTGTACATGTGCCAACGGGAGTTGTCAATCATTCCTCGAGTGGAAGACGGCATCCCAACGCTGGTGCTCAACGGTGTTTCAGTTGGCCTACGACAGAAGACCCTTGTCAGAAGCCCAAATCCTGTGGAAAAACAAGAGAGGATCCCGACCGTTGAATTTTTTTCATTGCGAACCAGAAAGTTTCGCATTCAAATCGCAATCCATCCTTCAGAGAAGACAACATTCCCAGGAGAGCCGTTATTTGTCAAACCACAGTCGCCGCGCGTTTTCACCCGCGACCGCTGGAATGGATGGTTTGGAAAAGGGCAGCTGACCACTGGTGACCAGACGCAGGTCGGCAAGGTAGTCATCGGTGTCCCCCACAACCGGGTAGTTCGATCCCCACAGCAGACGATCAGAGCCAAAGGTTTCAACCGCTGAGCCAATCCATGTGTAAAGCGGCTCGTGGGGATGGGGGCAAAACATTTTCATGCCGGAAATCTGGAAGTAAACATGAGCGTATCGCGCCAGGCGAAACACTTCACGATAAGCTTCCGCCTCCGCAGACTGGCCCACGGGCGGGTTTCCCAAATGAGTCAGGACTAGACGCGCGTCGGGATGGTCATGCAAAAGTGCATCGATTTGCTCAACAAAGCCGCCGACGCCGTCGGGCGCATACAATACAATCACGAGTCCTGTCTCGGCTGCTGTAGAAAACAGCTGCGGGGCAACCGACAAGACGTCCGTCGACAACCTAACGCCGCGAAAACATCCCGTTTGATGCCAGTGCTTCAGTGTTCCAGACGCATCGGGTAACTGGTGGTCAACCATGCAGACACCAGTCAAATGGTCCGGATCAGCGGCCACGACATCTTGCAGGTAGCGGTTGTCATACTCACCCAGATGCTGCACCAGTACCGCCCGTGCCACGTCTCCGCTGCGCATGACAGCACGCACCCGTTCAATCGGCTCGTATTTACTGATCCCACAATGACTATAACTGTCGATGATTTCCATGGCAGCAGACAACAAGTGCCTCTTTCCTTTGGACTTGCGACCGGTCGGCAACTGAGTCACGGCCAAACAAACTCACTTGTCAAGAAACGTGTTCGTCTGAAACGGCCCGGCGAGTTGATGGCTCCGAAACCCCGTTTACGCTTCTAACCATCGGCAATACAACGCCTGGACATCTGACCGAAATAGAGTCCCTGAAACCTCCCCTATCCATCACAACGTATTGGGCCGGGTGATCGCTTTTCTGGCAGGAGCAGGCGGAACATCTTTTCAGGACTGACTCCATCTTTCACAAGGTGATCCGTACAAGAATCCACTATTTGATCCCTCCCTTGTCTGGCAAGTCTAAACTCCGCCAACAGTACCAACAAGCGATGGTTGCATAGGGGCGCCAGGCACTGGCAATCTTTTCTGTCGCTGCTTTGTCGGGCAATGCTTTCAACTTGTAAAGTTTACGCAACGCGGAACGGATGCCCAGATCGTCGTAAGGCAACACGTCAGGTCGGCCCAGGCAAAACATCAGGAACATCTGGGCAGTCCAACGTCCGATGCCCTTAACCCGGATCAGCTCTTCAATCACCTTTTCGTCCGAAAATCGGCCGACCTGCTTCAGACACAATTGATTGTCCAGCACCTTCAGGGAAAGATCCCTCAAATAGCTTGATTTTTGTTTGGACAAACCAACAGATCGGAGTTGATGATCCGTGAGTTCCATGATCGCAGCAGCGCTGATCTTTTCGGGAGCCAGTCGTTTTGCCAGTCGCTCTCGAATCGCCCGAGCTGCGCTGGTAGAGATCTGCTGCGAGATAATCGATCGCACAAGAGCTTGAAAACGGTCTCGTTGAAGCTGTAGCCGGAAAGGCCCTACCTTTTTGATCGTCTTTTGGAGAACCGGATCCGACGATCGAAAATGTCGCAAGGCAGGTTCGACTTGTTGGGAGACCAAACTCATCTTGATGCAATCGAGTAATTTGTATCGGCCATGAAAAATGATACGGGCCCGGGGCATGGTGCAACATCGCCCTCTTTTTAACCGGCCGTTTCTTCGACCCAGCCCAAACCCTGTCTCGGACTCTGGTTCAGCATTTTGCCAACAACATAAGTGGCGTCGGGGCCACCCTTTACACAAGCGACGTTCCATCAGGAGGCGGATTTGATCTGGGAGAACTGCAGTTTGTCCTGCTGAAACAAACCGCTTGAAAATAAAAAACATTTTTCAGGGTTAGAAGCTTGTGTCGGTCTCTCGTTGGCTTACAATAATGGGTGAAGTAACTTGAACCGGATATGTCGAGTGGAACTGCTCGTGACTTTACGCCAATCTTAACACCCTCGCCGCGTGTACGCGGTTCATCGAGGTGTGGGCGAACGAGGACGGGCGTTTTTTGTTTCTTGCCCTGTCGACGCTCTCTGCGGTGAACTTCCCCTCGCTATCGTTTTGTGGTCATGCCGCGCGCTCCCGCAAAGTCCAACGCAAGTGGTGAAGTGGATTGGCTAGAACAAAAAGACTGTTGAATGCCAAGCCATCGAATATAGAAACGATGGCCGTGAAAAACTTTTCCACTGATCAACTTTGCCTCTTGGGTAACGCGAGGAGTGTCTGATGAACTTTGTGACGTGCGGGACCGTAATCGTGAGCCGTTGGATGCGGGTGCTCGTTTCTCTGTCACGGCTGATGACAACGGACTGGTCTGCCGAAAATCTTCTACGCCGCCTGATGGCCCATTGGGAGAACAAGTCAAAATATCCCGGGTCCAGAGGCTGCTCGCCCGACTTTTCGTTCGCACTGCGGTGCGCAGTAGTGCTGGCGGTGTCGGGTCTGTTCCAGCCCGGCCCACAGGCCCGGGCTGCCAATTTCCAAAAGGTGCAGAGCGGGATTGTTGGCAGCGCCTGGGGTGACGTGAACAACGACGGTTGGTCGGATCTCATCGGCCCCTCCACCTCCGGCCTGTGGCTGAACGTCGCCGAATCCAATCCGGGGACTCCCTTCGCCAACCAGGGAGAGATTTTTCCCAGCTTCTCCCATGCCTTCAACATTGTGCTCGGTGACTACAACAACGACGGGTTTCTCGATGCGATGGGCTACCGGAGCGGCGAACTGGGCGACTCCGGCCCAAGACTCTATACGAACAATGAAGGCACCAGCTGGACCGATCACCGGGACAAGTTCCTGCCGACCGGCACCAGCCCGGCCTGGGTTCACCGTGACATCATCTGGGTCGATGTCAACGGCGACGGTTACCTGGATAATTACATCACTGGCTGGTGCGAACCGTGGCCCGTCCCGGGTGACAATGACATGATCTACACCAGTAATGCGGGCGAAACGTTTTCAAATACCTGGAATGGTCCCAGATACAAAGGCAAAGGCGTCACGCATGTCGACTTCGATCGGGACGGCGACCAGGACATCTTCGTTTCCAACTACTGGACCGCCCGGAACAACATGTGGCTCAACGACGGCTCCGGCGGCCTGACCGACGTGGCGAACGAATACGGATTGCCAGGGAAGGCACACACCCAGGGTTCGGCCGTCGGCGACTTCAACAACGACGGTGATTTTGACATCTATGTGAGTAACTTTGCGCACCCGGGGAATCAGCCACCCAGATTCCGGGAGAACCTGGGAGCCGCCGGCGATTATCATTTCAAAAATCGCGGCCCGCGAGGCACCGAGGGGGTGGAACCCCAGGACACCGCCGTGTTAGCCGACTACAACAATGATGGACGTCTGGATCTGTTCATCACGGTTTCGCCCGGGTATGGCAGCCCCAAAGCGAGGTTGTTTCGCAATGACGGTGACTGGAATTTTACGAATGTGACATCCAGCGTCGGGCTGAACACAAAGAGCTCCAGCGGAGGTGCGGAATCGAAGGCAGCCTGGGGAGACTACGACAACGACGGATTCATGGACCTGGTGGCTGACGGAGGTGTGTGGAAGAACCCGGGCGCTGCAAACTGGCCCGATCATCATTATCTCAAAATCAAACTCGTCGGTGGTCCGGGTGCAAAGAGCCTGGTCAACGGATCGGCAATCGGGTCGCAAGTCAGGATCGACGTCCCGGGACTGGGAACCATCACTCGCCAGGTGGAAGGGGGCACGGGACAGTCCGTGCAGAATGATCTGACCCTGCACTTCGGCCTGGGAACTCACGACAGTCCCGTCGACCTGGAAATATTCTGGGCAGACGGAACAGAACAAACTGTTCTCGGGGTCGGGGTCGATCAATTCCTGACCATTGCCATTCCCGAACCGGGGACGGTGACATTAACTCTGTGTGGCCTGTTGTTCGGGCTCCTCTCACTGAGACTGCGGCGACGGATTACCCGCTCATCGCCCAAGACTCTAACATAATGAGGACCTTCCAACGCGGGCAGCATCCGCACTGGTTTCTAGTTGGGCGATGGTGCTCATGCTGGGGCTTGTCTCGCCCGCAGGAGCGCAAGTGACCCCGGGTGCGATCTGGGCACTGAACGCGGCAGACAACCCGGGCGACCTGAGCGGCTACACCTCGTTGGCATCTAATTTCAGCGCCCCCGGATATGGAACCGAGGCAGTTCCAGAACCGACTGCCTTTTGTTTGTTGGTAATGGGCATTCTATTTTTCGCCACTTCGAGGGTCTGATCATAACGTGAACTCGTTGTCGCCAGCTTTCTGTCTCAGGGTCAAATCACAAACAGGGATCCGCTGCAACCGTGCACGCGCCCGGAAGTTCTCAGAAGCTTCTTTATCGGACAATATTTTTTCGTTAGACTGGAGGCAAAGTTACCGCGACCGCGCGACTTCCCGGACGGAGACACATGCACCTCACCCCGCAGCAGATTCGCCACTACAAGGAACACGGCTACGTCGCCGGACCGCGCGTTTTGAACGATGATCAGATTGGCAAACTGAAAGCGCGCATTCAGGACATCCTGGAAGAACGTATCCCTTTCCCGGCCCATCTGCGTGGGAATGCGGCCGTCCAATTAAAGAACAAAGGCAATCTGCCCGTGGTGAAGGTCGTCAACATCTTTCGCCGAGACGCCCTTTTCGCAGAACTTGTCGCCGATGAAACCATCGGTAGCCTGGCGCATGATCTGCTGGCCGGTCCAGTGCGGATCTGGGAAGACCAGTTGATCTTCAAACCTCCTCATGACAACCAGGCCGTGCTTGCCTGGCATCGGGACTACACGTACTGGGACCATGTGGGCCCCGCAGATTTGGGCACGTGCTGGATTGCGCTGGACGACGCCACGATCGACAACGGCTGCATACACGTCATCCCCGGCAGCCATCATTGGAAATACAACTACCACCGCAACGACGTCGACGTGGAGGATCCGAACTGGCCGCTGCGACCGGAGAACGTGCCTCATGGTGCCGATGTCACACCCGTGCCCTGCGAAGTGAGGGCCGGTCACTGCCATTTCCATCATTGCCTCACTCTCCATGGATCGTACGGCAACAAAATAGACAACCCTCGACGCAGTTACATCATGCACCTGATGCCGGGCCACACGCGCCGCACCGGTGACAACTGGAACGAACGACTGGCGACGGTGGACGTGCCCGTGGGGGAACTTGTCCAAGGGCCACAGTACCCGACACTTGTCGCACCGACAGGGACGCAAAGTTAACTCGCCTGACCTTCCACTAACTGCGGCGAGATTTGCAGAGCCCAGGGAGTTACTTTAGACTGTCGTTGATGGATTGCACCTGTCAAAACGTTCGCCTGTTCTAGGCTCCATCTTCCATCAAGGCGATGCCATGCAAAATTCCGACAAAATCCAACGTCACATCTGGGCTCTGTTGCTCCTGCTTTCATGGGCCATACCCGCCGGAGCTCATGAACCACGTGGTCCCATCGATATCGGTTCGCAAAAACAACTGTTCATCGACAACTACCTCGTTGAATCCAGTGACGGCATCGAGTGGGTGGTGAACCCTCCGCAGCGGGATGGCCGAATACTTCTTACGAACGATCAACCGTGGGAATCTCTACCGGGTATGGCCCTGGGGATTTACTGCTCCGTGATCAAAGATAATGGCCTGGTACGGATCTGGTACGACCTGTGGCAGCAGGGTGGCAAGGGACATGGCCGGCTGGCTTACGCCGAGTCGCAGGATGGTCTGCATTTTACCAAACCGATTCAGAATCAGTACGCGATCAATGGTTCCAAAGAAAACAACATCGTGATTCCTGGCAGCATTGGCGGTGGTTCGGTGTGGATCGACCCGCAGGCGCCGCAGGAGCATCGCTACAAGAATCAGGCAAAGATCTACCCGTCCTTCGAATTTCAAATGTACAGTTCGCCTGACGGGTTGCATTGGAAGCCTTACCTGCAACCGGACCCAGGCCCCGGTGGTTGGGATTCCCAAAGCATCATCTTCTGGGATCCCCCCGTTAAGCGGTATGCCCTCTTCACACGGTTCTGGAAGTCACATCGTCACAAAACGTCCCCGTCTCCAAACGACTTTCGAACCGTGCGCCGCCTGGAATCCGACGACCTGCAACACTGGGACAATCAGACAATCGCCATGCAGCCTGACAAGGCCGACTGGGCGCGGTATTCGACGGCCGCAACACCACCGGGTAAACCCCCGGTTGACTATTACGGAGCCACCGTCTTTCGTTATAACGAGCAATCCCTGTACATCATGTTGGCCCACGCGTACTGGCACTGGATACCGCGGCAACCGAAAGAGAAAGACCTGGGCCCCACAGGAGGTCCGGCTGCCATCGATGTCCGCCTGGCCGTTAGCCGGGATGGGGTTCACTTCAGTCGACTCGCCCGCAGCAAACCCTTCATGGCATTGGGTCCCGGCGGCCGGTTTGATTCAAAGTTCGTCTGGGCCATGCCGAATCCCGTGCGGATGGGTGACGAATTGTGGATTTACTATGCTGGTTCCAATCGTGATCACGATGACGTTCTCGACCCTGCCGCCAATGGAGAACTGAAAACGGGAATCGGCCGTGCCGTACTACGACTGGACGGATTCGTCTCTGCAGATGCCGATCATGCGGGCGGCCAGATCACAACTCCGCTGGTGATATTTTCTGGCAAACAACTGGAACTGAATGTCGACACCAGCGGGGGCGGGTCGGTAACCGTTGAGCTACTCGATGAGAATGGCAATCCGATTTCAGGGTTTTCACAGGACCGGGCCGTGCCCGTCAACGGCAACTCCGTCCGCCTGCCGGTCGAATGGGCCGGCACGGATTCTGACATCAGTCAACTGGCTGAAAAACCTGTCAAAATTCGATTCCGGTTGCGCGACTGCAAGTTGTACGCATTTCAGTTTGTGAATTGAGGCCTGCGGAAATCATCATCCAGGCTGAAGCTACGCAGCACCAATAAAACAGGCTATAAGAAAGACGGAGGGACCATTGATGAACCTGTTACCTGTGCGAAGCATTTGGATTGCTCTCAGCTTACTGATCTTGGCCGGTCCCGTCGGGGCCGCCGACCAGGACCCGGTGAAGTTGTCCACAGACTCGCAGCCACAGGAAGGTGTTCCACAGGGAAAAATCGCCGGGCCTTTGAAGTGGACCAGCCGGGTCTTTCCGGGAACCGTACGGGACTACTGGATCTACGTGCCGGCACAATACGATGCGACGACTCCTGCCTGCACGATGGTCGTACAAGACGGACTGCCGCTGGCCGCGCGCTGGAAATTGCCGACGGTGCTCGATAACCTGATCCACAAAAAAGAAGTGCCCGTGACGATTGGAATTTTTATCAGTCCCGGCGTCGTGCCAGCACCACACGAGAACGCCCGACCTCGTTACAACCGCAGCGTCGAATACGATTCGCTCGGTGACGACTATGCACGCTTCCTGCTGGAAGAAATCCTGCCGGAAGTCGGCAAACGCTACAACCTGAGCTCGGATCCGAATGATCGTCTCATTGCCGGTTCCAGTTCCGGAGCCATTTGCGCCTTTAACGTGGCCTGGGAACGTCCGGATGCGTTTCGTCGTGTGTTCAGCGCCGTTGGTTCCTATACGGGACTTCGCGGCGGAAATGTGTTTCCGGTCCTGGTTCGCAAAGTGGAACCTAAACCGATGCGAATTTTCCTGCAGGACGGCAGCCAGGACCTCAATCTCTTCGGTGGCAGTTGGTGGGTTGCCAATCAAGACATGCTGTCGTCACTGCAGTACGCGGGCTACGATGTCAATCACGTGTGGGACGAAGGCGGACACGACAACCGCTACGCGGCGGCCATTTTGCCCCAGGCACTTCGCTGGATGTGGCGCGATTACCCCCAACCGGTCCGCGTGCGACACGGTGCCAAGCGGTGGACCGACGTTCTGCTTCCTGGCGAAGACTGGCAACTGGTCAGCCAGGGCCACCAGTTTACCGAGGGCCCGGCGGTCAACAGACAGGGCGAAGTGTTTTTTAGCGATATTCCCAACAACCGCATTTACAAAATAGGCCTGGACGACCAGGTAACCCTGTTTGCTGAAAACACGGGCAAGGCCAACGGCCTGATGTTCGACAGCCAGGGACGGTTGCTGGCCTGCGCCGCAGAAAAGAAACAGATTGTCGCGTATCAAACGGATGGAAGTTCAGCGCCACTGGTCGAAAATGTGACCAGCAATGATCTGGTGGTGGGACAGAACGGAATCTATTTCAGCGATCCGCTTCACCACCGGGTCTACCACCTGGACAGGGAGTCGAAACTGCGGATTCTCGATTCAGAAATCCAAGTTCCCAACGGCATCCTTCTCTCTCCTGACCAAACTTTGCTGTACGTGGCAGATTCCCGAGGCCAGTTTGTCTATTCGTTTCAAATCCGGTCCGACGGATCGTTGACTCACAAACAGCCATTCCATCACCTGCATGTGCCCTGGGGACAGGACTCCAGTGGCGCCGATGGCATGACCGTGGATACGGCAGGCCGGTTGTATGTTGCTTCGCGTATGGGAGTGCAGATCTGCGATCAGGCGGGACGCGTCCAGTTGATCCTTTCCACGCCGCAAAACACTGGCGTGTCAAATGTTGTCTTCGGCGGACCCGGGCTTGACACCTTGTACGCCACGTGTGGTAACAAGGTGTTCAAGCGGAGGATTCGAGCCCGGGGAGTGGTGCCTTCACGCGGAGTGTTAAAGCCTCCGCAGGCTAAACTGTAGGGGGTGGTCCTGGGTACCGGCAGAAAGACATACGGGACTGTGTTTTGCGGTTTTAGGGGGAAGTACTCCCTCCCGACCCGATGCAGAATAATTGACTGCTCGTACGAATGAACAGGTTGCCCTGAGAGACCGCCGGCGAGGCAAAGATCGGTTCCCCAAGAAGATTTCGCGCTACTCTTTCATACTTTTTCTGATTCGCGCGCACCACGATGGTCTCGCCCTCTTCATTAGAAAAATATAAATGTTCGCCAGCGGCAATCGGCGAAGCGGTGTACTTCCCCGGAAATCGTCTCCGCCACACCTGGCTCCCATCCCGCGCGTCCAGGCAAGTTGCGATTCCCGCATCATCGATGAGGTAATAAAAATCCCCCAAAAGAAGGGCCGAAGGAACAAATGGCGCACCGCGCGAGCTCTCCCACACAACGTGCGTCTCCGAAACATCGCCCCGGCCGCCTGGCCGGATGCTGATGGTCTTTCCACCTGGCCCGCTGACGGCGTAGATCAAACCATGTCCGAAGACAGGCGTCGGAATGCACTCATGCTGCATCCCGCCGACAGTCCACAGTTTTGTACCAGTCCTCGGGTCGAGGGCGTCGATCTTCCGCGAACCGCACAACAAGAGTTCCCCCACTCCACGATCGCCCACTGGCACGATCCTGGGGGAAGACCACGAAAGCCATGCATCCGGTCGATCCACCTTCCAACGATCGGCACCCGTCGTTTTCTCCAAAGCCACAACGTAAGAATCGCCGTAATGATCGCACTGCACGAGTACCAGGTCCTCGTACAATAACGGTGAACTGGTCGCCGAGAAGCGATTTTCGAACCGGCCGTACTCGGAGGCCAACGATCGATGCCACACGAGCTGGCCGTCCAACTCAAGGCAAAACAAATCGCCGGTTCCGAAAAAAGCGTAAACATGTGTTCCATCGGTGACAGGTGTGGGACTGGCCATACCGCTCTTCGTTGCGTGGTAACGAGTTGGCGAAGTACCCCACAGTCGCTGATGCCAGTGTTTTTTTCCATCCTGCCGTGCCAGACAAATGATGTGCAGATCGTCCTGCTTGACACCATCGGAAGACGTGAGAAAAATTTGATCGTCCCAAATGATCGGACTCGACACACCGGCTCCAGGCAGCGGGGTACTCCAACGGACTCCCTCGTCCGGTGACCAGTGAACCGGCAGGTGGGATTCGGTGCTCACGGCATTGCGGTTCGGTCCCCGCCAGCCTGGCCAGTTTTCAGCCTGTGCCACGACGGACGTGCTCAGCGCCGCAATAATTAAAGCCAAACGCTGCATCTTCAGGCGAACTGTTTTGAAACGACTGACCAACGCGAAAAGCACGAGACGGTGAACATCACTTTTTTCTGCGCCCGGTCGAGTCACTTGTTGAACCTGCCTTCCGGTCTGGGTGTGAATAGACACTTTGTCCTGTTTTATCTTTTCATTCGGTCAATACGGGCAAAGCAGACTCGAAGTTGGCACCCGCGCCCGTCTCGTCACAAAACCGCAGCTGCATGGACCAGTGGTTGGCGACCGCTGGATTCTGATGCTGTGGCCCCTGACAAATCTTAACGAGCACCCTATTACGTCCCTTCTGGAAGGTGGCGGGTGCCGCAAATCGATCCAGACGACTTCCGTTGAGCCATTGGCGCCGAGCAAGAATTTTTTGACCGTTCAGCCATACGGACAGATTGTCGTCCGCGCTGCAGCGAAGTTGTACTTCCTGCTCATGTGGCGAATCCAGCTCCGCGTAAGCGTAACCGACGGCCTCCGTTGCCGGCGCGATGGCCTGCACAAGGTTGACCTGGCCGAGTCGATCTTGCGTGGCAAAAAGATTCCATTCGATTTCAGCCCCGTCAACCCCGACATAGCTGGCAGCCAGGTCAACGGACTGCTCTGGTGAAAAACTCCTGTCGAAACCGCTCTTTCCCGGAGCATCGAATGGACCGACAAGATACCAGCGCGTGACAATTCCCATGCGTGTGACAATGTCGATTTCAACTCCCAAGGCTTTCAACCGGTCAGCTGCACCGGTGACTTGTCCCGCTTCCCTGGCATGTTGCAACGCGGTCTGAAACTCCGCCTTGGCGGATTGTGCGTTACCATTTTCCAGAGCTTTGTCGCCACGGTCCATGACAAAATCGACCGCCTCACTTCGAAACTCCGGGTCGTCCAGGAGGGTCGGTAAGATCGACCGGTGATAACCGGGAGCCAACTTTTCGACCAGTCGCACGACCAATCGTCGCGTGCGTCCTTGCCAACGCGAATCTCGCGTGATTTGCTGCAACAATAGAACCGGAAATTCCGGTTGTGATTTCTGGAATTCCCTGGAGATGATCTGTTCGTAAACCGTGCGGTACCAGTTCGCCGCAACAATATTGGGTACGTCCATGGCGGTCAACAGCTGGGGAAGAATCTCAACCCCGTGTTGTGTCAGCTCTTCACTCGCCGCTCTGACTGAAGATGAGTTGGCGCCCTGCGGACCGGCTTGCGCTACGATTTCCAACAGCGAATCGATGTCTTTCGGGTCAGCCTGCAAACAGGTCGATGTACAAAAGACAACCACAAACACTGAAGCCAAAATGGGCCCCGATCGCTTGGAGATACAACAGAAATCGAAACTCATTCGTGATCCGTTCTGAAAAGGCCCGCCATGGGCACCGATTTTAACATATCGGATCACGTTGAGCGAATTGGACCTGCTGAATCGTCCCGGCAGCCGCGGCTTGACGTTGATCGCACGCCAGCGAGGTAGATGAAGTGGCCGAATTCACCCTCTCGAAGTGCGGCCTATTGCTGTCGTTGTTCTTTTAACGCCGTCCGCCACAATTCCAGGGCATGCTGAAACTGATGCCCAACTTCAAGCCAGAATTTTGTCCACCAGATTCCCGTGCACGTCGGTCAAGCGGAACTCGCGTCCCTGAAACGTGAAGGTGAGCTGTTCGTGATCCAAACCCAAAAGATGCAGCAGTGTGGCCTGTAGGTCATGAACGTGTACCGGATCTTCGACGACGTGAAATCCAATCTCGTCGGTCTTACCCACCGTGACGCCGGGTTTGATACCACCACCAGCCAGCCACGCCGTGAACGCCTGCGGATGATGGTCCCGACCTGCATTGTCCTGGCCCACACTTTTCTGCACCATCGGCGTGCGCCCAAACTCGCCACCCCACACAACCAGTGTACTATCCAGCAAGCCGCGTGCTTTGAGGTCCCTGATCAGCGCCGCAGCCGGCCTGTCAGTCAGTTGGCACTGTTTCTGAATGTTCGGACGGATGTCGTTATGGTGGTCCCAACCTTCGTGCAGCAAGGTGATAAATCGTACACCCCGCTCTACCAATCGTCGGGCAAGCAGGCAGTTGTTGGCGAACGAAGACTTACCCGGCTGGGCTCCGTACATCTGAAGGGTCCCGTTCGATTCGCTCGACAGGTCCATCAACTCCGGAGCACTGAACTGCATGCGATAGGCCATCTCATAGGCTCGTATCCGAGTCATGATCTCCGGATCGTTCAATAGTGCAAAATGTTCTTGATTTAATCCGGCGATCAAATCGAGCGAGTCACGTTGCAGGCGATCATCGTAACCACTGGGACTCGACACGTTGAGAATCGGATCACCCTGCGAGCGGAGCGGCACGCCCTGATAAACTGAAGGCAGAAAACCACTGGACCAATTTGCCGCGCCGCCACTGCTGCCATTTGCGCTGGGAAGTACAACAAACGCCGGTAGTGAATTCGATTCCGATCCGATCCCATAGGTCACCCACGATCCCATGGACGGGCGACCCGGTTGGGGAGAGCCCGTGCTGAGCATCAATTGTGCAGGGCCGTGATTAAATTGATGGGTGTGCATCGACCGAACAATGGCCAATTCGTCGGCCACGGACGCCAGGTGCGGCAAGGGCGTCGATATCTGGGCACCACTCTGCCCATGCCGGGAAAATTTGAACTGTGGAGGCAGTACCGGCGAGTCGGGGCGGATGAACGCGTACCGTTGTCCGCGGATAAATTTGGGGGGCAACGGCCGGCCGGCATACTTCACCAGTGCTTCCTTGTAGTCGAACAATTCCAGTTGGCTGGGGGCTCCCGCCATGAACAAATGGATCACACTGCGCGCCCTGGCTGGATAGTGTGGCGGGCGGGCGGCAAGTGGACCCGCGTAATCCGTCTTTGGTGTGGCCAACGATCGATCCGCGCTCCCCGCCAGCAGGGACGCCAAAGCGATCTTGCCCAGGCCCAAACCACAATGATCGAAGAACTGCCGACGACTGGACTGGAGTTTGGATACTTGATGTTCGATGTTCATACTCGAGGCCTACTGCTTGTTCTCCAATGGTTCCTGTTCGCCGATGGATTGTCGGCCGTAGCTCTGATCTTCAACCGCCGTTTCTCACTTCATTTTGCGAACTTCCCAGTCGTTTGAGACCTGTCATCGGTCCCAATTCCCGCTGTTGCCCACTGGCTGATACTCTACTCCTTCGTAATTGTTTCATCCAGGTTTAACAGGGCCCGGCAAAGTGTCGTCCAGGCGGCCAATTCAGCCACATCGGTGTCCAACGTCGGTAAGTGGCTGTAGGACAAGTCGATCCAGTCGATCTCCACGCCACCCCCATCGCTTCCCGGCTCGAAACTGAGAGATGTCAATTCCGACTTGGAACGAATGGCCACCGCGTACTGCTTCCACTCATTGGGATGAGCATCGAAGGATGCCGAGTTGGAATATTTCGATTCAGACTTCGCAACAGGCCTGTCGATGCTGTTCCACAACAAGCGGGGCTTCGCATCCTGGAAGAACCGGGCTCGGAGTCGGACGACAGCTTGTCCCGCGGGAGCGGTCAGCTCCGTCGTCACCCGCGAATCACTGTCATTGATCTTGATCTTCAGTTGGCCATCTGCAGAAACATCCACATCACACTTCTGAGCCGAACTCCAGGCGTGGGATTTCTTCGCAAAATCCCATCGTTTGAACCTTTCGCCCGCTACTACCACCGCCTGCAACTGGCCGGAACGGAAACGTTCCAATTGGTCCTCTAGAAAGGCACGCATGTAATTCTGTTCCTGAGGCCCGGGGGGTCGTGTCAGAACCGTGCGGAACAACCGGGCCGTACGATCATTGATGTTTTGAGAAGAATTTCGAACCACCTGTCGCGCCAACGCCTGGGCCGCTTCTACGAACACTTCGTCGTTCATCACAGTGAGCGCCTGTAGGGGTGTGTTGGAGCGTTCCCGCCGCACCGAACAGGCCTCTCCGCTGGGCGCGTCGAAGACACTGAAGCCCGCATAGGGCGCAGTGCGTTTGGAAAATGTGTACAGTCCGCGCCGATACCGATCGGGGCCAGTATCGGTTTTCCAGGCCAGTCGGCCATAAGCGAAGTTCGTCACTTCGTTAGGTTGTGGCGGAAAAACACTTGGACCGCCGAGACGAGCATTCAGCAGGCCCGCTGCGGTCAGGGCAATGTCCCGCACGATCTCGGCGTCGACGCGTGACCGCGACGCCCGGGCCAGCAGCACATTCTGTGGATCGCGATGCAACAATTCAGGAGAAGATCGCGCCCTTTGACGATAGACGGCACTTGTCACCATCAGCCGCTGCATGACTTTCTGACTCCAGCCGGCCCGCATGAATTCGGTGGCTAACCAGTCGAGCAATCCCGGGTGAGACGGGGCGGCACCTCGAGACCCAAAATCTTCCGTCGTACTGACCAACCCTCTTCCGAATAGAATCGCCCAGTGGCGGTTCATTGCCACACGAGCGGTCAACGGGTTCGATTCGTCCGCAAGCCACCGACCCAGGCCGAGGCGGTCAGCCGACGCACCCTCTGGAAACGGAGGTAACACACGCGGTACGCCGGGTTGCACTCGATCCCCGGGTTTCAAAAATTCGCCCCGCTCATGGAGGTGTGTTGTCCGGGTGTGTTGGGTCAATCGCTCCTGCATCACCATCGTCGTTGGGAATGATGGCTGCGACTTGCGCAGTTTTTCGACTATTTCACGCGCTTCAGCCAGTTCCGGGGCAACCGAAAGGAAATACCGTTGCAAGCTCGCTTGCTGGTCCTCATTAAGATCCGCAGCGGGAACCAACAACAAAGATTCGATCGGTGCGGGAACAACCAACGATTCGGGAGGCGTTGGATCACTGGTGACAGAAACACGAAACCTTCCCACACTGGCGGGATAATAATGAAAGTGTTTGATCACAAGCTTCAACGTCGAATCAGTTTCTCCGGTTATCCCTTGCTGGAGCTCGAAAACGGCTGACTGGGGCTTTCCCGATTGTTGGCCAATCGTCCAAACTGACTCTGGGTCTGAATCGATGGTGTTTGCCGACGACCTCTTGTCTTTCGAGACACTTCCCGTGGCACGTACCATTTGCACCATTTGCTCCGCCGCGTTCGGCACACCGTCAGGAAAAACGCTAAGCTGCAAATGACTGAGAAAAAAATTGCCCGGCACGTCGATTACTTCACGCCCCGGTCCACCGCCGGGCAATGTTGGATGAAGCATCAATTCAAGTCGCATCGCCGTAATGCCCGACAGATGCAACTTGTACTTCACCTCGAAAGCGTCCCGTTTGGTGGCATCTCCACCAACCAGCAATGACCCGTCCTCCAGGGCGGTCAACGTGGCGGCATTCGATTGGTAGGTGTCAGGTTGCAAAATGGTCCAGTGACGGGCCTGAGCTGCTGCTTTCTCCCGCCAAATCGAAAATTGTTGTTCGAAGTGAAGTTGCCGTCGTTGTACGACAGGCAACTGGGCACCTTCTGTCGCATCGTCGGCTGCCAGAGGGAACTTGTCTTTCCATTCCGACTTGAGCTCCTCGACTTGTTGTTTGATCGATGCCCGTTGCGCAGCGATATCCGTATCGGGCAGGGGCAGTTTAACTTCATCCGCATTATTCATCAGGGCGAAGAGTTGGTAGAACTCCCGCTGAGGGAAAGGATCGTACTTGTGTTCGTGACATTGAACGCAAGCGATCGTAAGCCCCAACCAAGTCATGCCGGTCGTCCCTACTCGATCAACAATCTGCTGGAATCGATCTTCCTCCGGATCGATTCCACCTTCCTGATTCAACATCGTATTGCGGTGAAATCCCGTAGCAATTTTCTGTGAGAGGCTCGCCGCGGGCAGCATATCACCGGCAATTTGTTCCACGGTAAATTGACTGAAGGGCATATCAGCGTTGAGAGCATCAATCACCCAATCACGGTAGGGCCATATTGAACGTGGCCGGTCTTTTTCATAACCGTTGGTGTCGGCATAACGAGCCAGGTCGAGCCAAACACGAGCCCATCGTTCGCCGTAGTGGGGCGAGGCAAACAACCGGTCCACGTACCGTTCATAAGCATCCGGTCGAGGATCGTTGACTACCGAATCCGTATCGGAAATGCTCGGCGGCAAACCGATGAGCTCCAGGGAAACTCGACGGACCATCGTATAGACGTCGGCCTGTTCCGATGGCAGCAAATCTTCCGCTTCGATTTTAGCCAGAATGAAACGGTCGATCGCATTGCGTACCCAGACCGCGTGCTCGATTTCTGGCGGAGGGATGTGTACGGGAGGCCGGAACGACCAGTGATCCCGGCCGGAGCGCTCTGAAGAATCCGCCGACAAGGGCGGGCTACGGAGCGCCACGACGCTGACCAACGCAATAAGGACGCATGACTTGAGGCAGTTCATAAACACACCACCCGCTTTATTTCCTGTGCATGCGTCAATGTTAGAATGACAACTGGCATCATTTGCAGGAGCATACAGCAGTTTATTTTCGTGGTTGAGCCTGTGTTCTCATTTTGATTTTACACGAATCACAATTGTCTTTCTGTGCCACTATGCCCTCGTCCCACGGTCGCAGCTGATTCTTTTGCCTCTAGACGCGTTAAAAAACGATATCTTGCGGACTTTTTTACTGGGGCCTGAGCAGTGGAACGGCAAAACCAACCACTACCTTGGGCTTTCCCAGCCGTGGTCAGCAGGCTGGGATCCCAGAAGATGAAGACTGACTTGAGAATAACATTCCCTTACCAACTTTCCAATATTTTTCCAGTGACGGAACCAATTTGTTGATTTTCCTCAGCTTCGTGCCTGCAGCTTCCGATAGCGGACTCGCAATTCCAGTTTTTCCACGTACAACGGCTGCTCAATCGTATCGCGCCCAGCCACCCTCACCCCCAGCAGGTTTTCTCCCAAGGCACACTCGTTGGCAGCCACCGGAAATACCAGCCAACCATCACGAACGTCCGGTCCGGTCAGCGTGAGGTTGTTTAAACGCACTTCAACCAGGTCCTCAATTCCTTTTGGGGGCGGAGCATTGTAGAGGAGCGGTTGATTGGCCTTTGCCTTCCGTTCCGGAATGTACCAATCACGGATCACGGCCCGTTCGATCTGGCCCTCATCGACAGTCGGCGGTTGGTCGTAACGGGGAACCTTCAGGTAATCTCCTCGGTGGAATCGTGCAACAACAACCACAATTCGAGCCACTCTACCCGGTCAGCATGAGACTTCAGGTCATCCCCAACACGAAGCGTGAGCAACAGGTCCGAAACGCCCGTTGTCGAAACCGGACAAACGTGGAACAACACAACTCGCTGCCTCAGAGCGTTCGTCAGCTGCCCTGATCAAGTTGAGCAATTCCGTAAGGAGCCAGGTGGAGTTGCAGTGGTTTTCGGCTCACGCTCAACCACTGTCCTCTTCGCCGAGAAAACGCCTCCGGGTCACTTCTAGCGGTTGTCTCATTGTCAGCATCCAGACGAAAAAGTTCGACATCGCCAGGCGCCAGGCCAAGGATACGGATGGACTGGGCTCGCTCGGACAGGTTGGCCACCAGCAGCCGAGTCCGACCCTTCTTGGCAAGCGCCAAGCCGATGGCCGATAACCCGTCAGAAGAACGTACTTCCCGCACCTTTCCTCCGGCGAATTCGCCCACGGCACGGAACACGTGATAAACCGCGTAGACCTCGTCGGGTTTCGCCGGGAAAATATCTGGAAGTGGGAAGTCGCCAGCGGGCGACATCACACCCTTCCAGCCTACCGTTTCGTAGTACGTGAGACTATCGGCACCTGCCTGCGCCAAATACTTGATGCTGCCCAGTGTCCAGCCGGCCGTGAACACCGACGGTTGCCGCGCGTCAACATTGGACGGTAACTCACCAGCCAAGGGAGCCTGCCGCACCCCTTGAACCCTGAGAGTGATCGGACTGATCAGCAGAGGCCGGTCACCAACAAACTGTCGAGCACTGTGCACCGTGTCGGCCTGGATCTCGAGGTTTTCCACCATCGTCAGAGTATCAATCGCATGGCACTGCGGATTCATGCCATAGGAAATCATCTGAACGTGTGAGTCGACGGCACGATTCCGATTCAATTCCGTAAAATTCGTGTCCTCGCCAGTTCCGATCCGTGAGACCGGCACGACCGGACCGAGAATCCGGCGCGCCAGTTGAAACTTTTTCTGATCCGCGGCCAAAACCAGCCAAGCCGATACTGGGGGTTGAGTGATCTTGATCGCGTCGGCCAAACGCTGCAATTCAGGGGCCGGTTTTTCACCAATCTGAATTCCTACGTGGAGCGAAACACCCAACGCGCTGGCCTGAGTGGTAGCCTGCTCCAGAACGCTTGCAAATGAGTCCGATGCCGGCGTGAGCGTGACCCGTAAATGATCCATATTCAGAGCCTTCAACCGGGTGGTCTGCGCGGCTTCCAACTGGTCAACCTGGCTGGATAATTGCAGACCAATCCCGGGTAGCGTGTGCAGTGCCTGACCGCCCTCCACCAGGCTGAGAGTCACCTCATCAGTTGGTTGGTTATCCCTCAACAATTGCGAGAGATCTCCTCTCAAACTGATCTGAACCTTGTGTGAAATTCTGGTTCCCTTGACCACTTTCACGGGATAAGGGATTTCTAGCGGGGTGCAATACGTTTTGAAGGAGGCATCGGTCCAATTTCGTTGATCCTCCATTTCAAAAGTGTCACCTTCACAGCGCACCTGAGCCCAGACTCCGGGAGCGATTTCATGGGAGATCGCGCGGATATTTTTTGCCGGTTGATCAGGTGCAATAAACTTTGGAAAGTGGCCGGGTGTTTCGTTGCCTTGGATATCCTCGATTCGCCAGGACTGCCCGGCAGCCGAGGGACCATGCAGGATGCAGAACCCGAGGCGGTTCCGTAAAAATGTCGAGTGTGCTTCACCGTCGAACGTGAAGACGACGTGGCCCTCGGAATTGCCAACGATTCTTCCTTTCCAGAAAAAATCAATGTCGCGTTCCTGACACTTGACATCAAAGGTCAGTTGAAACGCGCCGTCAGATTCCTGCAGTCGAATGTCCGAAGCCCTGGGAGGAACCGTGCCCCAAAACTGGTTGCGCACGGGGGCGTTGATGCCGCGCAGAACTTCTGCCTTGCCGACACGCACAAAACGCAACATGACGTTGTCCACATCGAAGGTCATGGACAGTGGCCCGGCGCGCAGCGGAATTGACTCCTCTGCCACTACTGGTAAGGTTGAAACGAGCAGAGAAAATACCGCAAAGAAAAAACATTTCATGGGGAATTCCCGGCGAACGGGGCACATGACGCCTCCTCGTGCATTACAAGTTCAGATGCATCCACTGACATGTCAGGATAATCCAGCAGTTGGGAGGCCCGATACGGTTGACGGCAGCGCTGCGCCGAAGCGTTAACCTAGAATCTCGTGAACAACGCGACCGTGCACGTCCGTGAGACTCATGTCTTGGCCGCCGTAACGATAAGTAAGTCGCCCATGGTCCAGACCCAGTAAATGCAGGATCGTGGCATGCAGGTCGTGCACCGTTACGGCATTTTCGACGGCCGCCATGCCAAACTCGTCGGTTACCCCGAAAACGGTTCCACCTCGCGTGCCGCCACCAGCCAGCCAGACGGTAAAACACCCTACGTGATGGTCTCGACCGTGTCCGTTACCCGTATGCGGCGTGCGGCCCATCTCGCTGGCGAAAAGGATCAAGGTTTCGTCGAGTAGCCCGCGCTGCCTGAGATCTCGCATCAGACCAGCAATGGGTTGATCGGCAACCAGGGCGTTTTTCTCATGACCTTTCTTCAACCCCCCATGCTGATCCCAGGTCCCAACCGACATACCCAGGGGATTGGCGGTGATCTCTACAAAACGAACTCCCGCCTCGATCAACCGCCGTGCTCGCAGACACTGCGTGGCGTACGACCGCAGATGCTCGTCCTCGGCATTCAGACCGTACAGGTCCAGGGTAGCAGAAGATTCTCGGGACAGATCAAGAACATCCGGGATTTCGGTTTGCATCCGATAAGCCATCTCGTAATTGCGGATGGCCGACTCGATTCCGTCATGACCTCCCAACGATTCGGCCAGTTGTCGATCTTGCTGTAACAGCAAGTCCAATTTTTTTCGTTGGATACCGGCGGAAATATCGGCGGGGACGATGTTGGCCACGGGTACCCCTTCGGCCTGGATCGGCGTCGCCTGATAGTTGGCCGGAAGAAATCCGTTGGAAAAGTTTTCTCTACCACCCGGTGGAATTTTTCCACTCTCCAACAATACAAATCCCGGAAGATTTTGATTCTCACTGCCCAGACCATACGTGGCCCAGGAACCCAGGCTGGGAGCGCCGGCACGAAAACGCCCGCTGTGGATAAACAAGTTCCCTGCGGCGTGTAACGGCAAGGGTGCCACCATGGAGCGAACAAAGGCCATCTCGTCGACACAACCGGCTAGGTGCGGGAACAGTTCGCTAACTGTCATGCCACCCTGGCCATGTTGAGCAAAGTTCCAGGGACTTTGCTTCCACTTCCGATCCCCTACCGACTGCGTCTTTTTAGCATCCTTCCACTCTTGTACCAGTTGTCCGTGGTGTTTGGCCAGCGCCGGCTTGGGATCAAATGTGTCGACGTGGGACACACCACCCGCCATGAAACAAAAAATAACGTTTTTGGCGCGGGGTGCTGCATGCGGAGAGGGATTTTCCGAGAGACCAGCGTAGCTGCGATCTGCCATCAACGAGGAGAGCGCCAAGAGGCCAAAACCGTTGGACGCGTTTCGCAGTACTTCGCGACGCGAAACAGGTTGAGCCATCCGCCCGGGGCAACTCGATGCATGATGTAATCGTTTGTTCATAGCTGTTGTTAGGAAAAATTTTGTGGTCAACGGTTCGCCATCACCAAGTATGAAGGGAACTGATCCAACAGCGTCGAAAGCAAAACCATGTCGACCTGCCGACAAAAGCACGCCAGGACCTGACCGTTCGTCTCATAACATACCACATCGCGCGCACTTAACGAATGTAAATCAGCTCTTTCGTGTTAAAAAACATATGCGCCACATCCTGCCAGATGGTCGAACTGGCGAGACTTTCGCCCGCTGCCACCTGATGGGTTCTTCCCAGTAAATCGACAAAAGTCGCGATTCTGTTTCGTTCGTCAGCGGCAGGCGGACGGCCCAGGGCCTTGACAAACATGTGATCAATTCGTGCCCCCAGCGACTCATCCTGGCGTGCTATCAATTTCTCACTCCAAAACCTGGACTGGTCGATCAGGAACGGATCGTTCAGGAAGGCCAGAGCCTGGGCAGGTACGTTGGTGCGATCCCGTTTGCCACGGGTCTCCATCGGCTTGGGCAAATCAAAGAGTTCCAGAAATTTGGGCCCCTCCATCCGAGTCACCTTCAGGTACAGGCTCCGGCGACCGTGGCCATCCAGCGGACCGGCTTCGAGTTTCCGATGCTTTTTAGGTTCCTCGCGAAACGGATGAATACTGGGTCCGCAAAGTGTCCGGTCCAATCGTCCTGAAACGGCCAGAATCGTGTCACGAATGGCCTCGCTGTCGAGTCGTCGTACTGGGTAATGATGCAGCAGACGGTTGTCCGGGTCCCGTTGATTGGCGACCGCGCCGGACACACTGGACTGGCAAAAGGTGCGACTGGTGACAATCTGCCGAATCAGCTTTTTAACCGACCATCCCTGCTGGACAAACTGGTAGGCCAGGTGATCGAGCAACTTGGGATGGGATGGCAGGTCGCCCACGTGACCGAAGTCGTCCGTTGTGGGGACGATTCCTAATCCAAACAAATGGTGCCAAATACGATTAACCATCACTCTTGCAGTGAGTGGATTGTCTTGATGGGCAATCAACTCTGCGATTTCCCGTCGCCCGCTACCTTGGGACGAAAATATTTTGGGCCCCGCGATGGCCTCCAGGTAACGTCGTGGGACAGGCGCTCCCAAGTCTTCTGCGTTACCCCGACGCAGCAGCAGTGAATCAAACCCTGGACCGTGATCAGACATTCCCGCCACGACACGGGGCTGGGGTATCTGGGATTCGACGTCGCGATATTGCTGAACAAGATCGACGACAGGTCGACCCGCATTGATCGAGTTTGTCAACAAGTCGCTGGAAATGAGCCAGTTGATCCAGCTCACATCATCATCGGTCGCCGTTCCGTCTCGCCATGCCTTGATCGATCCTTGACACACTGCCTGATAAGCGTGAACAACATCGTCCAGATTTTGCGGCAGGGGATGCTGAAACAGCCTGAGAAGATGAGACAGTTCCCCTTGAGGTGTTTCTTCGCAGTCGTGCAGTACAACACGAGTGACTCCGAACCAGGAACGGGGTGATTGAAGCTTCTCTTCTTCCGTCCCTGCCACCCCGGGTCGATCAGGCCAGCGTACGTTGTCGGCCTTGGTCGTTAGATCAAGATAGGAACGATGTGGCGGTCCGGCGCTGGTGGGAAATCTTTTCCAGTGCAAATCCTCGTCGTCGAGATAACGCTTTCCTCCTCCTGCATACTCGTTCAGTGAGCAACTATCGACCACGGCACGGACCATGCTCAGCCCCCCGCCCAGCAGTTGCAAGCTCACGTACTTGTGTTCGGTAGGAATCCATGGTGATTGCAACGTGCCATTCAACCGGTCAGACGACAGATGGGTGAAGAGGCCTGCGGGTAAAACAGCGCTCACCATGTCCTCGCCACCCGACGGCAGGGTAAAATCGCCGCACGAGCACGGATCACCTGCCAATCCCAAACCCGTGGTGCGCCACGCAGTTGGCTGGTCTGTGTCAAACGCCTGCCAAGTGTGGAAGTTTTGAGCGTTGAATTCGACACGCGCACTTGCCTCCGCTTCGTATTCTTTCTTCAGTTCCTGCCAAATAGACGATACGGGAGCAGACTTTTGCTGATCCGCGATTCGTTTCAAGGCCATTACGAAGTCGTCGACCTCCAGCTTTTCCTTGTGCAACTGTTGTTGCAGAGCTGTCTCCGCTTCCTCGTCTTCTGCTGTCTTTTTCAGCCGCAGTGCCGCCAGCAGTTCGGTTGGCAATGCCTCGGTTGCCGCCAACCACTCGCCAGCCAACTGTTGCCGCAGTTCAACTTTCAGATCCTGCAACTGCTTGGTTTGCTGAGTAATGCTGCCAGGTAATTCGATCGTCTGCACAACTTGGCGCGAACTTTCCAGAACTCCCACCAGGGCATAATAATCTTCCGTGGACACCGCATCGAGTTTGTGGTTGTGGCAACGGGCACAAGAGACCGTTGTCGCCTGAAAAGCCTTTGTTAACGTGTCGATTTGATTGTCGAGTGCATCGTATCGAATCTCCGGAAATCTCACACAGTCGTCATGGCCGAGTTCCGAAAAACGCCAGAATGCAGTGCCAATGACCGATTCATTCGTGTCCAGTTCGGTATTGATACGCGGCACTTCGAGCAGATCGCCGGCAATGTGTTCGCGAACGAATTGATCGTAAGGCAAGTCCGAATTGAAGGCACGAATCAAGTAATCCCGATACCTCCAGGCATCGCGGATTTCGTGGTTCCATTCGTAACCGTGTGTTTCAGCAAAGCGAACAACGTCCATCCAGTGCCG
>PBTE01000035.1 GCA_002726515.1 Planctomycetaceae bacterium | reverse complement strand
GTCCGAGTCAGAGTGATTTGGGCCAGAATCTTCAGATCGTCGGGCGTCAAGCGGGCGCCCTTGGGAACGTTCTTGCGAATCTCATCCACCGCCTCCAGATAATCCTGAAAGCTTCCAGTGGCAGCCAACACCCCGGCCTTGGAACGACGGGCCCAGGTTGTGAAATGATCCGCATTGGGGTCGTAGGGATCAACACCCTCCAGCAGTCGATCGATTTGTTGCAAGGCGCTTGTGCGGCGCTTGACCGATACGTAGAAGGCGGCACATTTTTGCAACAAGGACCGATCCTCCGGAGCGTTCTCCAAAGCCTGCAAGTAGAATTGTTCAGCCCGTGCAATGTGCAGAGTCTGTTTCCTCGCCCTTGGCCTGTCCAGGTTGGCTGCCAGTTCATGGCATCGCGCCAGCGTCATGTGTACGAAGGTTTCCGGAAGGTTGATTTGAGCGTTTCGCATGGCGTCTTCCGCCGCCTGGTATTGGCCCACCTTGAACAGATTTTCGACCAAAGCAATCCACCCCTCGGGGGCACGGGGGTTTAATTCGGTGACCCGCCGGAATGGTGTGGTTGCAGCTTGAAGATGATTGTGACGACCGAGCGCGGTCCCTTTCCAGAGAAGATCCGCAGCACTCTCGGAATCCGACGGGACGACTTTTTCAATTTCGGCAATCGATACGCGTTCCGTCTTCAAATCGATCAGTCTCTTATCGGCCAACGTCGACCGCGACGCTTTGGGCAGGCGACTGATCATCTCACGAGCGGCGTCCGGCCGGTTCGTTTCCAGGTAAAGTTCCGCCAGTGTCTCAATGATCTTGGGATCGTCGTGCCCCGAATCGAGAATCCGTTTCATGTAATCTTCTGCCGAGTCACGATCCTCCAGCAGGATGCTGACCTGGGCCTGCAAGCGAAGTAAATCGGGCCAGTTGGGACGTTTTTCCTGAATATCTCGCATTAAGTTGCGTGCTTCCTGCAAGACTTCTTCATCTTCGCCCTTGTTGGAAAAAGACCAGGTCAGCCATTGGGCCTGGGCAAGTCTCCACTCATTGCTTTCTGTCCCCTCCAGTTCCTCTATCATGCGGAGCGCAGCGCCCATTCGCTCTTCATTGCCGACGATCAGACCCAGGGTGAACAACTGGGTACGGCACTTCATGTCCTCGGGGTCCGCTTCCGCAATCTCCAGCAGAAGGCGACGCACATGCCCACCGGGCAGGTTCAAGCCCCTGTGAAGTGACACGAGTCCGTACTTCAGTTGAATCTGACTCTCGACCGTCCACGAGTCGATACCTTCCTCCTGGGCAATGAGAGTTTCTCTGACCCCATCGCCACCCAGGCGAATGACTCTTGTAGCCAACAACAGGCGCTGGCGCGGTGAATCCAACTTCTCGTCGAGTTCCTCCACCGTTTCTCCCAGCTTTTCAGCCAACTGGCGTTCGAAGATCTTCAGGGTCTGGTAATCAGGTGATTCTTTCAGGTGTTTGCGGACCAATGCCAGCGCTTCTTCGTCCTTCTTTTGCGCCGACAACAGTTCAGCGTAGGCGACCCACTTGCGGGGCTTTTCGACGTTCTCATCTGCGGCAATGCGTTTGAGGACACTTTTGCACTCGGACCAGTCCTGCTCCTCCTGGGGAAGGGCCGCCTGGCGGGCAACCAACAACGAAAACAAGCTGAGCGAAATGCCGCTGCTCACCTCTTCTGCAACTTCCAGTTGTGACTCGTAGATGATGCGGTAATTTCCGATGGCCTGGTCAACTTGGCCCTTGGCTCTAAAAGACCTCGCCTGAATCAATACGGCGGCCAACCGCAGCGGAGATTCTTCCGGGACAGTTTTCGCGGCAGAGATAGCCAGGTCCCAAGTCTCGAGGTTTTCGTAACACTGTGCCAGGCTCATATAAACCTGGCTTGTCAGTTGAGGATTCTTCGCAAGCAGGGAGGTCATGGTCTGTTCCAGTTTCCTCGACGCTTTTCTCCACTTTTCTTCGATCATCAGCAGACGCACTTCAAGATAATTCACCCAATCAGTGCGCGTGCCCAACCCGCGTAACAGCACAAGTGATTCCCCGGCGGCCTCGACGTTACTTTCACTCAATTCCAATTCGCACTTCTTGAGCATCAAAATAGGACTCTCTGAATTCACTTCCAGACCTTTCACCAGCCAGTCCATCGCCTCTTTCGGATTTTTCTGAACCCGCGCCAAGTCCGATCTCGCTGTGAAAACCGCAACACTCTCGGGATACTGTTGGACACCGCGATCTAAATACGTTTCCGCTGTCTCGAGATCCTCATCAGCGATTGCGATTTTTGCGGCTGTGAGAATGACCTGTTCGTCATCCGGATTCAATTCCAGGGCCTGCTGGATATCTGCCTTCGCCTTCTCGACCCGATCGTCAGCCGTTGAATACCTCAAAATCGACTTGGCCCGTTGCAGGAATGCCTCGTAGTTACCGAGGTTCACTTCTACTGCATGGTCGATGACCTGTTCCGCCAACTCCACCTCAAAATCGTCCCGGAACAAGGCAGCCAACACCAGATAAGCAGTCACGTTGTCGGTGGCTTTGGCTTTCTCATCGTCAAAAGAACTTGTCAACGGATCGAATCCCAACAACTTTTCCACTTCGCGCCTGGCGGTATTTGGATCCCCGTTGAGCGCCATGCAACGTGCCAATTTAACCACCGAATCAGAATCGAAGTCGTCGCCCATCGTGTCCCGCATCAACTGCAGGTGTTCGATGGCGTCGCCAAACCGCCGAACTTCCATCATGAAATCGGCGGTTTTTTTTCTTAATTCGTGATGGTCGGGTACCTGACGTAACGCCTCTTCACACCTGCCGTAGGCCCGACTGATATCAAGACGGTCAATCTCCTTGTCCTTTTCTATCAGCTCCAGATAATTGAGAGCCACCTTCGACAACTGATCAGTGTCCTGAGGTCGGTAAGCGAGGTAACGCTCCTGCAAACGGATTGCCTCACGGAAATCTCCCTCATCCCGCAAAGTGTTGGCTCGCCCAAGCAAATTGCTGGCATTTCGATTGACTTGAAATTGCCACGCAACAAATGCAAGTGCTGGAACTACAATGACTCCCAACAACAGCATGGCCGCGAACTTGATGTTGAGTTTCTTCATACTCTGCTGCTCTCTCTATAACTTGGATTGCAAAGTCGCCCCATGAACAACACGCAGGACTGCCTTCTGCGATTCCACGTCCTTGCACGGCAGAATGCAACCCGCACTGCGAGTTGTCTTGAGATAAGTTATGTTTACTCCCGCCGCCCAACTGCGGCCGCGTCATAATTGTTGGCAGACCACATCAGTTCAGGATGCGTCTGACCAGCCCATCTGGACCCAAACCCGTTGATGACAGGAAAAAATTCCTGGTAGTGGCGCTCGTCGGCACCATCTACCCGAAAGCTTCTTCTTCCAATCCTAGCCCCCAAGTCATCGTGGTCAACAAAAATGCCAAGTCGAAAAGGCCGGAAGAAGCCAGCACCGCTCTTACAAAACACTCCAGCGATTCTGCCCAACATACCGAGTAAATGCATTGTAGGGGACAAGGGGAAGCCTGGAAACACCCGCCACGGTCTCTAAACTGCTTCTGCAGTCCTCTTGGAGCACCACTGGTGCAACCTATGCCAATAATAACCGTCTGGTCACCAGAGACACTTACCGGGCAAGAGAAGAAAAAGACAACAAATCGCCACGTCTTTTGCGCAACGAGGAACCGGCACGACCCTTCAGGCGTAACAGGTATCAGACAGGCGGGACAATACGAATTTTCCTCTGCACCGCACCCACCAGGTCCCTTTACCAGCCGCCTTTGACTGGCCCTTGCCCCTGTCGTGCACAGGCATCACTCAACGGGTCACACTTCTGACGGCCCGCCGACGAAAGTCAGTTGTGCCGGGCGGCGCCGTGCAATGGAACTCTGCTTGACAGCAACGTACCATTAATAGTGGAGTGAGCTGTGATCGCGAATCGATGAATAAAAGACTGCGCCACCCTTGCCACAGTCCGCAAACGCGGCTTTACTGACCCCGCCTTCCTGTCACAGTTCTCTGGCCGCGAAGATGGACGATTCGAATGATTCACGAAAGGTGCATCGGATGGATCACAACGTCGACGGCATGAAAGGTCGTGACGGAGAAGTGGCCTTGCACGTCACGGGATCCCCGGCGACCGGCGAAGTCTTCACACGGTCTACCGTCACTGCGGTTGCCTGTTTCTTCCTATCGGGTTTTCTGGCACTGGCGCTGGAAATTTGCTGGATCCGGAAGGCGTCGCTGGTTTTTGGATCTGCGAGTTTTGCACTCAGCACGGTGTTGGCTGTTTTCTTTGGTGGCCTGGCAGTGGGCAGTTACCTCTCTGGCCGCTGGTCTCAACGACTGCGTCGTCCCTTGAGGATATATGCAGCAGTAGAGATCGGAGTGGGTGCACTGGCACTCTTGAGTCCCTTGACATTCAGTCTTGGTGAGCTGGTCTATGGGCAATTTTATCCTCTGCTTTTGGACCATTTTTTCGTCCTGTCGTTCGTTCGACTTCTGCTGGTAACCGCGACCCTGCTTCCTCCCACGATTTTGATGGGAGCGACCCTGCCCCTGTTTTGCCGTCAGTACGTGGAAACGGAAAGCCGGATTGCACGTCGGATAGGACTTCTCTATGGAATCAACACATTAGGAGCCGCCGTGGGGTGTGCAACCAGTGGCTTTTTGATGATCCGGTACATCGGTGTTGATCTATCCATCTACCTGTGCGGCACCATGAACATGCTGCTTGGCTGGGTTGCCTGGCGACTGCCAGTGCAGGCAGTCAACCCGTCGGTCGACAGTGACCAGCAAGACGTCACGCAAAGCATCGTGCCAGCGGGCGACACTCCTGCGGCCGGAGTTTGGTTGGTCCCGTTTTTATTTTTCCTCGCCGGGTTCATAGCGCTTGGAAACGAAGTCTTGTGGACCCGCTTTCTTTCGCTGATGATGCACAACACGGTCTACACCTACACGCTGACACTCACCGTGATTCTGATCGGCATTGTGCTGGGCAGCCTGTTCACGGCGCGCTGGATGGATCAGTTACGTCACCGCGCGCTCTGCTTCGGTGCCCTTCAGGCGGCGGTGGGAATTGCCGTCATGACGGTCTTGATGTTGCCGGCAAGCTGGTGGCAGCAGTGGCGGGACCCCAAAGATTTAAGCAGCCAATTGTTGGTCGTGTTGACGATTTTAATGGTTCCGGCCGTCCTTTCAGGAATCTCCTTCCCACTTGCCGTCCGGATGGTGATCTCCGACCCCCGGCAAGCCGGTCGTGTCGTCGGACGAATGACCGCCCTGAACACGGCCGGTGGTATTGCGGGAGCCTTGAGCATCGGATTTGTCGTCCTGCCACTTTTGGGCATGCAGCAAACGTTATGGCTGACCACGGGGCTGAGCCTCGTCAGCGGCATCGTCACCTGGCTTTACCTGGAACGGGCAATGGCGTTCTGGATACGCAGTCTGCTGTCCGTCGCCGGCGGGACCCTCTGGCTGAGCATCCCGCTTTTCCTGGGAACCCGTCTTCCAGCCGACTTTCTCACGAAAGAGGGAACGCTGATCGATTTCCGTGAAGGGCTGAGTGCACAGGTGGCAGTCATTCGAAAAAAAGAAAAACTGCTGCTTGAAATTGACAGATTGTGGCAAGGAGAGAATCAGAAAACGCACCAGATCATGGCCGCGCATGTTCCCATGCTGTTGCACCGTGACCCCCAGTCAGTCCTGTTGGTGGGGATCGGCGCGGGACAGACCGCCAGCCGATTCCTGATGTATCCCTCTCTGCAAAAACTCGATTGCGTCGACATCGAGCGGGAACTGGGTCCGTTGATCAAACAGTACTTCGCTGGTGACTGGATCGACGATTCACGCGTAAAAATCTTTGTCGAAGATGGCCGCAACTACGCTACTCACAGCAACACACATTACGACGTCATCTCGGTGGAAGTCGGTCAAGCCTTTCGTCCGGGTGTGGCCTCCTTTTACACCTCCGATTTTTATCAGCTTGCGAAAGCACGCCTCAAACCCGATGGCCTGATATCACAATTTGCGCCACTGAGTTTTTACAGCCACCAAACGGACGAGTTCCGCACGGTGGTCGCCAGTTTCATAGACGTCTTTCCCAACAGCATCCTGTGGTACAACTACAACGAGTGCCTGCTGATCGGTTCACCGGACAAGCAGGTCAAATTGTCGGCAGATCGATTGGCACTGCTGGCCGGCAATCAACAGATTCACCAGGACCTGGCGTTTTCTCACTGGGGAGGTTCAGCACACTGGTTGAACCAGCCGCAAAATTTTCTGGCCGGATTTCTTGCCGGACCCCGCGGACTGGCGAAGATCGCGGGTAACGCGCCGGTTTATCGAGATGACCGACCGTACCTGGAATACACAACCAACCCCCACCTTTCCGCCGCCGAGATGCCCGTACTCAAGCTGATCCAGTCCTGCATCGACCCCGTGAACGTCGTGCTAGATTCCGCTCCCGGAACTCCTTTAGCCAACGCGACCGACTCCGTTCGAACACTCAACCTGAGAGATATCGAGGCCGACTTCACCACCCGCGGCGTAGGAAGACTGATTGCGCAAGGCGACCACAAACAGGCTGAGTCCTTCGTGCGGAAAGGGCTTCGCTTGAACCCGAATCGCGTTTCCCTGTACGCCAGTTTGGGTGTGACACTTTTCTACCAGCAGAAAATTCGTGAGGCCATGGATTCGTTCCATCACGGACTGGAACTTGACCCGGACAATTTTGATTGCCACATGGGCCTGGCGAATGCTTACGTGACGCGAAAAAGTTTCCTAAAGGCGTCCGTTCATTTGCAACACATTGTGGACCGGAATCCCGACTTCGCGCAATCCCGCTTCCTGCTGGCACGAGCCCGCCATCGGCTGCAACAACCCAACCAGGCCATTGAATCCTATCGAGAAACACTGCGTGTGGAACCCGAACATGCCGCAGCGCACGGTGAACTCGGTATGCTGCTTACCCAGCAAGGCAAATGGGACGAAGCCATGAGCCATCTCCGGGAGTCCATCAGAATTGATCCTGAAGTTGCCAGACCCCATTTCGTCCTGGCGAAAACCCTGCATGAGACCAACCGGACCAGGCAGGCAATCAACCACTTCCGCACAGCCGTACGCCTGGCACCGGATTGGGCGTTACCGCTGAACGACCTGGCGTGGATTCTGGCAACGCACCCGGATGTCAATCTTCGCAAACCCCAGGAGGCATTGCTGCACGCTAAACATGCCGCTGAGCTGACACAACATCAAAACGCATCCTTCCTGGACACCCTGGCCGTAGCCTACGCGGCAGCGGACCTTTTTGACCGGGCCCGGCAAACCGCGCAGCGAGCGAGCGAGATTGCTTCGTCGAACCAGGACAGCAAACTTGCAGATCAAATCCAACGACGCCTCCGTCAATACGAACAAGGAAAACCGCATCGCACGCCAACCGCGACTGAAAATCCTCCCGTTCCGTAACGCTAATCCTTTTGACAACCTCTTGCCGTCGCGACGCCCGGGCTCCGCGTTTTTTTTGCCCTCTCGAACAAGATCGACAGGTTTTCAACCTTGTATCGATTACAACCGGAAACAGCCGCTGTGGCGAACGTCTGCCAGATCGATTCACGAACTCGTCGACCCGCGATTCATACCACTGTGGATCGCGAGGAGCGGTATGACAACGGTGCCTTCCGGCAGACTCTTTACTGCCTGATCACGAACCTGGCTCGACTCTCTTCAAATCTACGCCCCATGTCTCCTCAAACCCGAAACATCGGCGGTAACGGCTCGGGCACAAAGACATCCCAGCGGCTGGTTGACAGTGATGTCCACGCCGGAATCAACAGCATCGATGAATTGCTGCCCTATTTACCCGAGCTGTGGCGACGCTACCTGCCGGAATCCGGCTTCATCTTTGCTGCAAACCTTTGCGCCGGGCTTGGCCGCCCAGCCGCAACAAGCCCTGACGGCGAAGTGCAAACACACACACCTCCTGCCCACCGTGCGCTAACTGGCGAGCTTTCACGTAACGGTAGCCCCAGGAACGGATCCGTGCCAGGAACTCCGGCAGGGAGGTGGCGTGACCCCAGGTGGTGAGCTTCAGTGTCAGCAACAGGCCTCGAATGTTTGCGTCGCGATGGGTGACAATATCCTGAACCGTATCGAGCGTATGGGTCGGGGCCACGTTCGAGTCCGCCAGCAGCCACCTGACCTCGCGGAACTCCCGTTTTTTTACTTCACGGCCCCGCTTCCGGATGTGGCGAAATCCGGGTAGGCGGAGCACGCCGGGGTCCATTTCGGCAGGATCGATTCCCAACACCCGCAGTCTCCGTTCCAGCAGCAACTGGCAGGAACCACCCGGTGCGCAACCCAGTTCCGCACACAGGTCGCCAGACACCACCGGCATCCGCGACCAGGCGAGAGCCTCCGCCATTTTTGCATACGCGCGCGACACCGCGTGCTCCGGCAACCGGACCGGATAAACGCCACCCGGCCAACGGGAGGGAAGACTGCCGGCCTTGTGAAATCCGATCCACCAACGGGTTCGATCCACAATGATACAACTTAATACGCCCTGTCCGGTCTGGGCCACAGCGTTGATCCCGAACGGATGGCCCGACGCGGCCACTGGCGGCGTTGATGATTCGTCAGGTGTCCCGGCCAACTTGGAAGTTTCACCCGGGGAAAGTCCGGCGGGGCACTTCTGCTGCAAGGCCGCGACAACGGACAGCAAAGGATCATGCTCGTCGGCATCTGTACCGCCTTTGAAATTTGCTGGACGGGCGCTGCACCAGACGTGCAACTGCTGAAATTTCTGGTCACCGACTTGCTGCCAAAACCGTTCGGCCAGCCCTTCCGGTCCTTCGCCCTGCACCGATCCGAGGGACTCGCCAGAGCAGCGCGCAAATGCGGACCTCAGGTCAAGCTCGGCAATCCCTCTTAGCTGTGGCGGAGCTTTGAAGGTGACAAATCCGGGTTTAGAAAACGCCGGCCGGAATTCGGACCACTCCTGCTGGACCTCTGCCTTCAGGGCACGTTCCGCCCCCACTTGACAGCCGACGTAGAGAAATGGCGATGAAGAGTCCATGGCCGACAGTACGTGTCTTCAGATGCAGGATGACCAGACCAACCGTTACGCAACCCTTTATTTTTGCCCAACTCGAACCTGGCGACAAGCAACCACCGGAGAGACTTCCGCCTTTTTCCGGTCCGTCCTCGCAGATCCCACAAAAAAAAGACGACCGAGTGCCCTCGGCCGTCGTTGGTTCTTTTCAAGTTTTACCGGTCGACTCCGGAGTGCCTCAACGCCGCGGTCCCGACCCTCCGTCAACCCGTTTAGCATTTTCTTCCGGATCGGGCGCTTCACCATAAAACCGTGTGGTCTCCTGGGCTGCCAAATCGGTTTCCGGTTCCTCGCAGGTAACTTCCGTACGGAAAATATGGTTACCACTCTGCTGCGCCCGTGCCCTGATTTTGAAAACGAGTTGCTCTCCGGCCCCGATTTGGGTAATTGGCTCAAACACGACTTGACCCGGTTCAAATGTTGCCTCTCCGCCTTCAACTACCACAGGCTCGATCCCTTCTGAGAAGAAAGCGTACACCTGAATCGCCACCGCCGGCTTCGAACCCCGGTTCATGAGGCGAATTTCGTAGATTGCGTCTTCGCCTACCGGAATCGGACCCTGCGGATCGTCAACCATCAGTTTCAAATCAGCCAGCGCTTCCACGACGGTCACCGCCGACTGGAACGAAGCCAGATTGTCGGCCGCCTCCGCGACGACTTCCAAGCGGTTGGCACCGGGGGTTCCCAATACACAACGGAGCTTGAGTACACGCTCGGCGCCGGCGCGAAGTTCTCCCAGCGGCCAACTGACACGCCCTTTTGAATCGTCGTACTCAAATTCACCTTTTTGATTGACAAGTTCAGCACCTGACGGCAACATCACTGTCGCCACGACATTTTCGGCGATGGCATCGCCAGTGTTTGAGACCCGCAAACCGTACTGGGCCACGGTGCCTGCATATTTCACTTCCGGTGCTTCCAGAGCCAACTCCAGGTTCGCCCGACGCACATGAATTTCCTCCGAAACTTCGGCCCGCAGTCCGCCGTCCGCGAACGCCTGGGCTCGCACCAGAATCTGACCGGGAGACTGGGCCGTCAACTCGACGTCGATCCGTTCCGTCTGTCCCGCCTTGAGGTTTCCTATCTTGCGTACTCGGGCCGTGTCCTGACGGTTGATCGGAAGAAGGTTCAAAACCACGTTCTCAGCTTCTCCCGTTCCGGGGTTCCTGACGGTGATCGTATAAACCTTGCTTTCACCGAAGAGAACATCCGAAGGACCGGTCAACAACATTTCGATCTTCGGTTCCTGGACTTCAATCTGCGCAACACTTACTTGTGGTTCGAATGACCAATTCACTTCGAGGTCGAAAGGCCGACTGTCGCGCGGAATCAGTTTCAGGTCCAACTGCTCCTCGCTGTTCCCTTCCAAATGTTCGATCAGCCAGCGCACACGCCGCGTCTCCTCGCCATCAGTTTCCAACCGGGCCCGTCCGGAAGTGACCTGCGAGGTGACGATCTCCGCCTTGGTCGGCACCATGATTTCAACCACAATTTCTTCGGCCGCGGTTTTATTGCCATTTTCGACTTTGACCACGTAGGGTGATGACTTCCCAATGACAATCGTCCGGGGTCCCGTTGTGGTAACTCGCAGGGTTGCACCCTGACTTGTTGTCAAGGCATCTACCGCTTCGCGTTTTTCAAAACCGGTTAACTTGGTAACCAATTGCTCCGAAAGGCCGGGGCGAGTACCCGCTCGCTCGGAACCTGGTGAACTATCACCGGAGTTTGTTAACGCACTGCTACCAGATGGCTTCTCTTCTGCCACTTTCCGATCCGTCCCGGCTTTCAACACCTCGTCGATGGCAGTCGCCCGTGAAGTTTTCGTTCTGCGAAGCGGTCTTGCCTGAAACGACCTCGCTTCCTCATTTCGTCCTGATTCGGTACGGTTCGATCCGCCGCTCACCTTCTGTGACAGTGTCTCGGCCCCACTCGAAGCTGTCGGAGATGTTGTGGTGCTGCCACCTGGTGACCGAACATCCGGGCTGCTACCCCTGGAGGACGGCCACCTCTCCAGATCGACACCCTGGTTGGGATTTGAATTTCGTTGTGAGCCGCCTCTGTTGGCAGTCTGTGATTCGTTCGACTGAGAAAACGAGTCCTGGCTCAGCCGCCCCTGATCATCCTGGACCCTGTTTCGCTGGGAACTCTTGTCCTCCTTACCATTGTCGGTGGTCCGTTCCATGATCGAACGACGAATCGTTTTGAGACGTTCCTGCAGCGTGACTTTTCGTCGGGTACCAGTTTGTCGCGAACCCAATCCGCTAGCAGGCTTTGCCCCCAGAAAACTGTTAGAACCAAATTTGAGTGCCGTGGATCCCTGGGAGGACCCGCTTGAAGTTTGACCAGAGTTATCGTCGACCCCCAAGACTCCGTTGAGCAGATGGGGCGGAGCCCCTTGAGATTTCACGCTCGCTACCAGAGCGCCTCCGACAAGGACCAGACCGAGCAAAACAATGACTTTATGGTGCATTTGTACATCCTGAGCAAGAGGCACGGATTGTGCGTATTGTATGGTTGCGAAACTTATCGGCGACAAAGCCCACGCAGGTTTAGTGAACTGTAGGGAATTTGCAAATCCAATAGACTCTAACGTTTTGACGCGGTAGCCTGGGAAGACGTCGTAAAGTAAGAGGGAGGGGAGGGCTGCGTCCTTCTTCGGACTGACCAGCCACCGCCGGGTGGAGCAACTCAAAAACCGGCCCGGACAAAAAGGGCCTCGCCGAGACGCTCAGGAACGTGAGATCTCCTGGGTCGCTTGCGGAGCGGCAGAATGCAACGCCAGTTCGTCGTGATGGGTGACTTCAAAGCCGAGATCTTCGATCATCTGGTAGTCTGCTCTCGGGAGTTGGCCCTCGGTCGTGAGGTAGTCACCCACAAAGATTGAATTTGCCGCATACAGCCCCAGCGGCTGCAAGCTGCGCAGGTGCAACTCACGGCCACCCGCCACGCGGATTTCCGCGGCCGGATTGACCAGTCGAAACATTGCCAGCACTTTCAGACAGTAGCGGGGATTCAAGTCGATTCCTTCCTCCAACGGCGTTCCTTCAATCGGGTTAAGGAAATTGACGGGAATGGACTGCACCTTCAGCTCTTGTAATTCGAAAGCCATCTGCACCACGTCCTGCTGGCTTTCACCCATCCCCACGATTCCACCGCTGCACAATTCAATTCCTGCCGCCTGCACGTTGCGGAGCGTATCAATCCGGTCTTGATAGGTGTGGGTCGTACAGATTTTCCCGTAAAAGCTGCCACTGGTGTTCACATTATGATTGACACGATCCACACCGGCCGCCTTCAACTGTCGTGCCTGCTCAGTTGACAGCAATCCCAGGCAAGCACACACCTTCAGGTCGTATCGTTCCTTGATTTCGGACACAATCGACGCTACAGCTGCCATCTCACGATCCGTGGGCCCACGAGCCGAAATCACCAGGCAATAAGTCTTCGCATTCAGTTGGGCTGCAGCTTCCGCACCCTGCATCACTTTTTCGCGGCTTAGCAGGTTGTATTTTGGAATCTGGGCCTCGGAGACCTTCGATTGCGAACAGTAAGAGCAGTCTTCCGGGCAGAGGCCGCTTTTCGCATTCATCAAAAAATGGAGCTGGACTTGATTGCCGAAATACCGATGACGTACCCGATAACTGGCATGCAGCATGCCCAGTACATCTTCATCGGGTGCCTGCAGCATGTTGAGTGCTTCCTGGCGATTAATTCGCTCGCCAGATAGAACCTTTTCCGCAAGCTGCATCCAGCTGTCCAGTGGAGGAGAATCTTGAAGCATCGTGATCCATCGCTTTTTTCAGAACGCCCGTTCAGGTGGAAAACTACCACTGCTGGCCCCATGGCCTCAAGTCCAAGTTCACCCAGTATCGCCATCATTGCCGGTTCCACAACCCGAAAACGGTCAAGTACGCGGTCCTTCCTCCCGGAAACGGAAGACAGAGGCGTAGCGAAGAAGGCCGCTTCTGTGAAAAAACACCCACTGCCGGCTTGACAGCGGATACAAACTTGGCAAGCGTTGCGGTTTCGTGGACAATAGGTGGTACTGAATCAAAATCCGTAACGCACTCTTCCAGCGCTCCCCATGCCCTTTTGTCATTTAGTACGCGTCGGAATTCTCGGCCAGGTGGGGCGATTCCGTTCTGCTGACTCCAAGAGGTATGCCCGGGGTACCCGTGTCATCTGCCGGACGGTTCGAGGAGTGGAGGTTGGCTTGGTTTTGGCCGTTGACGATCGTGGATCGACGGATCTGGACGATGGGACATTATTGCGACGTGTCACGACAGAAGATGACCTTTTGATCGTCCGTTTAGAGAAAAACAGAAATGAGGCCTACCAGGCCTGCGTCCGGGAACTGGAGCAACATGGAGTCTCCGCGACACTCATGGATGTCGAACAACTGTTTGATGGCAGCTCGCTCTATTTCTATTTCCTGGGATCCGTCCCGGAGGAAATTGAAAAACTGACACATCAATTGGCCGAGACCTACGAGTCCCGGGTGCAGTTTAGAAAGTTCACGGAAACCGCCACGGCCGGGTGTGGTCCGGCATGCGGCACCGAGGACGGTCCGGGTGGATGTGACGACAACTGCTCCTCTTGTGCTGTCGCTGAAGCCTGCCAACGGTAGTGTCCGCAGCGGGTCACGACGAGTTCCTGGCGGGCCCGCACCTTCCCCGGTTACTTCTCACCTTCCCGCTGATTGAATTCGCCACGCATCAGGACGCCAACGCTGAGCAGGCCGGCCAGTGACCTAGAGGCTACCCAGGAACTCGGTCATTTCGCCAGCCGCGTGCGTGTCACCCTGGGCCTGCGCCTGCTGGATTCCGTCGCGCAGCACGTCCCGCGCATCCTGTGTTCGCTCCAGCCTGGCCAACTGCTGACCGGCCATGAAAAAAGCAGGGATGTAGGCAGGGTCATCCGCCTGCAAGCCACAGAGGTACTGCAGGCTCTCCTCATGCTTTCCTTCCTTCTCCAATTCCATGGCCAGACTGTACCGCAGAAATGTATCCTGCGGCTCCCTGGCCAGCATGGCTTCAATTTTTTCTCGACGGGATGGTGACGTCATGACTTCAGAGGCCCGGCTTCAATCGAAGCAGTTGCCCGGCGCCGACCTCCTGACCCTCTTCTACCGAACCGATCAGGGTGATGTAGAGTGCTCCCTCGCTGCCAAATGCCATGGCCGTCGGCTTGTCCAATGACTTGATTTTCACCGCGTTCACTCCGCCCTCGCCGTCGTTATCCAGGCGAAACAATCCTCCCTGTGAAGGATCGTTCCAGGCAAAATCGAGCGCGTACAAGTGGCCCCTGGGACTGTAGGCCAAGGCTGTGATGTCGTGCAAACCCGTCGGTTGGTTGTACAACAGCTTCCCGTCCCTGGCGTTGTAAAATGTCAGTAGACCGTCACTGGGAACGGTGATCTCTCCCATCTGCCCTACCACCAATTCACCTCGAGGACTGATCGTGATAGCCACCGGGGCGTCAACCTCCGTCGCCTCTTTGCTGGCAATGAACCTTGCCAGTTCGCCAAACGACGCACCCGTAATGTCGGACTTTGAAATCCAACCTTTGGTGTCATCGCCGTTGCAAGTCACGTAAAGGGCGGCTTCAGTTGCGGCGACTGCATAAAAATTACCCTCGGCCTTGACCGAGTCGGTCGCCGCCAGGGGCCCCACCTTCGTACAGTCGTCGTAGCCCAGGGCTGCCGCGCCCGCCGGGGGAACTTCAAACACCCGCAAGTACTCTTCGCCATCGGGGAAGCCGGAATCTGCCACGACCAGCCGGTTCTCGGCGAGGAAGGCTAACCCCATCGGACCAATCGTGTACTTCGGTCCTTTGCCGTAGGTATCGCCGGAGGAACCCGTAATGACTTCCTCAGCACTACCCTCAACGAGTCGCACGATCCGGCCCGCAGCGCTGTCGGAAACAAAGACAACACCCGTTTCGGGCTGCACTGCAATGCCACTCGGATTCTTCAAGCCGTCGAGCACAATCTCGCCGGCCTGAGTTGCTGACACAATGGATAGTGCAAAAATTACAGTAGCGGTCAATGGCAGTCGAAACATTTCCCAGGTCTCCCTTTCCGTCGATAGCTTCGATCGTGGTGTGTGTTATTCAGGCAGCGTTGGTGGCATCGTGTCCGGGTAGGAAGCGCTGCTCAATCCCTCCTGGAGAAATATCACAAGATCCGCTTTTTCCTGACCCGTGAGTTTCAGTAGTCGCATTTCCTCATCGAGTTGCGGATTGGGGATCCCTCCTTTGTCATAGAAATCGATCACTTCTTCCAGGGTTCCCAGCCTGCCGTCGTGCATGTAGGGCGCCGTGCGTGCAATTTCACGCAAAGTGGGCGTCTTAAAGCTTCCGAAATCACCTTGGAGCTTGGTCTGGGAATATCTCCCCGGATCGGGCTCGTCCTGGTCCATTCCAATCCCGACATTATGGAAACCGCCATCCGCGAAATTCCCTCCGGTGTGACAAGCGCTGCAATGCGCCTTGTTGAAAAACACCGACATTCCCCGCCGGGCGGCTTCGGACAGGGCGGATTCGTCACCAGCCTTCAGTCGGTCAAAAGGCGCATCGCCCGAAAGTACCGTCCGTTCAAACGCGGCGATGGCCTTTTCCATCCCCTCGGACGTCACATCGGTTCCGAAGACCTGTTGAAACTGACTGCGATATCCTTCGATGCCATTCAACCTGGAAACGACCTCCGGAAGTGTCATGTCCATTTCGATCGGATTCTGAATGGGACCGAGTGCCTGGCCCTCCAACTCGACGGCGCGTCCGTCCCAGAACTGCAATTGCTTGGTAAATTTCACTATCCCGCCATTCAGATAACCGGCATTGATGATCGTGGGAGCACTTCGACCACCAACCTGTCCGCGGACACCCGTGGCAAACCTCTGGCCATTGGACCAACCGTGCCGGGGATCATGGCAACTTGCACAACTGATCGTGTTGTCGCGAGAGAGGCGAGGATCAAAAAAGAGCTGCTTGCCCAGATCAACCTTGCCCTGCGTCATGGGATTGTCTTTTGGAATCCGAACTCGTTGTTCCTCAAGACCGGCAGGTACATGCCACTCAAAATCTCCCTGGGCGCTGGCAACACGGGGAAAAAGGGCCAAAACAACCAGCAGGAAACTTCGTCCGATGCTACGCATGTTTGCCTCCTAACACGATTCCGCGCAGGACCCACGCTGGTCTCCTGCAAAAGGATGGGCGACCACTCCGCCCAGGTCCCGTATATTGTTGCCCAAGGACCGGGTCCAGACAAGCAGGGAAAGGCCGCTGGAGGCCTTCACGTCGGGAATCTGCGGCTACCTGCAACGAACAACTACTTGATGGCGGGCATGCCGTTGGCCGCTTCGTACTGGGCAATCTTGTCGCTGTGCTGCAACGTTAAAGCTATATCATCCAAACCATTCAAAAGAGAATGACGGCGCGACTCATCGACTTCGAAACCGACTGCCAGGCCATGCTCGTCACTGAGGCGACACGTCTGCAGATCCACGGTTATGGAATATCCCGCATGTTCGGCAAATCGTTGAAAAATCTGTTCCACCGTCTCTTCGTCCAACCGAACCGGCAACAAGCCGTTCTTGAAACAGTTGTTGTAGAAAATATCTGCAAAGCTTGGTGCAATCAGCACCCGTATGCCGTAGCCTTCCAGCGCCCACACTGCGTGCTCGCGACTCGAACCGCAGCCAAAATTTCTCCGGGCCACCAGGACACTGGCCCCTGAGACGGCCGGGTGATTTAATTCGAAATCCGGGTTGGGTGAGCCGTCGTCTAAAAATCGCCAGTCACAGAACAAGAACTGGCCAAACCCGGTGCGTTCGATCCTCTTGAGAAATTGCTTGGGAATGATCTGGTCCGTGTCAACGTTTCCCCGATCTAAAGCGGCAACCAGTCCCGTGTGATCAGTAAAGGGTTGCATGCAACATGCCTTTCTAACAAGCGGTGGTACGGCACCGGCCACCCGTGAGCGGGCCGGGTGCTGATTTCAGCGGTCCTGTCCCTAGTGATATTCCCAGGTGCGAATGTCGACGAAATGTCCCCGGACGGCCGCGGCGGCGGCCATCGCCGGCGAAACCAGGTGAGTACGTCCTCCCTTCCCCTGACGCCCCTCAAAGTTTCGATTGCTGGTAGAAGCACATCGCTCACCCGGGCTCAACTGGTCCGGGTTCATTCCCAGGCACATGCTGCAACCAGCTTCGCGCCAATCACATCCCGCCGCGCGAAACACTTCATCCAGCCCCTCTTCTTCGGCCATGCGTTTCACTTGCCCGCTGCCCGGAACCACCATGGCATTGACACTGTCGGGGACCCGGTGTCCTTTCACCACCGCGGCGGCGGCGCGCAGATCATCAATCCGGCCGTTGGTGCAGGACCCGATGAAAACACGGTCAATCGCCAGGTCGGTCACCGGGGGTCCCGCCGTCAAACCCATGTTCTGGAGAGCGCCAGCCGATGTTTTCTGTTCGATTTCGTCGGCAAAGTTTTGAGGATCGGGAATCTTGTCTGTTACGGAAACAACGTGACCGGGATTCGTCCCCCAGGTGACTTGTGGGGAGATGTCCACAGCATTGAACTCGAGGGTTTTGTCATAAACAGCGCCTTCGTCGGTGGGAAGCTGCTGCCAACGCGCTACGGCTGCGTCGAAATCCTGTGGCGCGAACTCGCGACCCTTCACATAATCGAACGTCTTCTGGTCCGGCGCGATCAATCCCGCTCGAGCCCCCGCTTCGATGGACATGTTGCAGACCGTCATCCGCTGTTCCATGTTGAGATTTCGAATCGCGCTGCCGGTGTACTCCACAACAGAGCCCGTCCCGCCATCGGTAGTAATCTGTCCAATGAGATACAAAATCAGGTCCTTGGCTGTCACACCCCCGGCCAGGTCCCCTTCGACCCGGAGTTCCAGCGTCCGGGGCAAACTCTGCAGCAGCGTTTGAGTCGCCAGGACATGTTCCACTTCACTGGTACCAATCCCGAAAGCCAGAGCACCAAAAGCACCATGCGTGGCAGTATGGCTGTCGCCGCAAACGATTGTCATGCCGGGCTGGGTGAGCCCCAGTTCGGGCCCGATAATGTGGACAATACCCTGTTTCTCGTTGTCCAGGTCATACAGTTGAACGCCGAATTCCTGACAATTATGACGCAACGTTTCTACCTGTTGCCGTGCAATGGGATCAGCAATGGGTAGGTGACGATCCACTGTCGGTATGTTGTGGTCCGGTGTAGCCACCGTCAGTTCAGGACGACGTACTTGTCGATCAGCAATCCGCAATCCCTCGAAGGCCTGGGGACTGGTCACTTCGTGCACCAGATGCAAGTCGATGTAGAGGATCGCCTGATGTCCTTTTTCCGCGCGGACGACACGGCTGTCCCAGATTTTCTGAAACATGGTTCGGGGTGTACTACTCATGGTCAAACAACGCGCATTTTCAACAGGTTGATAAACGGGGCACACTTCGTCGCGGGCTGCCAGCGACGCGGGACGGCCGATGCCCGGAGAAACCGGCCGGCAAGCTGGAAGCCGGGCAGAAACACAACGCCATGGCCGCATTGTAACGAACCACCGGCGGTTCTGCGAGTCGCTACGGCGGGAGGTCGCTGACAAGGGGCTTGAAAATCCCCGCAAACCGGCTGGCGACCGATTACCATGGACCATTCCGGGACGGCAGCCACCGGCCCGGGAGATCAAATTTTTCGACAAGTCTTTCAGGCGGAAAACAACTCTATCTGTCCGTTGTTTATGCGGCGCGCCGACGTGCGCCACCGGCTTTTTCCGCCAGGGAAAGAATTTCCGGGCGGGACAATCTGTGATATCTCACACAGTCTTCCTCGTGGGCATCTTCACCCAGAAAGACCTCACTGTCGCCGTGCAACATCCTGGGAACATAAAACCAGGCACGCCGCAGTGACTCCTGGTCCTGATCTGAGGAAATCACGACCAGATCGGGGGCCGCCATGGAATTGACGCCCCGCTCAAGCGCGGAGAATGGATCACCCGGTAGCAGGTAGACTCTTCCAGCTAGCGGGCGCAACAGTTGATGGGCCTGCTTGAGCGTCAATCCGGGTTGGTCGAAAGCTCGCGTCTCGAACAGGTCGACGCCCACATAGTGAATTGCGTTACGTTCATGAAAACAGCGTGCAACCTGCAACAAACGAGCGGCACGCGTCCCCTGCTGAACCCCGATTTCCAGAATCCTTTTTGCTCTCAGACGAGCAACTGCCCGATAGAGCGGTCGCTCCTCTTTCGGCGAAGAAAGGAAGGACAGGTACAAATGTTTCAGTGTGCTCAGTGTGCTCACAACTTTTATTCAACCAGCAATCCCGGAAGCGTATCGTTCAGGTGGAAATTGATGTCAATTCGTGCAACCAACCGGCCATACAGCGCGGTCCGCCTGGAAAACGGTTCTCGATCTGATCTGTTCACCGGACCCTGTCTGACCAGCGGGGACTGGAAAAATGACCCTTGCCAAGACTCCGTAAAACCATCTCGGTGTCAAAGTGCATGGACAGGGGAGCGGAATAGAAAGTTAAAATCTTTTTCCGGCAACGTCCCCGGGGGGTTCCTGCCGCGCGGGTACGTCAATGGGAGAACACGTCTATAGTTTTACCGCATCACGGGGCCAAGACCTGCCTACTCGATTATGCAGCCGCTTTCTTGGTATCGGGTTTCTCTCGGTCCAAAGGCAGCAATTCCAGGTGACTCTGCCCTTTACTGGTCGCCAGGGTTCCGGCAGTGACTGGCCAATGCAGACATAGTGCCTCGAGGAGAGCCAAAAAACCAGCTAGCTGCTGCTGGGGAGCGTCGATTGGCGATGAGCCGCTGGCTACCAACGAGGCCTGCAAACGGTCTCCCCTTGAAACGGAATAACAGAAATGCCAGATCGAGTCATCCTCTTGCACCGGTCGCTTGCTGACCCATATTTCGCGAGACAGAATTCGATTTTCCTGGAGGTCATTGAACGTCAACTCGATATCGACGCCCTCTGCTTCGACAACTTCAAGCTGAATCCTGTCGCGCAGCAGTTGGCAATCCTCCGGTTGCAAGTCCTTGAGATGTCCCAGTAATTCGTTCAAAAAAACCTCGCTGTGGTTACCGGCCGGTGGCCCAGGTTACGGGAGTTCACAGTGCGGAACTCGCTCCATCAATTTTCCAGCCGGGTCATGTGAAGTCGGTACCGAGCCGATCAACGGCTCGCAAAAAAGCGGGTCGAAGTATATCTGCCCACCACTTATGGTCAACCCGAATTGGAACAAAATCCCACAGGCCCAATCCTGACATCGGTGCATGCACGGCCAGTCACCCGAGACCCCGAAATCCCCCCCGCATCCCCTCCTGGAATCCAGCCGCCGCTAGCAGTAGCACATCGCCATCGCTTGTTCCGCGACGCGTGCGGGACAAGATTTCCTCCGCTCGGACTCCTTCCCGGCGCTGGCGGCACCCGGCCACTGTCGAGCACCGGGAAGACTATCGCAAGCCATGCCGGCTTGCTCAAAAAATCTCCACCAGTTCGGGAAAGAGCACCCGGTGGTCCCATCAGATTATGCTGCGTGACTTGGCACCGGGTCCGCTTCCTGGCGGTAGAACGGGAAAAAACCGGGCCGCGGTGGCGTGTGCGGATTCTGCTGCAACCACCTCCGATTCAATGCACCATATTCGGCCGGCTGGACCACGACTCGCATGGTCGAAAAGTTACTGCGGCTTTTGGAAAAACCGGCTTTAAAACGGAACAGGGAATCCTCCTGAGCACCCAGGCCACCCCCCAGATGAAAGTAACGGTTTCCACGCTGCCTGGCCCAGGTGATGGCCTGCTGCAGTAGCAGCTTGGTAGGCGATTTGCGATGGAATTCGTCAACCGTCGCAGAGAGGTGATACTGAACGATTCCACCGGTTTCCGTGAACAAGGACCCCGCCACATACTGACCGCCCGAAGTACACACGACTCCGAAGTGAAGCCACGGTCCAAGTTGCTGTTTGAGGTCCCAGAAATAATCGTCGGAAAAATAGTATCGTTCGCCGGCCGACACGCGGTTCATCGTTTTGGCGTAGGACGTGATAAATTCGGCGTAGGTCTGCCACTGGTCCATCACAACGTGGAATCCCTCTTTGATTAACTTGCGGATCTCATAACGGTGTCCGGATCGCACATTGCCGGCTAACTCCTCGTCGTTCTGAGCCAGGTCGACGTACACCGTGGGTCCGTGGGTGGTGACATCCACATTCGAACCGAGTCGCAGTTCGGGTAACGACAGGAGGGGATTCTGTCGTAAAAACAAGGTACAGATCTGCAGTTCGGCCGCGGCCTCGATGCAGGCCGCGAAAAACAATTCAAGCCGTGCCGGATCGTTGCAATTGGTGAGGGGTCCTGGATAGCCGTAAGGTGACGAGGCATCACAAAGTGGTCTCGGATCAACCAATGTCTCCGGAAGGGCCCGCTTCAGGACCGGAACCAAGAAAAACTCGTCCCCTGCTTGTGCAAAAAACGCCAGGGGAGTTCCACCCTCATGTTTCGCCGCGTGGAGGACGTACTCGGGCAGGTGATAGACGTCATGGCGGGTGGCCTCCAGCACAGCCTGCCAACGCGGGTCGCCGGGTGAGACAAACTCACGAATCATCGTTCACCAACCCTTTCCTGCAATTTCCCATTCAGGCAGCATGCTTGGTTCCTGAAAACTTGCGACAAATCACATCCACCACGCGCAACACATCCGCAGGGCCGGCACGATGGTCCAGAGGAATCGTCAGGAGTCGTTTCGAAAGACCGTATCCGACAGGCCCCGCCCCGGCACCCAATTGCCAATGAACCGGCGTGAACACGCGCTCTCCAATCAGGCCGGCCCGCGCCCGTTCACGCTGTTGCTCGTCACAAAAAACGAGTACAGGATTGAGCGGGCAATGTCCCTCGGGCCACTGGGAGAACAGCAGTGAAACCCGGGAATTGGCCGGCAGATCCTGTTCGAACCGGCGACAGAATTCCTGCACGTTGCTCAGACGCCGTGTTCGCCAACTGAGCGGATACCCCGACTCCAGCAGGACGCGACTCCATGGCGAGACAGGCAACATGCCCTTCGACTGAAGAAGCGATTCACCGGACGTCTCGAAATCACGAAATACGGTCCGGTCCGGTTCCCGACGACAGGACCCTGCCAGAAATTCACGCTTCAAAATCATTCCGGCAAGCTTCAACGCACTGCCATGGCACGGCCCGCAAACCGGTTCGCAGGGCAACGGTTTCCCCAGCGGGGACCACAGGAGCGCACCGTCCGGTGCTGGAAAAGTCTTTCGCAAGGACGCAAACGCATAATCGGCCGTGGAGTGCATGGCCCACCGCGATAGCGGGTCGTGCGTGTGATCCTCGATCACCTGCACTCCTGGATGGGATCCCTTCCAGGCATTCCAGCGGTTCGCGTCGCGCACACCAAAATAATTCATCGCCAGCACCCACTCGCCCTCCCTGGCATTCAAAGTCGACCAGTCGGGTTGAGCCTGGCCCGGGTGATCGCTGTAGGTGAAAAGCGAGATTCCGGATCGTCGCCAAAAATCAATCACCGACGGACAGAAGAACGAGGGCACATGCAGCGTCGCCCCCGCCGGAGCCACGTGTCGCAGCAGCGTCAGGACCGCAGAACGGCCCAGTCCCAGCAGGACATGGGGCCGCGGCCACGCCAGGAGAGGCTGCTCCACCGGTCCCGGCCAGGCGAACTCGCTGCCCAGTTCTTTCAGCACGCAGGACGCTGCCACTGGTCCTCCAAAATACTCATTAAGACAACATTGATGTACTGATGGTCACGGAACTGGGCGTCCCGCAATTCACCCTCTTTGACAAACCCGAGGCGTTCGTAGAGCCGCATGGCACGGAGATTCGTACTGACAACACTGAGGCAAACCCGGTGCAGGTTCAGCTCGCCGAACCCGTAGGCCAGCATGGTCTGTGTCACGTGGGCACCAATCCCGCACCCCCAAGCTGATTCGTCACCGATCGACACCGCAAACTCGGCAGTCCGAATCCGGTGATCGATGTTGTACAGTCCGACGTGTCCCAGGCAGCGGTTCGCACCCGACTCGGCGATGACGTAGACCACTTCATTCTTACTGGTGCGATGAAATTCAACCCAGTCCAGAATGTCCTGTTTCGTATAACCGATCGAGAAGCCTCCCAACAAATCGGCAATCTTGCGATCATTGCGATAGACGTAGAGTTGTTCTGCGTCTTCCGGCTCAGGCCGCCTTAAGACGATCTGTTCCGGGGAGATGGTCATGCTGGCCACTTCCTTTCGTTCCTTGTTTTTCTCGCCAGGTCAACTCGTGCAAACCGACGTCGTCCACTTCGCGCACATCCTGGCCATGCTTGACATCCCGCCTGCTGATGACGACCACGACCGACGCTGCGATAATTTTCAAATCCACCCATAGGCCAAGGTTGTCGACGTACCAGTTATCCAATTGAAAACGCTTACTGAAAGGCAGGGACTGGCGGCCACTGACCTGGGCCAGTCCCGTCATGCCGGGCCGCACAACGTGCCGACGCCGCTGTTCGGTGGTGTAGCGATCCCAGTATTCCGGAAGCAAGGGGCGCGGCCCCACCAACGAGACGTCTCCGCGGACCAGGTTCCACAGTTGGGGTAGTTCGTCCAGACTGCTGGCCCGCAACATTCTGCCCAGCCAGGTGAGCCTCTCCCGGTCACTCCGGAGCTTCCCGTCCACGTCGCAAGCCCCGGTCATCGTACGAAATTTGTAAAGCGTGAAGTTGCGGCCATTCCGCCCGGTTCTCAACTGACGAAAAATGACGGGACGGCCCATCGCACACGCCACCACGACAGCCACGACCACCAACAAGGGCACCAGCAGCAGGGACAGCATCGCGCCCAGCAGAAAATCCAGAAGTCGTTTACCGTGCCGCGCGTACATCCACCGACCTGTCCAATCCGCTAAGCTGCCTTTTTCAATTCCGAGACACCCCGAACTTTGCCCGCTGCCCGGCCCGTCGCGTCCAGCAGAACATTTTCCAGACGGCTGGCGAGCGTGTCGCGATCAAATAATTCCCGGCCCGCCCGGCG
>PBTE01000034.1 GCA_002726515.1 Planctomycetaceae bacterium | reverse complement strand
TGTGGAGAACTTCGATGTGGATTCCTTTGGGCAACTTGATGATTTAGAGGATTTCCAAAGTGCACTCGACTACGAATCACCGCAGGCTCGTCCCGAAGAACTGACACGTCAGAACCAGAGCGGCGAGCAGCCAACTCCGTCTCCCACTGAGTCATCGCCCAAAACCGTCGCTTGTGAAGACTGTGGCGGTATTGTGTCGCGGCGTGCCCAAAACTGTCCGCACTGTGGGTGCCCCGTCGGACAATCCGACGTTCAAGTTTCCAGTGAAGTGGGAGAATTGGAATTGAATGAGGAACAGTTCGTCATTACCGTCGAGGACGAAGGCCCTGAACTGAATGGCCACGACGACACGTGGAGGGAAGGACCATGGATCATCTCGATCGAAGTCAATCCCGTTGATGACACCAAGACTGTGACGTTTGCCACGATCGCGGTGAGCGGCGTGAACGGATACAACCAATCACCCACGTTGTTGTTGCGGCAAAGCAATACGGGGCAGGAGGCATTTGTTCAATGGGCGGATTTTCTAGGCGATGCAGCAAGCGTATTAACACGAATCGGTAAAGGGAAAGCTAAAACTCAAAACTGGCACCTCTCCACAGACAGCCAAGCCACATTTTACCCTGGCAACGTAAAAAAGTTTATTGGGTCACTACTGCAGATCGAGAGCCTCGCAGTCCAGGTTACACCATACAATTCAAATCCCATCACAGCTGTCTTCAACGTTAGTGGGTTGCGATCCTCCGTCAAGAAATACGCACCGGAGCTATTATGAAGACGTGTGATAGGCGATTGTCGGAAAAATGATAAACGAGTTGTCCTGCTGACTGACAACCCCGTAGGGCCAGTTAACCAGGCTCTGAGCCATTATCGAAAAGGAACTTTATGCCATAGCAAGCAATTGGAAGCCTTTGACCCGCCCTTTTGTCGGCTGTCGCGATGCAGCTACTTCCTTCACGCTCTTGCCGCTGGATGTGTAGCGAAGTTCACCGGTTCGTGTGTTGACGATTCGTCTTGCCGTCGCCTGTGGGTTTCCAAGCGTCCGTTGAACGACCGAGCAGCCCTACTCCGCAAATCAAGGCCAACTGATTACGTGACATATAGCATCTCTCAGTGAATGGTCAGATTCTAGCTCAGTTGAAGGCTTATGCTGACGCCAACTACTTCACCGGCTTTATCTGCCACCGATCAAGAACCGCCGCGTTTCCGAACGATCAATAGTCCGCAGAACGCGCCGACAAAGGTTATAATCGGAGCCAGAACTCCGACCGGTGTACTGAACTCAAAACTTCCGCTCAGCACCAGCGCAATCGCGATTCCTGCCAAAAGACAGCAGAGCACCATGAGAACGGCAGCCGCTCCAGCTCGGTGGCGTGGTGCTACGGCCGCCCCAGCCCAGACGAAGGCGGCTGGGGCTACTAGAAGCGTTAACAAACGCTCGGGCAACTCTGGATATGGCTCTATCAAACCGGAGCCCGTCAGCGTTTGATAAAGAATGATGTGAAGCGGAAACTGCGACAGTCCCGCCGCCAGGATCGCCGCCGGAAGCACTGCCAACCACCGCAACCAATCTGTCATAAGGCTTGCCCTCCAGGGCCGCGAATTCCACCAAAGATACCACCACGCTACCTCCTGCGATAGCTAAATGCGAACTAGAATATCCACTTGCGGCTAGAGCGACGGCTCGAATCGCCGGGAGTCCTGCCGGCTTGCCGCGTTTTCTTTGATCAGGACGCTACATCACACAGGACGGTGGCGATGGCTAGTTCTACGGCTGACTCCTCGAAGTTGTGTGCTGCGGAAGAATTCCTTCGTGGCTTTGCTTCCAGCACGGAAGAGCGAGATCGGCCGCTTATCGGATGGAAAGAGGACGCCATCGCTTACTTCGCCAGCCGCGGGCAGACGTGTGATGATTGGATCAAGTCACTTGAACAAGACTGGCGGACGGCTGCTGACGAGGCGATGGAGATATATGGACAGGCATACAACAGCGAGAGCGTCCTTCTGCGTGAGGCACCGCTTGATCGCTACGTCTTCTTTTGGGAAGACAAGTGGCATGCGCCGATCTTACGCGCTGCGCAGTGGGGCACAGTGTCGGGTTTTGAGCTATGGTTCAAGCGTCTAGGGGAATACCTTACATGCGGCGCACTCAGCGAAGAGGACTTGTTCGATACGTTGCGTAGTGATGTCGCACTTGCGCAGATGCGTGGTCTATTACGACAAGTCTGCTACTCGGCGATACGTGAATCAAGCCAGATTCCAAGCGACATCGGCTTAGCGTCTAGCATTGTGTTTAGCGCCACTCGGCTAAAGCTTGATGAAGACCTGTCGTCCATCATTGACCGACTCATGGCCGGCCAGCGGGAAGATGGTGGCTGGCCGTGGTACACGCATGATCGGTCGCCGTCCGTCATTGCAACTGCCCAAGCCGTTCACGCTCTTGCCCTCGCAAAGCCATCTGGTTGGCAGCGTGCGGTTGCACAAGCCAGTGACTTTCTCTGGCATAACCAGCAGGCTGACGGATCGTGGATCTCAGATGCAGCTAGGGCGCACTTCCCTTGGCTGAACGTTTACGACACGGTGTTGGTATTAGATGCGATTGAACTGGCTTCGGGCGGGAAGCGCGTAAGTTTTTCGGTTGAGTGCCGGATTAACGCGCCGAAGGATGCTACAAGCGACAAGAGCGACTGCTGTAGCTCTAGCGGGGGCGAAGAGCGCTCTGACGTATCCGCCGATGCAGGTCGACCTGGCGAATGTGAGATTGCAGTTAGCGAAGCGTACGCGCGAGTGACGGTCGATCCGGAGGCCTTCATTGTCGTTATCGATGGGAAGCAACACGCTCTCAATGGCGGACATCATGTAAAGAAACGAGTTGCGGAATTCCTCCAGGAACTCATCGATGTGGACGGCGAGTATATCCCGCGGCCACGAAACCTCAAAACGCGAGTCATCGATTCGCAACCGGAACCTGTTCGCGATCTCATTGACGCCCAGCCGGGCGCAGGGACACGCATTCCACGGGACAAGCTGTGGCGCAGCTAAGTCCATTCTTGGCTTTTGATGAGCCATTGAGCCGCACATATCATCAAAGTAGGTGAGCGGTTCTCTACTCTGGAGTAGATTGCCTCGCACGGATTCGAAAAGTCATTGGAGGACACTTATGCGCACGAAAGTGAAGGCCGCAATTACATCGCTGAAAAGCAGAGCCAGAGATTTCCGCCAGAAACAGCCACCGTCACAGCCCGATTTGACCGCTAACGTCGTGATTGGCTGCTTCCATATCCTACGCACTTGCCCAACCCACGACCTGCAGGCGTGGTTGGCCCGAAAGCCGAACCGAGCGGGCCTCAAGGACGCATCCACAGTCGGTCGCACCAAACAGGGCATCCAGGCCGTCCGAGAACTGATTGCACTCACCATCTCAGACTTGGAAGCGCGAACTTGGTTAAAGGAAATCGAGGTCGGGCCGCTGCCAGTGAAAGAGTCTCGGAAAGCATCCGAGAAACAGCGCGAAGCGCTCCAAGCGGGCAGACGAAAAAGGAACACAGAAAACACACTTATCCAGAAGGACAACCAATATAGCGTGTCTCTGGATAGCAGCCCAAAAACATGCCAAAAACCCGGGGAAAACGGGCCCCAATTTGCGAGTTTCGCGATTCTCTGACCTGACAAGCCGCGGGCCACGATGGCAAATCCAGCAAACCCAATTCTTGATGCAGCGCTGAGCTACCACGAGCGAGGTTGGTCGATTTTGCCTATGAAGATGGCGGAGAAAAAACCGGCTGTGCGGTGGAAGCGTTACCAGTCGGAGCCAGCGCGCAAACGAAGTGTGCGTCGCTGGTTTGGCGACGGCAAGCAGCATGGCATCGGCGTCATCTTCGGTGAAGTGTCGCGGCAACTCGGTTCACGCGACTTCGATGCAGCGGAAGGATACGAGCAGTGGGCTACGGAATTCCCGGACTTGGCGGAAGTGCTGCCGACTGTAAAGACGCGGCGCGGGTTTCATGTTTACTTCGTGGCATCGCCACGCAGTATCCGCAACATTCGCGAGGCGCTCGGCAAGCCGGACCTGACAGGTGCCATTCAGTGCGAGGATGGCGAGTTGCGCGCTGGCGGAGGGTGTTATTCAGTACTGCCGCCGTCCATGCACCCCAGCGGCTCTGTCTACGAGTGGGCGATTCCCTTGCCGGACGGTTCGCTCCCCGAAATCGATCCACACGACTGTGGCCTGTGGGGACCGACTGCAATGAGTGTGACAGAGAGTACAGAGCGTCCCAGAGCGTTGCATATGAGGACAGAAGCAATAGGCGGGGGGAGTAAGAGTGTGGGGGGAGAATCACCGGATGTCGAAGCGGCGGCAGAGGCAGCAATCCTGGGGTCGCTTCCGCTTGGCCCCGGTCAACGGCATCAGCAGGTGTTTGACTTGGCACGAGCGCTCAAGGCGATTCCTGCTTTGGCAGACGCGCCCGTCAATGAACTGAAAACATACGTCCGGCGCTGGCACGAACTTGCGCAGCCTGTGATTCGGACACAAGCGTTTGAAGAGACGTGGATTGATTTTCTGAAAGGCTGGCCCAGAGTCATGTTTCCGAAAGGAGCAGAACCGATGGCGAACATTGTGGAACGTGTGTTATCGCTGCCACTTCCCGCAGTAGCGGAGCAGTACGAGCAGGACAAGCTGCGCTCGCTGGTGTCGCTTTGCCGCGAACTTCAGAGGGCAACCGGCGACGGCCCGTTCTATCTAGCGTGTCGAACCGCCGGTCAGCTCCTCGACGTGGACCATAACACGGCGAACCGGTGGCTGTATTTGCTTCGTGATGACCGCGTGCTTGTGGAAGTGAAGAAAGGCAACGCCAAGAGCCGCAAGGCCAGCCGCTACCGCTACGTGGCGGCGATGGATTAGGGAGATTCTGACGTGGCGACAAGAAACAAGTTGCCACGATGTCAACTTAAACTTCAGGACTTGGAACTCGACAAGGAAGTGCAAATGATCGCGACTCGAAGCAAGAAGCGGCGGGCGAAGGGTGTCACGCGGAAGCGTTTGTCTTCGCTAAAACCATCGCCAGAGAATGACGAGCTGTATCGGCCTGTGGATGCGAATGACCCAGAGATTCAGAAACTGGCTGACAGCATCAAGCGGAAGGGCATCCTGGAACCGTTATGCGTGACCCGCGACAACTACATCGTCAGTGGGCACCGGCGATACACGGCCGCGACGGTAGCCGGGCAAGTAACCGTGCCTTGCCGAGTGCTGAACGTCTCTCGCGAACGGATGGACAAGGACAAGTACGTCGAGTTGTTGCGGGAACACAACCGCCAGCGAGATAAGAGCCTACAAGAGAAGCTACGGGAAGAACTTGTATCGGTCGATCCGCACCAGGCGTATCGTTCTCTCATCGACCACCGGCAGCAATTGTCGTTGGTTGACGTGTCCACCGTGAGAATCGAGGGTGAGAAGCGGCGGTCAAACATCAGCAAGGCCAAACTGGAGATGCTTGCGGCGTGCAAACGCATCATTATGGAAGACCGACGAGACTACTGGCCGATGAGTGTACGGACGGTTCACTACGCGCTACTGAACAACCCCCCACTGAGAAACACTGGTAACGCCAACTCTCGGTATACGAACAACCAGAGGAGCTATAAGAATCTGTCAAACCTGCTGACGCGGGCGCGATTGATCGGGATCATCCCTTGGGAGGCAATCACAGACGAGACGCGTCCACGGGCCATCTGGGAAGTGTGGCCTGATCCTCGCGGATTCATTCGGGACGAGTTCAACGGATTTCTGAAAGGGTATTGGCGTGACCTGATGCAGTCGCAACCGCATCACGTTGAAGTCATTGTTGAGAAAAACACGGCTTGGCCAATCGTGAAAGACATCGCCATGAGATACCGCATCCCGACGACAAGCGGGCGCGGGTTCCCGTCCATTGAACCGTATCGCGATATCGCCGAACGATTCTGGACAAGTGGCAAGGATTCGCTGTTTCTGTTGGTTGTAAGTGACTTTGACCCGGAGGGCGAAGAGATCGTGCAAGTCGCTGGACGGACGCTACGAGATGACTTCGGGGTGGACGATTGGAATCTGGAGTTAATTAAGGTTGCGGTCACACCGCAGCAGATTGCCGACCTTGAATTGCCGCCCAACTTGGAGGCAAAAGAGACATCATCACGTTTTGCTAAGTTCGTCGAACGTCACGGCCGCAACGTCTATGAGCTAGAGGCCCTGACGCCGGAGCAGCTGCAGGACGCACTCACAGAAGCGATTGATGGCGTGATCGATCTTGAGTTGTTCAATGGCGAATTGGACGCTGAGAAAAATGACGCTACGTTTTTGCAAGGTGTGCGGAACACGGTTACCGAAACGCTTAAGGAACTGAAGATCGACTGAGCGCACAGCCTGATTCAATCAAGTCTCAAAGTGGTGTGCGCGGGTGAATTGTGCGAAGGATTCTGGACTCGGAAAGCAGCAGGGAGGGACTTGATGGCTGACAAGGATGACAGGAAGCGAGAGAAGGCGGTTGCTGGACTGGAGCCGATTCGGTCGGATGCGGTGTATCCGTTGGAAGTGTTCAAGCGATGCACAGGGTTAGGGGATTGGGCGATACGAACGCTGAGACGCGAGGGGTTAACTACTACCCGCATCGGGAACCGGCGATTTGTTTTCGGCGCAAACTTCATCAGGTTGATCCAGGCAGCCGAACCCGATGAGTCGCAAAACACTGAGGAATAAGGCGTTAGGCGACCTCGGGTGACACACACCTGGCGCGGTCGTCTCGCGTGCGAGGCGGCGACGAGTTTTCAGCGAGCATTTCGTTGTTTTTTCACGGAATCAACTAACGAATCGCAGGTCTCGTTGTTATTACCTTTTGGGCGACCTGTGCGCCGAAAGGAGAAACGATGAATGAGATCAAAGTGAAGGTCGTTGAGTTTCGCGACCGTAAGAATTACATGATGCAGTTTGCGGACCCTGTTACCGGCCGCAAGAGAACTCGTTCAACAAAGGTTGAGCGAACCGGTCGTAAACGCGACCGCAATGAGGCCGAGCGCGTCGCCGCAAAGTGGGAAGCGGATCTCCGGGAAGGCCGTTACAAGGAACCATCGAAGGTGACTTGGGCCGAGTTCCGGGATCGCTACGAGGATGAAGTGTTGGCCAGTCTTGCTGATCGAACAGAGCAAAAAGTCTGCGGCATCTTCAACATGCTGGAGGATCTTCTAAGTCCAAGCCGACTGCGCGATTTGACTGCCGATCGGTTGAGCTTCTACCAGCGACGACTGCGAGAGATGGGACGCCAAGAGACTACGATCGACGGGCACTTGGCACATCTGGTCGCTGCATTGAATTGGGCAGTTGGCATCGGACTGCTGACCGAGGTACCAGCAATCAAACGGCCAAAGCGCGTCAAGAGATCGGGCAAAACCGACAAGATGAAAGGCCGGCCGATTACGCTGGAAGAGTTCGAGCGAATGATGGCGAAGACGGAAGCGACACTCGCCAAACCCGTTGGGTCGGCGGCGCGGCGCAAGATGCCAGCGAATCCAAAACGGCGATTCAGCGATGAGGCCGTTGCCGCACGACTTGGACGACTGAAGGAGCGAGCGGCAGCTATCTCTTCATCCTGGCGGCACTACCTAACCGGCCTCTGGCGGTCGGGGTTGCGGCTGGAGGAGTCGCTGGAGCTGTCGTGGGATGATGAGGGCAAGCTCTGCGTGGATCTATCTGGCGAACACCCAATGCTTCGCATTCCGGCGGAGTTGGAGAAGGGGCATCGAGACCGGCTGTGGCCGCTGTCGCCTGAGTTCGCGGAGTTCCTGTTGGCAACGCCAGAAGACAACCGAACGGGCTACGTCTTCAACCCTATGCCGAGGCGAGAGGATTCCACGAGGCTCCAACCACATCGCGTTGGGGAAGTCGTGGCTGCGATCGGCAAGGCGGCTGGCGTCAAGGTTCACGTCGATCCGAGGACCAGCAAGGTGAAGTTCGCGAGTGCTCACGATCTACGTCGCAGTTTTGGTGAACGCTGGGCGAATCGAATCATGCCGACGGATCTGATGATCCTGATGCGGCATGAGAGCATCGAAACAACCATGCGGTTCTACGTCGGCCGCAACGCGCAGAACACGGCGAAAACGCTCTGGGAAGCTCACAAAACGGCCGTATCAAGTAACACTTTTGGTAACAGTTCAGAAATACCGTCGCCAGCGAAGGAAGAGACCCGCGCCGAACCCCAAGTTCCGACAGGAGTTAGAAAGGGTGGCTGAGGGGATTTGAACCCCCGACCCTCGGAACCACAATCCGATGCTCTAACCAACTGAGCTACAGCCACCACGTTGGAATCATA
>PBTE01000033.1 GCA_002726515.1 Planctomycetaceae bacterium | reverse complement strand
TGGCCAGCTGCCCTGCAGACGCATGGTATGCCGAGTCAACGAAAACCAACGGTTTCATTTTGACGTAGCTATGAGAAAGAAGTCCCTCTTGTTGATCCTCGGACTCGTCGCAGGCTTGAGCATCAGCGAAGTCGCGATTTCCACGTTCGGTCTGGCGCCCAAAATCGCCTTGATTTCCGTGGGTAGATTTCAACTTTCTCCCGATCCGAATATTGGCTACGAACCGGTTCCTTTCTTCGAATACAGCGGAGAAGACCTGAAGTTCTACGAATTTCGAGGAAAGAGCAACAGCCTCGGATTCAGAGACCGGGAGCACCCCGTCGAAAAACCCGAGGGAACTTATCGAGTCTTGGTACTCGGTGACAGCATTTCCATGGGACTGATGGTTAAAGACCGTGAAGACATCTTTCCAAACGTGTTGGAACGACGATTGAAAACGTTACAAGAGAACGCTGAGGTACTCAACTTTGGAGTCTCCGGCTACAACACTCGTCAAGAGGTTGCAACCCTGGTAAAGAAAGGTCTGGTCTATGACCCGGACCTCGTCGTCGTACAGTACTGTCTGAACGACCGGATGGAAATGAATGGTGGAATCATCCGGGAACTGTGCGCACTGGAGGACGCTCATGCCGGAATCGAGAACAGCCTCCTCAATCCGCTTCTGGCCCGAAGTGCACTCTATCGGTTCCTTTACTTTCGCATCCTGTATCGGACACCTGAAGGAACGCTCGAACAACGTCAGGAAAGGCTCGCCCTGTTAAAACAGGATTCGGTCGAGGCGAGCTTCCAACTTCTCCGCGCCACTGCCTCAGAGCGAGGCTTTGATGTACTCGTCGCGGTGTTTCCAGTCTTTGCTAAAGCGTCGGATCTTCGACACGCCGAGCATCAACGAATTGCTCGCTTATCCTCCGACAACGGGTTTTTCCACCTTGATCTGAGCAAGGCGTTCAAAGAGTGCAGCCGCCAGTCCCAGGAAAGCATTTCGCTGGATCCCTTGCATCCTTCTGTGTCGGGGCACGCGTGTGCGGCAACCGCAATCGCGGATTATATTTCCGAATACCAACTGATGAAATAAACCGCAAACGGAAACTGGGCATCCCCCGGGGCGGGAGGTTCTTTCCGGTTATCGCTGCGGCTGCTTCAGTCGCGCAAGTTCGGTTTTCGAGTCGGCGAGTGCCTTGCCGGGATCAGACAGTCCTTCCAGGTGAAGTTGGCCACGTACGCAGTCCTCCAGAAAGTCAATCCATCGACGAAGTACGACCCTGCGACCCGTCGCGCGTATTTGCAACCCCAACGCTGCTTGCAGATGTTGCAACGCCTCCTGTGGCCGCTCGGCCTTGCGACAAATTCCGGCGAGCCCCAAGTAGGCGGCCAAACGCCAGCGAGCAACGTTGGGACCTTTCAGTTTCTCGTCTTCGCAAACCTGGATGATCTTCCCGTATTCCTGTTCAGCAAATTCGAACTTTTGCTGTTTTACAAAAAGATCTCCGGTTGCAATGGCACGAACCACCTCGTGTCCCGGTGGAATTCCTCCCGCCGGAGGACGCAACATGATGTAAGTCACTGTCCCGACAAAAATCGCCGCGCATGCGAACTTCAACCACGACAGAGCCACTGCTCGTCGACATAAACCAACCAGCCAGCTGATGCCCAGAGCTGCCAACAGTATCCACATGGGCATCAGGCCCAGGCGAAAACGAGCGAAGTTGTACAACAGCAACACGCAGAGAACATGTACACCGAGCAAAGCCACTACGATCCAGCCTGTTCTTTTTGTCATCAAACAGACCAGCATTCCCAGGAATCCCAAGCCACCAAGCCATCCGAACGTCGGCAGCCAGGCAAGACAAGAAATGAACCTGCGCGTCACCAGAAAATCTTCTCCGTCTGCAACTTCATAATCGTTAAACAGGACGGCTGCCTTCTGGCTCGTCAATCTGGCTGAATGAAACGGGTTGTCCAACACGCACTTCACGGCCTCTCGATACCAGTACCGCGATGATTCAGAGCGTGACAATCTCCGCCCGGTGCGCCGTTCAGCTTCTTTGCGAAAATCCTCGTGTTCATAAAAGGGGTTGCCGGTGACAAAGTGTGGAGCCGAGTAGTACGGTCTGGCACCGGGTCGATGCGCGATGTAGAACACTTCTCCACCGCCGGCGGTGACAACAACAAACTCACGGGCGACGACGTAATTACGAACCGCGGAGGGAGTCAGCACCAGGACCAGCGCCGCCACCATGTGTATCCCGTGAAGCAAAACACGTGTCTTGGCAACGTTGAACTTGTGTCCTGTCCACAGGATCCAGATACCAACGGGTAACAGCAGAAGGACATGGTTCTCCCGCACAAGACACGCCATCCCGATCGCAGCACCGGACACCCAGAGCCAAACCACCGCCCTGTTCTCGCTGTACCGGACCGCCGCATACAAAGTCACCACGGTCAGGAGGGGAGAAAGGAAGGACTTCATCATCATGCATTCATAGAAAATGCACGGACCGTAGACCCCCATGATCAGTCCGGCCACGATTCCCGTGGACCGGTCAAAAAGTCGACAACCGCAAATGCACAGCAGTGGAGCACAAAGTGCGCCCAGGAATAACTGGACGATCAACAGCAGGGCCTGGTTTTCTCCAAAAACCGAGAACGCTGCGCCCACCAGGTACGGGTAAAGTGGTCCCATCTCAAACGCTTCGCTGCCTAACCAATCGCCGGCCGCGATTTCACGGGCCCAGCGAACGTAGTACAGTTGGTCCGCACGAAAATAGCCGAACAACGGTGATTGGAGGTACTGCCCGAAGTACATCACCCGAGTCAGGAAGGCGATTGCAAAGATCAGCCAAGGCCATTTGTCAATCGATTGCTCACGATCGGACAGCAGTTGTTCTGTTTCAGCCTGCATATGTGCCAGTGCTCGCTGCTGAAGCCCAACCGACTGCATGGCGGGCTCCTGATGTGTCTCTTTCAGCACAGCGGACCATACACTCTGACCCCGAATGCCTGAGCCATGCTGACTGCCTTCGTAAATTGTCTTCTCTTAAACTGGATCTGCTTAGCATGAAAGACTCACTGCAGCTTTGTTACCGGCCACAATCGATCCTTTTGTCACCCGCCCACGCGCAGCGTGAATTGCCGCGGCGGATTCCTGATCTTGATAAATGGAATGGGATCATCCCCTACTCGTAACGGTTCCATCCTGAGTTCCGGGTGACTTACCAGGTGCCTTACCCAATGATACTTCAAAACAACCTCGTTGCCTTCGACATCCCAACACTCAATTCGATTCGACTTCGCCTCGAGATGTCCCTTGCCCGTAATGAACCAATTTGACTGACGACCTAATTCTACACAGGAAAATCGCTTCGTCTGGTATGAAAACTTTACCGGATAACGCTCTCCCAGGTTCCGGAAAGCCTGAACGGACCGCGGGTGAAACATGATCACGTAACCGATGTTGTATCTTTCACAATACGATTGGAGCTGGGAGGGAGAATACGTCGCTATGTCACGTCCGAACAGTTTTCCAGAACGAAAATTAGCGAAGTGGTGACGGTCATTGTAATAGGGTGATGGCCCTCCAATGAGTTGGCGGTGGGTGACGTGAGCAAGAATGGAAGACAGGAAGGCACCGTTGTATTGAAAGCGAGTTTCATCACCGGACTCTTCGAACAGAATCCGAGCATCAGGAGACGTGTTCTGTTGGGCCCAGGTCACCAGTTCCTGGTTCACCGGTGACAGACCTGAACGGACCCGCATTTTCTCCTGGAGTTCTGTCTGCACCAGATTCACCACCAGGCACGCCAAAGACAGGCCAAGACAACTGCCCAAGAGCGTCTTGTAAAGTCGAGAGCAGCGCGTCATCGCCACCTGTCCAATCAAATAAGATGTCGCAAGAGCAAGCCACAAATCGAGTGCTATCTTGAATCGCATCGGTTGCCAGCCTTTGATCGGAGAAAAGGATCCCCAATACGTCATGCAGAAAAGCAGCCCGATAACAGCTCCAATGATGAGCCCTCGAGCGGTGTGAAACCCTCGATACATTGTGCAGACGCCAGCCACACCAAGCAGCAGCACCCCCAACCGGAGTCCTTTCTCCCAGAGAGATGTCCGGAATGCAAAGTAGATGTCCGAAGTACAATAATCCTTGAAGAAGGTCAAAGGATCGGCGCTAAAGAAAGGCTCCTGACGATTCATTCGTTCGGCAATGAGCTGCTCCGTGACACTGTTCTCCAGATGTGCCAGGAAAGGCCCCAGCCAGGGCCAATTGACTGCGGCGGAGACCAAGGCCCCCATTCCAATCGCCACCAGGGTTGCCCTGGTACATGATTTCCGGTGCGTCACCAAAATCAGGGCCACAATTGGAACGAAGATCACTGCCCACATCAGGTGTAGCGAAGGAAGCAGCGTTGCACAAGCGATCCAGACAACAACATTTCGCTTGGAACGCGAGTGGTCCGTCAGCAAACGATACAACACCGATGCCGTCAGCAGCGCAAAATAGCAAGTGACCTGAAAACCCACCATTCCGTAGAAGTACATCTCGCGCGCCAGTGAGTTCCACCAGCAAGCCGTCCCCAAGAGAGCGAATGTCAACGCGATGAGCTGACGTGCCTGAGTATCCCAAAAAAAATTTCGACCGGCAACAAACGCCATCCAGGGAAGCGACGCGGTAAACAAGAACACAAACAGCTTGAACACCCGAATCCGCTCGTTGCCGGGTGTCAGCACCGCCAGGGCCTGGAAGAATTTAATACTGAGATCCTGAATCGTGTTGGATGGATAACCCGCCATGAAGTACGGGTTATAGCCCCACAATCGCCCATCGGTCTGCCAAAACTCCGCCTGGGATTGAAGATGGTGAAAATGGAGGCACCAGTCTTTTTCAACAATCGGGTCTGCATTCCAGATTCCTTCGACTGGCTTGTGTATGCGACCGAGTCCCAGGATGTGAATCCCGAAGATCACAACGACCGCCAGCCAAACAAGCCTTGCCTTGCAGACAAGATCCGGAATTTTTTTGACGTGTTCCATGTAAGTGCACTTCAACCTGTCCGCAATGGTGTAAGCGGGGTTCCTCGACCGGTTAGACCCGTCTCATTGTGTTTGCTTATCTGCATGCCGATTTCGCTTCAACTCATAAATACGCACAGACTCATTCTGAAACACCACAGGAAAGGTCAACGGTCGCGTCCGGTAAAAGCGATTTTTGATCGTGACAAGATGAGTGACTGCAAATTCATCGGCAAAGCGCAGCCATTCATCATCACCGAAACCGCGCAGCATCTGCCGCTGAAGTTTTCTCAGGCCCGGCCCGCGATTCAAAGCTGCAAACTCCTGCTGAATTCCATAAAACTCAAGTAAACGATCACGTCGGGCTTTATTTTCTTCAAATCCCTTGTAGCTGTAAAACTCGAAGGTAATCGGATAGAAGTGCCGCCGCCTAGCCGTTGCAATCCAGGCGTTTCTCCAGGTCGTGAGGAACAGGGAATCAGACGGAGTATGTTTTCGCGCCCACTGCTGCGCTTCGAGTACGGGAAAACCTTGAACACCGCGTCTGACCGTTTGGAGTAAACCATGCGATTGCGCCCACCGCTGAGCCTGGAGAATGGGAGAATCCAGGTTGAGTGGTGCCGCCCGGTTCAACCATGCATTAGCAAGAAAACAACTGCAATACCCCAATACCAGGATCCACAGAACCCGGTGCGAGAGTTCAGACCTTGAATAAAACAACGGCGCCCAATGACTCCAACGCCCGTGACCCAGACCAACCAGCCCGCAAAGAACCAGAGAAAAAACCACGACTAGCAGGCGCAGCATCCACGGTGGGTTCGCCGCTTCCCCCAAAGCGGCAAGAGCATGCCAGGTTAAAATCGAGTGGGTTCGAAAAATCAATCCCGGTCGCTCCACGTCGATCCCTGCCAGCACGATGAAACTGGCCATCCAGACGATCAGAACCAACATCGCCGAAACATGACACACCCTCTGCGCTTTTTGAGAAAGGGCAAGCTTCCATGGGCCGACTTGACCGTCTCCGAATTCCATCAGCACCAGTGACAGGGTAACGTAACCGATCAGCACGTACTCTTCACCGAGAAACGGTAGAACAAAAAACAGAATCGCACACATCCTGCGGACGCTGGATCCGGACCGCAGGTTTTCGATCATGTAAGCGATCACGACCGGCAGGCTCACCAGGGACAATAACATGATTGACCTGAGACCGGTAATTCCCAACAGGAAAGGAATTCGAAACAGAAATCCCGCCACGTGGGACAGGGAAAGCAATGTCGCCGTAAAGAGCGCGGAAAACCAAAGGAACCGATAGTGTTTCGTAAATTGATCGCAGTGCCCCCACCCTAAAAAGCAGAGGGTCAGCCAGATGGTGAGGGCCGGCCACGCGTGCTGGAATCGTGCTTCGCCGGTCCACGGTACATGGTGCCGGTTCAGCAGCAAACCGGCAAACAGTTCATCCCGGTCAACCGGGGTTCCCTGGTTTCCCGAACCCGCTAACACGATGGGGATTGCAAATAGAGCCAAGGTGAACAAAACCAGCGCCAGGCGCCATGACGACACCTGACGAAAACACCGTTTTCCCAGGTAATAACTTCCCATCACGGCGAAGCAGTAGGGACCCATGGTGGGATGCATCAAGCCGGCATACAGAGCAAACACAAACGCCCAGCGCCAGTACTTTTCTGTCATCATCAGCGCCAGCGCAACGACCACTGCACCAAGCGCTGCATGTGCAGGATAGGGCATGAAGGTCCAGGACGAATCGAAGCCGTAGTTGGCCAGGTTCAGACCCCAGGGATTCGACAGGTAGCAGAACACTGTCGCAATCAAAGAAAACAAGCTATTTCGGGTGACGACGTTGACAAAAACAAAGATTCCCAACCCGATGGCCGCACCCTGAAGAAACGTCAAGCAGCGCGTCACTGGATAGGGATCAATATCCCACCGGGTGTAAAGGAGCGTCGGAATCCAGTTCTGCATGCTGGCCCGTAGCGCAAAGCGACGCCACACACTCAGCTGATTGTTAGCGACAAAATCGTTGTCGAAAAATTCTGGAAATTTAGCAGCGCAGGCAAACGTGATGGGGTTATCGCTATACTGCCACTGCGACAGGCGCAGCTGGAAATCCGCGACATAGCACCAGCTGTAAAGCAAGACCACCGCGACCAGCAGGGCCTCTGTACCGCGAATTCTCAATGCCACAAGACCCAACCTCTATGCTTCTGCAAAACCTCCAACCCGATTCGGCTGGAATTTATCTTGAACTTGTGAAAACTAGTACTCCATGACCGGTTTGTTGCCCTTGAGCCGTCTTTGTCGTCGTGGTCTGTGAAACTGAACAGCACACCGGGAGGATTCACATTCCCCAACAACTTGTATGCACGAGATACTGGTTAGAAGACTCGTGTTGCCGTGGCCCATCACGATCGACGATAAAGGGACAGGAACAAAGCAGAGGCAGTATAGCAGACAACGCGACAAACGAGACAGATCGATGCCCGAACGCGGAAGACCCACCAGGCAAGAGACTGGCTTGCAAAACTTCTCTTGTGACTGCCCGGACTGACGCAAGACAGAGATCGTTAATCGGCTGATTACTTACGATGAGGATCGGTTGTCATACCAGGTCGACAAGATGAACCAAGACGATGTGTTCCAGGTAAAAAAAGAATATCTACTTGATACGCTTTCCATGTATTGGACGAGCAACCGCCACCTGGTGGAGGAACTCCCGGTTGTCAAATCAAAAACCAACTCCCATGAAGACTTTCCGCCCCAATTGATGTTGGTGTCTTTGCCCGAATGGGCAAAGGACCGCGGTGTGGAGGGTCAACTTCTCGTCCCTCAAAAGTTTGTTGCGCAAGCGGATGGCGAGGCCTGGCAACACGTCGATTGGTTTGCCACGATTTTCTGGTATCTGAACAGTTCCGCCGAACGACAGTATGAAAAAGAGAATCGCACAATTCACTCCTACAGCATGCGCCTGAAGGGCTGGGATGAGCGACTTTGGGAAAGGGCCTGGGTGAACCGGATCGGCCTGTTCTTACGGCGTTGGGCAGCACACCTGAAGAAGCAGAATGAAACAGACCTGTTCGGCAATTTACCAAAACCGCAAATCATTTTGACCCATGATGTCGATGCAATCTTCAAGACCAAATCCACCCGTTTGAAACAGGCCGCTTTCCATTTGTTCAATGCTTTAAGAATGGCAGGCCATCTACGTTTGCGCAGTGCCGGGGGAAAACTGGTCGATTTTCTCAGGTTTTTATTCAGCCACGACAATTATTGTTGCTTTGAAATCATCAAGGAAATGGAAACCTCCCGAGGCATGAAGAGCTACTTTAATTTCTATGGTGGGCAGGGCCGAAGCGGCATGAACCTGAAGGAGAAAATCTTCGACCCTCGCTACTCGGTTACGGATGAGAAACTCCAGACAATCATCCGTGACCTACGTCAGGGCGGGTGGCACATAGGTCTTCATCAGTCCTTTGATAACTGGCACGACAGTCAGTGCATGCTCGCTGAAAAAAGTCATCTCGAGGAATCTCTGGGAGAAGAAGTTCTCAGCTGCCGTCAGCACTGGTTGCGTTTCAGTTTCGCTGACACCTGGGCCGCCCAGCAAACTGCCGGATTTCAGCTGGACAGCACGTTAGGATTTAACGATCGGTGTGCGCTGCGAAATGGCAGTGCCCTGGCCCACCATCCCTGGGACGATCGCCGGCGGCAACCAATGCACTTGAAGGCGATGCCCATGGTACTGATGGATTCCCATTTGTACGATTACCAGCCATTTGATGAAGCTTCCCGACGACGGGAACTAAAAAAATGGATCGACGAAATCCAAGCCGTTCATGGCTCGGCAACGGTCATTTGGCATCAGAGAGTTTTCAGCCGTGACTATGGCTGGGGAGCGTCATATGAATATTTACTGTCGTTATTATCACCCGGTTGAATGGACGATGAAGTCATGTACAGCATCGTACCTCGAGCCTCCCGATACCCGCAGGACAACATGAGAAGATGACTGCGAGCGGGGACAGTCGCCGGTTCGCATTTCGAACCCATCGGACGATAACTGCTTGGAAGCACGTCGCCGGTCCCGTAAAAAATTCTACACTTGTCTTACAGGCACAGTGCTGAAATTGACATTCCCTCACAAAATCGCCGGCACCTGCCGATCACGCCGGTCGCTGGTAATAATGAACTACCGACCTCTCCTGGCCGTAACATCTAAAGGAAACCGGACGTTGTGACGAATACCCATCTGACAGGTTGCGAACAACGACCGCTTGTCAGCAACGGGAAGGATCTCGCCGCCACGAAGTTGCCCATCCAGGACGTTAGGCGGATACAGGATGACACTTCATGATTCCACGCTTGAAACCGAGTTATGACCTGTCCGACTGGAAAGCGGCCCTGTCTTTTTTTTCCAAGGGTAACGTGCAGGCGTTTGAAGACGAGTTCGCCTCCAAATTCGAATGTGCCCACGGAGTGATGTTTGCCCACGGGCGGACAGCACTTTACGCCCTGTTGAAAGTCTGGGGTCTCGAGCATTCCGAGGTAATCTGCCCGGCCTACACCTGTGTCGTGGTAGCGGATGCCATCGTTCTCAGCTCAAACATTCCCGTGTTTGTGGACTGCGGCGAAGGTTCCTTCAACATGAGCTACGAGGGTCTGGAAGCCGCGCTGACCGAAAAAACCCGGGCCATTCTCGTGACACACCTCTGGGGCTATGCCATGGATGTAGAACGCGTGGCGGAAATAGTAAATCGGGCGGAAAAAAAATATGGCCACAAGATCTATGTGATCCAGGACTGCGCACACAGCTACGGAGCCCGTTGGCAAGGCAAAATGGTGACCCGATTCGGGGATGCTTCTATTTTCGGTTCAAACATCGCTAAAATTATCAACTCTATTTTTGGCGGGATGGTGCTTTGCCACGATCAGACCACCTCAGAAAATCTCCGGACATTCCGCCAGCAACACTGCCGCCGGGATCGAAGCAAAAGTTTTAAACGATTGCTTTATTTTGTGGCAGTGAATGTGGCTTTCAACCATTTGGTGTACGGCCTGGTCCATTTCCTGGAAAGAAACGGTTGGCTGGATCGTTTCGTCAAGTACTACGAGGAAGGGGTGATTGCATTCCCGGCAGACTGGGATCTTCTTCCTTGCGAAATCGAAGCTCGGGTCGGCAGGAATCAATTGCGCAAGTACGACCGCATCATCGCAGATCGTCAGAAACAATCCCGAGCTATTATCGAACCATTGGAGACCCGCAAGGACATCTGGTGTCTACCGTTTGATCCCGATTGCACCTATAGCCATCTTGTCGCCCTGGCGGAGGACCGGTCCCGATGGATGAACTTTTACCTGCGGCACGGCGTTCAACTGGGCATGCTGATCGAATATTCGATTCCCTACATGAAAGCCTATCGTCAGTACAGCCGGGGAGATTATCCCGTTTCCAAATCGTACTCCGAACGAGCAATCAATTTCCCCACATGGCCCGGCTGTGATTTTGAACTGAAGGAGGGTTCATGAAAACCTTGCTACTGGTAGGTGACGACAAGATCGGTCGAAGACTGATTGCAAGGTTGCAGGGTTACGAAGACCTTCAAATCGTTCTGGACCACTCTACCAATCTAAAAAAGGTCTGGCGTCTGCTCAAGAAACGGTCGATCTCGCCCCGACTGCTGTTGAAGATGATCTGGGCCGAGTACCGACGTCCGGACTTCCAGGTTCCAGGTTGCCAAGCCATTGCGAACAACGGGAAGTTGTTGGAAATAATCAACCAGCAGCAGATTGGCCGTGTTTACCTTTTTCGAGCAGGGCTGATCATCTCTCCACTGGTCATTCGCACAGGAATTTCTGTACTGAACATTCATTGTGCCAGAATCCCGGAATATGGTGGCCTCGGAGTCGTGGCAAGAGCCTTGAAAGACGGAGCCTATGACCAGGAGGCGACCATGCATCAGGTGACAAGTCGCATTGACGAAGGTCCGGTCATGGCAGTCGAGCCTTATCGCCTGGATCCGGCCTGCAGTTACCGGGAAAATGAAGATCGGGCCTACGATGCGGGGATCCGGCTCTTACAAAGGGAGTTGTCGTGAGCCATCGTTCGTCTCCAACGATCCTTACCCATCTCCGCCCGGCAGTAACCAAAGCGGCGTATGGAGCAAGCCCCGGGTCAGTCCTACTCCGACAATTCGGTGACCAACATCCCGCGAATCGAGTAACGTCTTTCGCATGATGCGCAAGTGACTTCCGTGACTTCATCCGATGGTTGTTCCGTTATGCGAGACGTCCGCTGTCCACAACGGCAGACCGTACCGATCGAGCGAGCCGGGTGGCCCACCACCAAATGAAAGGCGGGCACGGAACGGGTCACCACCGCGCCCATTCCCACCATGGAAAACCTGCCAATCTCGAGGTCACTGCCGATGATACAGCGGGCGCCGATCGTGGCCCCGGCACAAACCAGCGTGGGGCGGGTGTGATCGTCGGGATCCGAACTGTTCAGGGTTAAAAGGTCGGGACTCGTGGCCCGAGGATATTGATCATTCGTGAAGATCGTTCCCGCCGAGATCATGACGCCGTCCTCGATGGTCACACCGTAGCAGATGTAGACAAAAGAATTGATTTTGACACGATTGCCAATCTGCACATCGTAGGCGATATAAGATTTCCCGCCGACGATGCAATCCTCACCCAGCCGGGTCCCGTGTCGAATGTGAGCATGATCCCACACGGACGTATTTGCACCAATCAATACGTCATGTTCGACAACCGCCGTGGGGTGAATTTTGGAACTCACAATTACGGCCTTGAAGTGTCCGTGGCGGCTTTCTCCGTCGCTTCTACGGCAATCCACGAATCTTTCCAAAGCGAGTCGTAAGCAGCTTCAATGACTTCGACCGACGCCAGCGCGTCTTCGATACCAATCAGCAATTCCTCTTCTCCTTGAACCGCTCTGGAAAAATTGTCAATCTGACTGCAAAAGGCCTGAACCTTGTCGTATCCCCCGCCAAAGGAAACCCACTCTTCGGTGCCATGCACCCGGTATTGAGATTGCTTCCATCCCACCAGCAAAGTTCCTCGGGATCCGTACACTCCCACATAGTACGGTTGTTCCTTGTGCAAACTCCAGGACAAATCGATGTTACCAGTCACACCGCTCTGGGTGCGAACAAACAAACGGACCGAGTCTTCCACGGGAATGTCTTGGATACGTTTGACCTCGACTGCCTGCAACTGAGCAACAGGACCGAACAGATACCGCATGATGTCCACCGAATGTGTCCCGTTGTCTATCAGGACACCACCTCCGCTGACCAGAGGATCGGAATTCCATCGAGTGGACATGTCCACACAACTTGCAAACGTATTCTCAAACAGGACGACATCGCCGATCAGCCCCGAACTGATCAGCTGCCTGGCTTCGAAAACGTCCTGAACAAAACGAAACTTGGAAGCCATCGTCAGCAATGCTCCGGAACTCTGGGCCGCAGCAATCATTGATCGCGCACTGTCCCGATCAATTGCCAGCGGCTTTTCGCAGAGTACTGCCACTTTCCGCTGCAGAAAATATTCACAGATTTCCGTGTGAGTCACAGGTGGTGTACAGACAATGACCGCATCGAGTTCAACAGATTCTGCCATGCGCTGATAACTGTCAAATCCGGGTGCGTTGAGTTTCTCTGCCAAAGACTGCGCCGCTTCCGGTCGTGCATCAGCCACTGCCTTCAGTTCGGCCGCCTGACAGTTGGGTATCGCCTGCGCGTAGGTCTGGGCGATTGCTCCAGCGCCAACCAGTCCTAAGCGAATTTGTTGATGATTTTTCATTTCTGACTCAATTCTTGAACAGCGGCACAAATCGTCTGGGCGATGAAATCGACGTGTTCGGTAGTATAAGCCTCATTCCAAGGCAACACCAGGATTTGTGACAGGCCGGAAAAAGTACCAGGAAAAAGAGACTCTCGATAATCAGTGGCCTCGGGACGAGCCAGGCTGAAAGGCCATCTGCTCGATCCGAAAGTGCACTGTTCAGCGATCACCTGACATTGAAACGCCGGTTTTTGAATGTACCGTGGTGCACAAGCGATGCCACGCTCTTGAAGCAACGCTCCCAGGCCCACGGCGCCACCCGGGATAACTTCACTGTCGACCCGAAGGCAGTACTTCCAATAGGTTGCATATTCCTCGCCATCATCCTGTGGCGTGAACACTCCGGGAACATCCGCCAGCCAGGTGTTGAGCCGCGTTGCCAGATCCACGCGAACCGTCACCGAGCGGTTCAACTTTTCAAGTTGAGCCGTCGCAACAGCCCCTTGCAATTCGGTCATCCGGTAATTGAGGGCCAGGAAATAATGGTCGGGTTTTGAATCGCCATATCCCCAGGCCTTGTTGACGAACAGAAATGCGCGTCGCGCCCAGTCCGGATTGGAGGTGACCACAATTCCACCTTCACCCGTCGTGATGTGCTTTCCCTGCTGCAAACTGAAGCAACCCAGGTCACCAATCGCGCCGACCAGCTGGCCCTGGCTCCGCGCGAGATAGGCCTGAGCACAGTCTTCGATGACGGGTATCTGGCGGGACCGGGCTACTTCCATGATTTCCTGCATCGGGCAGGGCTTGCCAAACAGGTGCGTAACAATGATTGCCTTGGTCCGTTCACTCAGGGCCTTCTCAACCGTGGCGGCCGTGACGTTACAGCTCGTCGGATCGACATCCGCAAACACCGGTATGGCACCCTGGTACAAAATGGGTGTGATGGCCCCCATGTCGGTGATCGGAGAAGTGATAATCTCTTCTCCGGGTTCCGGGTCAACCGCAACTATGGCAGTATGAATCGCCGCCGTACCGGATGAACAGGCAACCGCGCTGCCCACACCCATCTGCTCTTGAAAAGCAGACTCAAAGGCGCTGACCCAGGTCCCCCTGGTACTGGTCAATCTGCCGGCCTGAATCGCCTGAGCCAGGTTGGCAACTTCTTCCTCGCCCAGAGTTCGTCCGGAAGCATTCTGATCAGAGGGGAGATCAATCTTGGCGGGGTAGGACACATCAGCACCGAAAGTCTTCACCGGGGGCGTCTGGCCCGGTACTTGCGCTGGGTTACCGTCCGGCGGAGTCACTTTGGTCGGATTCATACAAATTCCTCGAAAAAGAAAATTGAATCGGCGCTCACTTCAACATACGTTCCACCAACGCACGCCCCAGCATCCCGAGATGTCCAACGGCAACCCGTAAGATCTTCATCTTGGACTGTCCTTGGTGGCGTACTGTCAGGCTGGCAGGAGCTTCGACGATCCGGCTGCCTTGCTGTTGGAACCTCCATAATAACTCAACAATACCAATAAATCCTCTTTCGCGCAGATCCAATTCCAATACTTCTGACCTGCGGTAGACACGAAAACAGCTAGTATAAGTGTACATCTTCTGCCGCATCACGCGTCGGTACAAAAAAGAAACACCTTGTGACAGAAACAGGCGCCAGCCCGGTACATGGTAAACCGCTCCTTGCGGATGATAAGGCGATGCTGTAACCACGCTGACGTCTGGGGTCAGCAGTGGCAACAACGACTCCAACTGACGTGGATCATAGGTTCCGTCAGAATCGATAGTACATACAATTTCGGAATCGGCCGCTTCGATGCCCGTCATGATCGCCGCCGATATCCCCCGATTTTCCAAATGTCGAACCAATCGCGCAACTGGCCATTCTCCAAATAATTCTTGCAGTACAGACCACGTATCGTCCGTACT
>PBTE01000032.1 GCA_002726515.1 Planctomycetaceae bacterium | reverse complement strand
TAAGAAGGCCGCTAAGAAAAAGCCCGCTAAGAAGGCCGCCAAGAAGAAGGCCGCTAAGCGGAAGACTGCTAAGAGAAAACGTTAGAAGCGTTTCTGACAATCATCACAGATGCTCTTCTTTTGAAACAACGAGAAAGGGCCGCACGGATTTCAGCAATCCGAGCGGCTCTGGTTCTTTTTAGGCCCTGTTTTTCACACAGATCTTTACGACTCCGGGCTCACCGATACCATAGCCCGTCCCTTGGAAAGCTCCCGGCTGATCCTCTTAGGAGCGGGTTAGTTTTTCATGAGAAGGCAGCACCTAAACGCCTTGCTGCATAAGATTTCCGACCACCAGCGTGAGATCTCATGCCATCGTTTCCACTTTGCACCTTGAGTTCAAGTGCACAAGAAAAGAGGAGGAGTTGGCGAACAGCCGTCTGCCGCATCTCTTCATGGTCCGACACCGGCAACGTCCGAACTTCACGAGCTTTTCGGGAAGGACGTTGCAGCCACTTCCCAATCTATAAGACGGTCAACTTGGGCAGAGGCGGTTCAGCCAAATTCGTGTCGGCCAAATTCTTTACCAGGCGATGGCAAATTCTCTCCAGGTAAGGTCCGGCAATTTGATCCTCAAAAACCGCTTGTACTTGTCCTCGGTCACCAAGGGAGCGAATGGCCGGCTGAATGGGTACCTCTCCCAGAAATGGCAAACCAAGTTCTTCCGCCTTCCGCTTAGCTCCACCACTGCCAAAAATATCATACTCTTTCTGACATTCCGGACAAACGAAACCACTCATATTTTCCACCATACCCAAAATGGGAATCTTCACCGTTCGCATCATGGAGATCGCTTTGACGGCATCCAGTAGCGCAACCTCTTGAGGTGTGCATACAATAACGGCACCGGTCACAGGTAACATCTGAGACAACGAAAGAGCAATGTCACCTGTTCCGGGGGGCATATCAACGATCAAATAATCGAGTTCCCCCCAACGGGTTTGCCCGACAAACATGTTCATGTGGCTGTGTAACATCGGTCCACGCCACACAACCGCCTGATCGGGCGGAATAAGAAAGCCAATGGACATCACAGGCATGCCATTACAGTCCATGGGAATCACTTCGTTGTTTTCTTGTTGAGGTGAGCCACTGATTCCCAGCAGATGAGGAATACTTGGTCCATAGAAGTCCGCATCCAATAACCCCACTCTACAACCCGCTCGTTGAAGACCAATGGCCAAACCTGCCGCTACGGTACTTTTTCCGACTCCTCCCTTACCCGAACCGACAGTGATCAGTCCTTTGACCGTCAGACCCACCTGTCCCAGTTTCTCCGGTGGACGCTCGTGAATTGCAAGATCGACCTTCACGGACTGAAGGGCAGGCAGCTTTTCACGCAACTTCTCCTCGGCTCCTTCTTTGGTTTCCTGCCATAAAGGTGCTGACCAAGTCGATAATGCCAGAGTCAGCTTGACCGCATTGCCCTGAACATGAATTTCTCGAACCTGCCCTTGCTGGACCACACTTCGCCCAGTTTCGGGATCACAAAAATCCTGAAGAGCAGCTTCAACTGCTGAGACTTCAATGGGACTCTCAGTCATAGAGTCTCTCTCTTTCTGTCATCGATAGAATGTGATTGATCGCCAGCAGTTGGCTCACCGGAAACAGAACAGTCAAATTCCGGAGAGTTCATTGATTAAAATGATAAAATGGCAACAATTCGGGGCGCTGACAAGCGGGCCCGTTGGGAGACGTGGTTTTCTTGCTGCCAAGACCCCACATCAAATTTCAAGTCACAAATGCCGAAGGTCAACTGCTTCAGAAATGTTCCTTCTCCCAGGGCAAACGGGACCAAATCCGTTCATTCCAAGACTGCGGGGCAATGGGAACCGATTCAAAGTGCCGCTTCGCCAGCCGGATCAACCGCCCCAGATCACGGGGTGAAAAAACCGCGTCGACGGCTCCGGCTTCACGTAAAATCCACTCGTAAGGACACCAGTCCCGCGTTCCCACTACAACAGACCGGGCCAACGGAAAACAGTTTGTGGCTCGAATCAGACTCTCGATAATCGATCCGATGGTCCTTTCTGTCAACTCCCAAACGACAAGACTGCCGGGAAATCTCTCCAATTCTTTCCAGGATTGAACCGGACTTCGTAACTGGTTCATGCGCCAGGGCTCCCCTCGACAGTGCTCGGACAGATGAAACGCCCAGTGGGTGGAATTTTCGCAAATAATGAATTTCGACTTTTTCATCCTCGCACTCTCAGGCGAAATTGATGTTCGTTGGGCAGTCCACTGGCATCTTCACAGGCTCGCCGGTTCGATGCCAACAAGATGCGGAATCTAGTCCTCCGGGGATCCATCGTCCGGGGCACTAAGTTGTTGCAGTCGTCGATGCAATCGCGCACGTGAAATCCCCAGTGATCGGGCTGCTTGTGCCTTATTCCCCCGGCTATGAGCCACAGCTCGATGGATCAACTCCTCCTCGATCTCGGCTAAAAATTGGTCTAAATCGATCGTGGTTTTTTCCCGGGGAGGACGGGCGGCAACTTGAGCGGCCCAGTGAAGCTGTGGTGGCAAATCGCGCAACTGGATCAACGGATCTTCACTCGCCCCATGCGCTTGCTTTACTACGGCAAACAGTTCGTCAACGTTGTTCGGCCATGGATAACTTGCAAGGCGATCCAAAACATCGTCCGAAAAACCACTCCGTTGCAATTCTCCCTGAGCGTTTAATTTTTCGAGGAAGAGTTGTGCCAGTGCCGGCAAATCCTCAAGTCGTTGTTTTAACGGCAGCAATTCGATCACGAGCGTTGTCAACCAATGCCGGAGCCCGAGGTGGAATCCCCCAGCCAACGATCCGGGACGGACAGTACTGAGGACTCTCGCTGGAAAATTTTCCCGGCACAGTCGCTGTTCCAGTACATTCTGAGCATCCAAAGGAAGATCTTGTAGATCGAGCAACAACAATGTCACCGGAAGTTCTTTCGGAAAATCCCTGATGCGTCGACGAAACGCCTCCAATGTTGATTCGAGAATTTCATGATCGACAACACTGCAATCTACTGGCAGCAGTGGACCGGGATCACCTGTTGTTTTTCCATAGGCTATCGTCCTGGCAACATGCTCGCGCCCGCTTCCTGGAGGCCCGATGACCATCACATTCGCGAGAGTTGAAGCTGCCAGTTCAATTTGCTGACGCACTCTCTTGATGACAGAACTGCTACCAATAAATTGTTGCAAGGAAAATTGCTGCTGAATCTTCTGATGGAAGTGACGAACCAATTCGTGTAACTCTTGCGGAGTTTCGCCCCTTCCTACCGACTCTACGGAACGCGGCTCAGCAATGTCGGTGGTTTCCAAAACCGCCAGAACAGCCGGGCAATCGGAAGGATCTTCTCCTAAAGGTAAAAATTCAGCCCAGCGACGCACTGCTTGCTTTCCGGGACGTGTCCAGCTGAGAATGGCTCGCTTCCGCTCGCCGCGAAACCCCTCGGGCGGAGGACACAAGCCGGCTACACCTCCTGGTGTCCCTGTCTCCTCTGGCTGGCTATGGTAATCACATCTTAGGCCAAACAACTTCGCGTCTGGATCTCCGATCCAATCGTAGAATGCCTGATTTGCGTACCTCAAATGACGTGTTTCATCCAGGAGGTAAATTGGCATTGTCGCCGCAGCCAGCAACTTGGCCAAGTCGTTCGTTCCGCCTGAACTGCGAGCCATCGTTCCTGATCCAGCTGGTTAGTAGTCCATGGTTTGTAATCCGGCCTAAAAGATTTTTCACCGCAACGCTTTGCGATGCGGATGCTCCACCTGTTTGCTCACAGTTCCATTACCTCGCTATCCCACCATTGGTTATTCACTTGGTGGACGTGAAACTCCGTGAGATCAGCACTCCAGCGTCAGAGTTTTCTTCGGCAGCCCGTTCAATCCAAGCCGAACGAGCCATGTCACGAGTTTCCCGCATCAGGCGGCCGGGGCCAATGCCGACTGCCAGGACCAGAGCTGCACAAATCAACATCGCAAGTGCAGAGCCCCAGTAGGGGGACGAGTGGATCTGCTTTTGTTCCGCTTCTTCGGCCGGAAAGTACATGATGGCGATAATACGCAAGTAGTAACCCATGCCAATTGCAGCGTTCAGCACACCTACAACTGCCAGAATGATGAAGCAGAAGGACATGCTCGAAAACGAGGCGGAGAGGCCTAACGAGATCGTGTTCCAGAACAAGAAAAACTTGCCCCAGAACCCAGCCAGGGGTGGGATTCCGGCCAGAGAAAACATGAAGATCGCCACACATGCGGCCGCCGCTGGCCGACGAAAACCAATGCCGGCCAACGAACTGACTCGGTCCACAACTCCTTGGCTGTCCGCGAGCCAGCCAAGAGCCGCAAAAGTACCGATGGACGCAATAGCATAGACGACAAGGTATAAGAGCATCGCTGAAAACCCTTCATCAGCGCTAACGTCCCGGGAACTAAACAAAGCCACCACCAGCCCCATCAACATGTACCCGGTGTGGGCAATTGATGAATACGCCAGCAGCCGCCGTATGTTAGTCTGCCACAACGCTGCCACATTACCCAATGTCATCGTAAGAAGTGACAGCAACATCACCGTTTGCCAACTCCAGAAACCGAGCACGGGAGACATTACCAATATCAAACGCATCAAGGCAACCATCCCGGCAATTTTCGGAAATACGGCAAGAATTCCCGCATTGAGGCTGGTCGTGCCCTGGTAGACGTCTGGCGCGTAAAAATGAAATGGCACAGCGGCGATCTTGAAGCCTATTCCCGCCAGGATCATGACAAACGCCAGCGGCGTTAGCAAACTCTGGCCAACTTCACCAACGGCCAGCTGCCCTGCAGCGAGAGTTCCGTAGATCTGAGCAAGCGAGGTGCTACCTGCCAAGCCGTAAAGCAAACTGAATCCGTAGAGCAGCATGCACGAGGAAAAAATGCTTAGAAAGAAATACTTTGTCGTGGCCTCCACGGATGCGCGCCCGGGCGATCCCAGGAACAACAACACGTAAGTCGGGATCGAAATCAGCTCCAGTGCAAGGAACAGCAGCACAAGGTCGCCGGCAAGTCCGACCAACATCGTTCCAACGACGATTAGTAGTAGCGAACCAAATATCTCACCTGTCAATTGGTGTCCTTCTTCGCGGCCCGACATGATCACAAACAGGGCCCCCACCAGTATTGCCACCCAACGAATTCCCTGCCCCAACCCGTCCACGAGAACTGCCTCACCTACGGCCAGATCCGTCGGCTGCCGTATTGCACACCAGGCAGCAAGCAGCAAAGCGGAAAAGGCCACTGGCATCCAGCGAGCACGGGACAAACCAGCTGCTCCCAACACGTAAATCGCGGCGGCGGTCACCACCAGGATCGCCTCGGGAAACAAGAACAAAAAAGTATCAAAGCTAATTCCCACGTCGGTGTTTATCCACTCCGTTTGTTGTCTAACGAAATCAAGTAATACCTAACTATCACCTTGCGAAAACGCGTTTCTGTTCCGGAGGTTATCGACTTCTACCTGCGACGTATGATCGGCGATCCGATCCGGTTCCGTATCGTCATTGTCAATATTCTGCTGAACGATCGACACAACGGGAGCCAAAAAAGGATCGATGTGCCTTAAAAAGAAACTTGGTTGCAACCCAATCCAAAGCACCATCAGCGAAAGAGGTGCCAGTGCGAGTATCTCTCGAAAGTTAAGATCCGTAATGGTCTGCTCATCAGTGGTGCGTGGAGGCTCTTTCAAGGGTCCAAAGAAGACACGCTGCACCAGCCAGAGCATGTACCACGCGCCTAGAACAACGCCGAAAACCGAAAGGACGGCAATCAGAATCAACACCTTGAAGTACCCTGCCGGAGCCCCCATCCAGGCCCTCTGAAACACGCCCAACAGCACAAGTATTTCTCCGGTAAACCCATTCAAACCGGGCAAACCAATGCTCGACATGGTGAAGATCAGCATAAAGAACGTCAGGATGGGCAGACGCCGCGTCAATCCTCCCAGCTGGCTTATTTCTCGTGTGTGGTAACGTTCGTACAGCATACCGACCAACGCAAACAACGCACCGGTCGAGATCCCGTGGTTGATCATCTGCAATACTGATCCTGAGAGACCCAACCGGTTGAGAGAAAACATACCCAGCATGCAGAAGCCCAGGTGACTCACACTGGAATAAGCAATCAAGCGTTTGATGTCCCTTTGAACCAGTGCAACCAGGGCACCATAGATGATGCCAACCAGCGCCAAGCCCAAAATCCAGGGCATAAATGCGGCACTCGCTGCCGGTAGCATGGGCAAGCTAAATCGAATGAACCCGTAAGTTCCAATCTTCAGCAGGACACCCGCCAGAATGACGCTCCCTGCAGTGGGAGCCTGGACGTGCGCCAAGGGCAGCCAAGTATGCAACGGAAAAAGAGGTACTTTGATGGCAAAGCCCGCAAACAGCGCCAAGAAGACAGCCACCTGCCAGGAAAAAGGTAACGGTCCCTCCTGCAAGCATGTGGTGAGTTCCGCAATCGAAAACGTCAGTCGCCCAGATTCGTGGTAGACCCATCCCACGAGAGCCAGTAATCCCAGAAAGGTTAAAACACTCCCCGTGAAGGTAAACAAGAAGAATTTGATGGCCGCATACCGGCGATCCTCACTGCCCCATATGCCGATTAGAAAGAACAACGGAATCAGCGTAAACTCGAAGAAGATATAAAACAGAATGATATCCTGTGCCGCAAATACGCCCAGGCAGCCACATTCGAGCAGTAGCAGCATGCTATAGAATAACGCTGCTCGTTCGACGATGGCTTCCCAACTCACGAGCACTGCCGTCAGCATCAACAAACTCGACAAACCAAACAGCCACAGGCTCAATCCGTCCAGACCTACTCGAAACTGGATGTCCGAACCTGAGGCAATCCGCAACCACGACCCACCCGCTTCGGCAAAGACTTCACCCGCCTCGAGGTTCCCGGGAAAACCTTGCATGAGAAAAACGGCCATCACAAGAGTCACCGTGGCGACCAGAAGGGCAACCATACGGGACATTCGCTGGCTTAACCCCGGCGCGAGCGCAAGGAAAATTGCTCCCCCCAAAGGAAGGAAAAGGGTCGCCACTAACAGCGTAGGCATTTCCATGTTTTAAGTGTCACTATCTACTAGTGTTTCTTCCTGGCTGAAGTCCAGCCTGCCAAACGGTCGCCTAACCGCCGGCCCAGAGCATGCGGGCTGCGATGAGCACCAGCATCCCCAAAACCATGAACATGGCATAAAACGGTACGAACCCCATTTGCAACGAACGCAACACCCCACCACACCAGACTGGTATTCGGCCACAAAAATTTACCAGGCCGTCAATCAAACAATTGTCAAACCAGTAACAGACGCTGGCCACAAACTGGAGTGGCAACACAATCAGCAGCGTATAGACTTCGTCGATGAAAAACTTGCGAAACGATAGCTGGTAGACGCCCCAAGACGAAGCCAACGCAGTCCACCATTCCACGTCTTTGCGGCACCGCAAGTAGAAAAACCCGCTCAAGCCGATACCGGCCAGGGCCACAAAGGTACTGAGCGCAGCCACCGAAAAGTGAAACCCTCCGGGGGCAGTCGTAGCTTGCACCATGTCACAGGCCAGCGAGGGGGTTCCCGCTATATATTCAGCGAAATAATTCGTCTGCAGTTGCTCCGCAAGTGGTCGCTCAAAATCCAACCCCACGAAAGCCACACCGACCACCGCCGCACACAGCGCCAGCACGCTCAATGGAATCGTCATCACGAATGGCGACTCATGGGCGTGGTTACCTGCTTCCTGGGGGATACGCAAGGGGCCCCAAAACGTCATGAAGTAGGCGCGTCCTGTGTAAAATGCCGTCAGAAAAGCTGCCGCAACGGCGACCCAATAGAGCAGTTTGTAGATCTTCAAGAACGAGGCGGGACTCGGTTCCTGATGGGTGGCATCCGGCCGAGACGCCTCTGAAACCAACATCACTGCTGCCGTTGACGGCTGGCCTGCCGAAAACTCCGATTCTTGTTGCTGGTGCTCCAACTCGTGAATCTTATCATGAACCGCGCCCAGAACAGCGTCCTTACTCCAGAAACCGGCCAGTGGGAAAATTCCGGACAAGGCCAGGCAACCAATGAGGAACGTCCAATGGGTGATGGGCATCAGACGACGCAGTCCACCAAATTGGCGCATGTCAATGACGTTCCCCATAGCATGCATCACGCTGCCCGCACCCAGGAATAACAAGGCCTTGAAAAATGCATGTGTCAACAAATGAAACATGCCTGCCGTAATACCCGCCAGGGAACCTGTGCCGACTGCTAAAAACATGAAACCAAGCTGGCTGATCGTGGAATACGCCAACACACGCTTGAGATCGTTCTGCGTGAGGGCAATCAACCCCGCCAGCAGAGCAGTGAACCCGCCAATTGCGGCAACGACGACCAGTGCCGCGGGTGCGGCGAGAAACAGGGGTGAAAACCGGACCACCATGTAGACTCCAGCTGTTACCATGGTGGCAGCATGAATCAACGCGCTAACAGGCGTGGGCCCTTCCATGGCATCGGGAAGCCAGACATGGAGCGGGAACTGAGCGCTCTTGCCACAGGCCCCAATGAGCAACAGTAAACAAATTGCCGTTCCCACGGCCCCCCCTGCAAAATCATCGTCTTGCAAACGTGTCTGCCCCAAAATGCCCCGCAACTCATGATCGGTGTCAAGTGTCGGGGAAGCAGCGTATCCCGATGCGTCTGAATCGGGGCCAGCAGGTGTGTCATGAAAATTCAACGTGCCATAGGTGGACCAAATCAGCAGCAGGGCCAGTGCAAAACCAAAATCGCCGACGCGATTGACCAAAAAAGCCTTTTTTCCTGCAGCGGCTGCACTCGACTTCTGATACCAGAAGCCGATCAGTAGATAGCTACATACACCAACCGCTTCCCAAAACACGTATAACAACAAAAGATTGCTGACCGACACGAGCATGGTCATGGAAAACACAAACAGCGCAACGTAACTGAAGAACCGCCAGTAGCCCGGGTCATCCCGCATGTATCCCGCTGCAAAGAACACCACCAGGAAAGAGACAAACGTCACCATGGCAAGCATGGCGCTGGTCAGAGCATCTGCACGCAGCGTGACATCAATCGTGAAATCGTGTGTCTCTTGTGTGGTGGTTTCTCCCGACGTTGTTGAAGAATCGGATTCCTGCGTGTAGGCGTCTTCGACACTCGCCCAGGTCCACAACGTACAAATTTCTTCAAAACCGACCGAAACTGTCCCTGCGTCGTCAGATCGAATCTGTTGTATCAGCCCCAGGCTACACAAAAATGACACGAAAATTGCGACCAGGGCGGGCACATGGCTCCAGCGACGCAACCACCGGGGACCAAGAACTGCTGTCAGCACGGCCGCCGCCAGTGGCAGGGCCGAAATGAGCACGATCAGTGCTTGAATGGTTTGATTGTTGCCCATGTCTGCTGCCAGTTCCGTTAGACTTTACCGCGGTGCATTTCTGTATCCAAATCAAGCTCTGGCTCGACTCCGGCCGGCGTCAGCCTGGGCCAAACGCGTTCTTCTTCCAAATCTTCCGGGACATCCCGATCGACGTAGGGCTGCCGTCCCTCTTCACGCAGGTTTTGCCAGAATGCAATGTCCAACACGCCACTACGTTGAAATAACATTAATATCAGCGCCAGGGCAATTCCCGCTTCGCAGGCAGCCACCGCGATGATGAACAGGACCAACATTTGTCCACCCCAATCGTTGTGATAGCGACTCCAAGCGACCAAACTGAGCGAGATCCCCTGCAGCATCATCTCGACACAGAGAAAGATCACAATCACGTTGCGACGGGTGAGCACGCCAACCGCTCCCAACACAAACAAAATTGCGCCGACGAGCAAGTAGTTCTGGAGCAGAATCAGCTCATCACTCACGAGGAGCCTCCCACAGGTTCGGTCGAGGTTTTTCCTTGAATGACAATAGCTACTGCACCCACTAAAGCAACCATCAGCAAAGTCCCCGCCACTTCGATCGCAATCAGATGACGGGTAAACAGGTATGCTCCCAAATGGGCCACATGATTGTGGTTGCGGACGTCTTCGTGAATCAGTTCGACGTCAAAATCCCCTTGTTCGAGAAACGGGAACTGCTGGCTTGCTAATGCCTCCCGAAACCCGTCTTGCGCAACAACCACCCGCAATCGGTCTCGCTCCTCTGCAGACTCGACCTTGATGATCAGAGTATGACGATTGGTTTCAGGGTCGTGAAGCAATTTGACCGATTTCAAAGGGCAATCCAACGCTGAAACAAGAGCCTCGTGAATCGTTTTATGATTTTCTGCGGACAGTTTAGAAAAACTGAAAACCAACGCCCCCAACAGAAAAGCACCTGCCAGCGCGGCAATCGCTGACGGAAAGATTCCCCAACTAATGCGGTCATAAGGGGCTTTACCATCTGGCTGTGCCAACATCACCACAAACAAAAATGTCACCACGATCGCCCCTGCGTATACCACCACGGTAGCCACTCCCAAAAACTGCGATCCCTGTAGCAAATAGAGTGAGGCGGTCCCCAGCAGCGCAAGGGCAAACCAGATGGCACAATAGACCGGATTGTGCGAGGTAATCGTGCAAACAGCAGCCGCAAGCGTGATAGCCGCAAGGCACCAGAACAGCAGGTGGGTACTGAGCCCCGTCCAACCCCGCAACTGCAAGGCGAACATCACGAACCCCAAACAACAGACAAGACTGCCAAATTGTCTGCCCCGACCGTTTCGACGGGGTATCAAAAGCCAACATCCCAACCCCGATAGTAAGATACCCCAGACAAGAGGCACCCTCATGGGAGAGAGCAGGGCTTCCCGGAAAGAAACCGACGCTGGCTGAAGACTCGCATCGCCCAGCACACCCCAAATCTCCAGAAGCGGATCCGGAAATCCAATCACACCATCTTTCATAGGGTGCCCCCCAATTCGCTCGAGCTCATCGGTTCCTTGTCCTTGGTCTGGTCGTAGACACTTAAAAGTTTTTCCTTGTCAAAGACCATCTCCTGGCGACTACGACCGGTCAAGTTATATAAGCTTGTCAATTCAATTGCATTCACCGGACAGGCTGCTTCACACATACCACAGAAAATGCACCGCAACTCATCAATGGTGAAACTTTCCGGATACTTTTCACGATCAGACCAGGGACTTTCCACGCCAACAATGTCAATGCAATGTGCAGGGCATGCTGTAGCACAAAGAAAACAGGCCACACACTTTACCCGACCTTGCTCGTCCCGGTTAAGACGATGGACCCCACGATAGATCAATTCATTTCCTATCTGGGGACTCTCTTCGGGGTAACTGACCGTGACTTTCTTGCTGACCAGATGTCGAGAAATGGTCGACAAACCTTGTAAAAACAGCGGGGCATACATTCTGCCTGCCAAACCCAGTTTCGGTTCCTCAACCCAGTGAATGTTAGGATCGTCAGATTTCACAATTTCAACTCCTGTGAAGTCCCGGCTAGTGGACCACAGCAAACGGTCATGTCTCGGTGTGAGGTCGATTATCCGAAATAATCGGCGAACAGGCTGCTGCCAGACCAAGTGCCCCAAGGGCGAATATCCAGGCGCAGCCTGCGATGGCCCAAGTGGCCCATCCACCCATCCGCGCCACCCACTGGGCTCCGTAATAGTGGTGGAGTTCAGCCATCGTCGCAACAAAAACCAAGTGAACAATGCCCAGCGGTAACATCACTTTCCAGGCAAGCGACATCAACTGGTCGAAACGGAAACGCGGCCAACTCCAACGAACCAGCATGAAAAACAGGATCACAGCTGAGATCTTGAAAAAGAAGACCAGGATACGAAAGACGGCGAACCCCCAGCCAATCGGCTCATCCGGCCCGGTAAGACCGAAGGGCAAATGCCAACCTCCGAAGAACAGGATGACAATCAAAAACGAAGCCGTGATCATGTGCAAGAATTCTGCCACCAGAAACAACAGCAGTTTGATCCCTGAATACTCCGTGTGATATCCACCAATCAACTCCTGTTCCGCTTCGGGCAGGTCGAACGGCAGACGCGCTGCTTCGGCAAAACCAGCCACGACGAACACCAAAAATCCCAGCGGTTGAGTCAGAGCAAACCAGCCCGATGTCACCTGAACTTCGATGATTTCCTCCAGACGCAACGAACCCGTCGCGAGAACAACCCCCAGAATCCCCAGTCCCAGGGGAAGTTCGTAGGCAATCATTTGCGCACTGGATCGTAAACCTCCCAAAAAACTGTATTTGCTGTTGCTGGCCCAGCCACCCAGAATCACACCGTAGACTGAGATGCTCGAAAGAGCGAAGACAAAGATCATCCCGACATCGATACCCGGAGCTACGATCAAAGGAATCGGCTTCTCACTCAGGCTCGAAATGGGGGGCAACATGCTGCCAAAGGGAATCACGGCAAAAACACCCAGGGCGGCCGTTAAAATTGTGATCGGAGCCAGAATGAATAATCGGCGATCAACATGGGCAGGTGTGTATTCCTCTTTGAAGATAAACTTAAGACCGTCCGCCAACGGTTGTCCCAGACCCAGAAGCCGTATTTTGGTCATTGGGATTCCTACACGATTCGGCCCTTGACGGTCTTGAACCCAGGCAGCGATTCGACGCTCCAGCAGGACAAAATATGCCGCCGCCGTCATCAATCCAGCGAGAAGAATGACAATTTTGATCAAGACTAAGATCACCAAAGACTCCCCTTAAACCCCGGCAACCAGGTTGTTCGTCAAATCCACACCGCCCGCGGGCAATGGTGGAACCGCCGCAGAGAAATACGAGATGTCTCTCGAAATTTCTGCCAGAATTTCAGTCGCATCATAAAGCCCCGAACGCCCCAGCAAACGCCAATAGAGTTGCCCTTCTGTCAATACGCCGACCGGCGGTCGAATTGCCCAGTCGAAGCCCTGCAAATGATGGTTCACATTCACATACGAACCGGCTCGTTCTGCAAAGGCTGCACCGGGTAACCGATAGGTGGCAAGCTGCCCAAGTGGCGAAGGGAAGAGGTCTTGAACAATCACCAGCGGCACCCGCAAAATGCTTTCCGCCTGGGCCTCATCAATCCAATCGGACTTGTAACCGCCGCTAATCCATACAGCATCTGGTAAATCGCTTTCTAGCCGCTGCAGCCACTGGGAAAAGTCCAGCAATTCGCCCTGCCCTGATTTTAAAACTTCCTCTACTCCTCGTCGGTTCGGGCACTTTTCGGCATGGATCGCAAAGCCTCCGGGGAAACCTTCATCTTTCCCGACAACAGGAATCGGCCCCAGTCCCAACAGGACATCGGGATCGATCTGCCTCAAGTATTGAATCAGCAGATAAGCCTCTTCAACCGTCAGATGAGGAGAAACAAGGGCTGCCAACCGATCCGCCTGTCGTAACTCCCTGTCCAACTGCGAGCCTACATCCGACCATTGCACGTTCACGTCCTGACCGTCTTCCCGGTGGATTGGCTGTGTTTGCCGGCGTTCATCATGCACATGTTTGAAACCATACCGTCCCTCGTCACAGATCCACCAGGAATTGACATCCGGGTTCTCACGGGGTCGAAGTCGATAGATACGATCCTGGTTTTCATCAATGTAGATGGAACAACCGGTAGAACAGCCATCGCAAACACCCGGCTGATTTTTCATGAACCAGACGCGCTGTGAATAAAGAAAATCCTTGTCACCCAATGCCCCTACCGGACACAGGTCCACAACATTGCCGGACATTTTGTTTTCCAGTGGAAATCCGGGAAACACATCAATCTCTTCCTTGCTACCGCGGTCACGAACCATCAGTTCGTTGGTCCCACTGATTTCACGGCAAAATCGCACACAACGAGTACACATTACGCAGCGATCAACAAACAAGGTGACGGTGTCACCCAGCGGCCTACGGCGACTGGTGAATGGCTGAATGTCAGCCCGTCGCTGAAGCTGACCGTGTTGAAAATGGTAATCCTGAAGAGAACACTCGCCAGCCTTGTCGCAGATGGGGCAATCGATCGGGTGGTTGATCAGCAAAGCCTCTTCGACTTGGGCCCGGGCCTGATGCACGCGTTCGCTCTCGGTCACAAAGACCGTTCCATCCTTGGCGGGTGTCTGGCAACCTGGAACTAACTTGGGCAGCATCGAAATTTCGCCGGTTCCCGGATCACGTTGACCCGTTTCCAACAAACACATGCGGCAACTAGCCGCCACACTCAAACCAGGATGCCAGCAAAAGCGAGGAACTTCAAAACCTGCGCGCTGCGCCGCCTCGATCCCATTCAGGCGTTCGTCTTCACCGATTTCAATTTCAATATCGTTTACGAGGACCTTGGCCAACTCAATGTACCCCTATTATTTCCAGTGCTTGGACCGGTTCTGTCGCCTGATACCCCTTCGGATTGGTGCGTTGAATGTAGATTTCAAATTCTGAACGGAATTTACGAATTGCGTTCTTGATGGGCCACGCCGCCCCATCTGATAGCCCACAGATTGTGGTTCCCGGAATAATGCCGATCGAGTCACCAATTTCCAGCAACAAGTCCAGATCCTGCAACCGCCCTTGACCCTGCTTGATGCGGTTCAGCATTTGCAATGACCACGCGGTCCCCTCCCGACAAGGTGTGCATTGTCCACAACTTTCATGAGCAAAAAAACGACAGCTATTGTGCAGAAAATCAACCATTGACACCGTCTCGTCCAGTACCACCACAGCCGCGGTTCCCAAGCCCAAACAGCCGTACTTCCCCGGCCCGCTGAAATCAAGTGGACAATCGAACTCGTCCGCAGAGAGCAAACCCATGCTGATGCCACCGGGAATTGCCGCCTTGGCTCGGCGCCCCTTCCAGACGCCCCCTCCAAACTCGTTGATCAACTCGTCAACCGTGATGCCCAGGGGCGCTTCGTAACATCCGGGCCGCTCGATGTGCCCGCTCAAACAATAGAGTTTGGGTCCATAACTGCCAGCATCGCGAGGATTTTCTGGATCGGCAGGAACACCCATCGACCGGAACCAGTCCGCGCCTCGCGCCAAAATGTGCTTCACACAAGCGGCGGTCTCCACGTTATTGACCACGGTCGGTTTACGAAACACACCTTCGACAGCCGGGAAAGGTGGTTTGATTCGCGGGCAAGCACGTTTTCCTTCCAGGCTCTCTATCAATCCTGTTTCTTCGCCACAGATATAAGCCGCGGCTCCACGGTGCAGGTACATATCGAGCGAAAAGTCCGTGCCCAGAACATTTTTTCCTAACAGGCCTGCAGCGTAACATTCGTCAATGGCGTTCTGAAGTCGCTCAAGACTGGTGGGGTATTCGTAACGCAAGTAGATGTAGGCTGTCGAAGCGCCAGTGGCATAACAACTGAGAATCGTGCCTTCGATCACCTGATGAGGATCTTCCTCCATCAGGATACGATTGTTGAAAGTTCCCGGCTCGCTCTCATCCGCGTTGAGGCAAAAATAAACCGGGCCCGGATGGTCTTTCGGCAGAAAAGTCCACTTCAGACCCGTTGGGAACCCAGCTCCCCCTCGCCCACGCAAGCCGCTGGACTGGACAACCTCCTGAACCTGCTCCGGAGTCATCTCGACCAATGCCTGCTTCAGCGTTTGATAGCCTGCAGACTGCTGGTAAACGCGCAACGTATGGCTCGCTTCTTTTTTTATATCTGCCAAAAGTATCGGTTCAAACGCTGTCACGATCACCATCCGTTGTCAATTCATCCAGGAGTCTGTCGGCGGATTCTCTCGTCATGTTCCGATGAAGCCGGCTACCAGCCAGAAAACAGGGAGCGAAATCGCAAGCCCCCAGGCACTCTGCCACTTCCAAGGTCACACTGTTGTCAGCCGTAGTCTCTCCGGGCTGCATGCCCAATCGATCACACAAATGCTGTGCAATCTCTTCGCTGCCCCGCAAAGCACAACTGATCGATCGGCACACCCAGACGCGCGTGCGGCCATGCGGTTTGTCTTGCTTGAAAAATCCGTAGAAGGAAAGGGCATCCTGGACGTCCGCCGGTGTTAACTCAAGCAGTTCTGCAATCTCGACGACTGCCTGAAGAGGAACGTGCCTCAGTTCCTCGTGCACAATATGTAAAGCAGGAAGCGTGACTGCCTGCCGATTGGGATAGCGTACGAAAAGATCTCGGATCTGCCGCACCATTGAATCCGTCAGCACACGCCCGACGTCCACCTGAGAATCGCTGGTGTTGTTTTCGTTAGCCATTAATTTGCAATCCACAAATCAGGACAGAATGGTCTGTCTGAAGACAAACAATCGACGTCTCGAACTCGTAATTTCACGCATCTCGCGAATCCACCTGAGATCCAACTTGACATTCCCCTACCGGTCCAACTCGGCTGCAATTATATTCAAACTCCCCAGAACGGCGACCACGTCGCTCAACGTATGCCCTCGAATCAGTCGTGGAAACAAAGCGAAGTGAAGGAAGGAAGGGGGGCGGCAACGAGCCCGGTAGGCCACGTGACTGCCGTCTCCCACCAGGTAAAACCCCAACTCTCCGTTGGGTGATTCAGTCGCCGCGTACGACTCGTCACAGGGAACCCGAAATCCCCGGTTCGCCATAACCAACTCAAAATGGGTGATCGCACCCTCAATCGTCTGGTAAACCTGTTGCTTTTCCGGAATCGTTGTCCGCTCATCAGGCCCCACATTGATCGGCCCGGATGGCAGGTTTTCGATCGCCTGCTCAATAATTCTCAAACTTTCGTACATCTCGGCCATGCGCACCAGGTAGCGCGCCAGACAGTCCCCGCTACGCATGCAACACACCTTAAAATCAAAGTCTTCGTACGAGAGATAGGGTTCATCCCGACGCAAATCCCTGGTCACACCACTGGCACGTGCCACCGGACCGGTAGCGCTGGCGTTGATCGCTTCTTCCCGGGAGAGAATTCCAACTCCTTTCGTGCGATCAACAAAAATACGATTGCGGTTCAACAGTCGTTCCATATCATCCAGAGTTTTAGGGAAAGTCTTCAGGAAAGCCCGAATTTTTTCTATCACCAGGGGCGTGATGTCATGCAGCACACCGCCAACACGCGTGTAGCTATTGGTAAATCTCGCACCGCACAATGTCTCGAAGATGTCGTAGATGGCCTCCCGCTGGTTAAACGCGTACAAGAAAAAAGTAAAAGCTCCCACATCCAGTCCGATGGCTCCACAAGAAAGCAGGTGATCGCTGATTCTCGCCAACTCGGCGATGATGACGCGTACATACTGGCAACGACGAGTCAATGTGATTCCCAACAGGGTCTCGACCGATTGATGCCAAGCCACATTATTGGCCATCGGTGAGATGTAATTCATGCGATCGGTGACTGTTACATACTGGTTGTAATCCAGATGCTCGCCAATTTTTTCGAAGCCCGAATGCAGGTAGCCAATGTCGGGTATGGCGTCGACAACTCGTTCGCCTTCCAGCTTGAGAATCAACCGCAAGGTCGTATGCGTGGCGGGATGCTGAGGCCCGAAATTCAGGGTCCACAGGTATGACTGTTGTGATGAACCCTCAGGCGCAAGTGTGGAAGCAGTAAGTGCCAAGACAGTGGGGTCCTCAAGCGAATCTTCAAACCGATGGAAATCTGCTCACTTCAGTCCTGTTTGCCTCGTCAAAACAGGAAAATTGTGTCGTTCACCTCGCCCTTGGAGTGGATAATCTTTGCGCAACGGATGCGCAATGAACTCCTCGGGCATTAATATTCGTCGGAGATCGGGGTGCCCGGTAAAGTGGATGCCAAACATGTCCCACACCTCGCGTTCTAACCAGTCAGCCCCTTCCCAGGTCGGCACCGCCGAAGGCACCTCCAGATCTGTTTCATCCAACATGACCCGTAGCGTCAGACGCTCCGACGTTTCTGTGTTTGCCAACAGATAGACCAACCCGAAACGCTGTTGAGCACCACGATAATTCAAATAATCGACGCAAGTGACATCCACCAACAGGTCAAATCCAGACTCTTCTTTGAGCCATTGAAAAACTTCCTGCAGGTCCTGTCGAACCACAACAACGCGAGCCTGCTCCAAAGCTTCACTAGTCGTGCAATTTGGAAACTGTCGCTGAAGACGATCGATCATTTCCTGAGATATCACCATAGAATCAATCCGCCGTTTCCCCCCCTCGATTTGAAAGCAAGGACCACAAAAACCATTCACCTCGGAGTCTTCACTTTATTGCTGACTTTGACCTATTCTGCGGATACTCTCGCTGCTCAATACGGGACGTTCGTCGTCTGTCCGATGACGGGAAGTTCCAACAAGGGTCGTCCGGACTGCTCTCCAGTTATCCGATTGAATTCAGTTCCGTCCAACCGCCCCCCGTGTTGGATCTTATCCTGCAAATCAATAATGGCTTGAATCAGCTGTTCCGGACGCGGTGGACACCCCGGTACGTACATGTCCACCGGAATAAATCGGTCGACGCCTTGAACCACGCAGTACGTGTCAAAAACACCGCCCGTCGACGCGCAGGCTCCCATCGATATGCACCACTTCGGCTCAGGCATCTGCTGCCAAATTCTCTGTAAGACAGGCAGCATTTTCATCACCACGCGACCTGCCACGATCATCAAATCGCATTGTCGCGGACTGAAACGAAAGACCTCTGCTCCGAATCTCGCCAGATCGTGTCGACTGGCACCTGTCGCCATCAATTCAATTCCACAACATGCAGTCGCAAAAGGCATCGGCCACAAACTGTTCTTGCGACACCAACTCGCCAGTTTGTCGAGCTTGCTGATCACAACACTGTCAGGTAAGTCTATCGCCACCTCAGTACCCCCCTCAGCCACTCGTAGACCAACCCTAAAACAACCAGCAGCAAGAAAAACATCACCCCCCAGAACACGACCCCGCGGTGAGTAACTCCGTCGGCCACTGCAGCGTCCAGACCTTCAACATGACGATTGGCCACTGCCCACGGGTAAAGAAATAGCAATTCCACGTCAAAAATCACAAAAGCGATCGCCACCAGGTGAAACCGCACGTCAAAGCGGCGACGAGCGTCGTGCACCGGGTCCATACCACTTTCATAGGGCATCTCCTTCACCGCACCTGGCTTGGAAGGCCCCAGAAGCGTGCCCGCGACAAGCATCCCCACCCCCAAGGCGGCCGAAGCCAGGATCATGAGCAAAATTGGAGTCGCCAAATGACCCATAAGGCGTGTCTTAAAAGGGTTTTAGAAGGATTCTTCAGAGACTTTGTGAAAGTTATCACAAAGTCTGATCAATAAAGAGCCCGGCCACAGGCCGAGCTTCAAAGAGCATCCTATAGGTCAGAAATCAGGCGGTCAACCCGCAGCCAGGCTGCCAATGGTAACCTTGATTCGTACCGAAAAGAGCCGGTCGCGCCAGCAAAAAGCCACATACTCTACGAGGGGTGCAAAAAAACACCCTTCGCAGGTGGGGCAGGAACCTACGAAGGGATTGGCAGAATACAGTTACCCGTATTCCACAGTAGGGATTGTAAACAACCCAGACTACTTTCCAATCCCAAATTACCTAAACTTATTTTTTTCGCAGGATTTCGCTCCTACCACCAGCCCGACGACCTGTTTCCAGGCCGAGCTGAGAAGGTGAGTGCGGTGTGCGCACGGTCAAACGGACCAAGTCCAAACCCAGAAACGGTTTGAAAAGACAAGTTTGATATGCATCCTCGTCCAATGACTGCGACTCCGGTCGAAAAACAGGGTCACAACGGCGGAGGAGCTCAGAAAACACGTAAAAACGGGCAGTCAGATCGATCCACTGTAGAGCCGGGGGACTTGGCTCCTAGAATACGTCCAAGCAAAAGTGGCTCCCGTGGTGGTAAATACGATCTTGTGGATAGTAATTCTGCCATTTCTTGTTGTAAACAGGAATTCGCGTCTCCTGAGGATACCGGTAGTAGAGATCATTTCTGCTGCGATAGTACTCGTTTCCCCAAAAATTCTGCGGATAGTAGACGTAGGGATAGTGATAATATCGCTCCCAGTCATGCACACTATAATAACGCCCCCAGGTTCTGCCAAAAGCTTGCTGGGCAACAGCGCGCTCTGTCGCTGAAATCCAAGCCAGCATGAATAGCAACAACAAAACAATGCTTCGGATCATAGAATTTCCCCTTTATGTCCAGAGGTGGAATGCCCGGTTGCAGATCACATTTCCCGCTTCACTGCTCGGAGCAGCTGCATCTACTTTTGACTTAGAACCATGAATATCCATCGGTTGTCGGTCTAACCGTCAATCAACGAATATGCGTCAAAACCGGAAGAAGAGGCACAATGTGGACTTATACCGCCGTGGGCAAATGAAGAGCTCAGTCAACCTTTTCCGATCAGGCAGACCCTAGCGAGGCATTTTCCCCTCGGCAACTTCTCGTTCCCACTCGTCCGCCAAAGGCCAATCGACAGCACAGGTGCCAAAATCTGCCAGGTGCTGATAGTTCTCTAAGCGTTTGATCGTCTGATCGAGCAAATCATCATCTTTTCGAAAAATCGGTCCATGACTGGGGAGCAGCCATTGAACGTCGCTAGACCGAATGCGCTGTAACGACTCGACAAACGCAGGAATATTACTTCCATGGTGAGCGTCGATTGCACCCACACATCCGTCTCGATAAATGTTGTCCCCGCTGAATAGAAGGTCATTGAGCCTAAAAGCCAACTGACTGTCGGTATGACCAGGCGTGTGCCAGACCTCGATCTGAAGGCTACCGACTTTCAGGATATCACCCTCTCCGATCAGTTGCTCCACTTCCACCGGCGGCATTTCCATGTGAATTCCCTGAGCATCGATTTCGGCAAACGTCCTGATTTTGTCTCCTTTTCTCAACGTTTCTGCAGCCAAAGGGTGTGACACTACAGTTCCACTACGCAACAACTGCTTGGCTTTGGCGAGTCCTTGGATGTGGTCCACATCGGCATGCGTTGCAACAAGTGTTTTGCAATTGGAAAGCGGAAAGTCAAGTTGTCGAATCAACTCCACGATCTCGTCAACCGACTCTTCGTAGCCAATATCGATTAGAATCCATTCGTTGCCGTCAAATACGAGAAAAATATTGCAGCCAAAAACGTGACCGGCCTGGTAGTTCATTTCGATCACGTGTGGGAAGACTGGCTTCCGCTCGTACATAGAACTTCCTTCCATTCCTTGAACAGGGTCCAGGGGTCCTCGGCGACTCGCAGCCTAGCCCAAGATTGTAAGAGGCAACCGCCAAAGGTACAACCAGCACCATCGGCCTATCTGGCTTGAACGCCTCTCAGTGCCGCGGTCAAACCTTTGCGAAAAGAAGGATAACCCAACTGAACACGCAACTCTTGGAGCATGCGAGAATTGCTCACCCGTTTGTCTGACTTACCTCTCTCGGCTTTGCCCGACCCCAGCAGGGGCGGCTGAAAACTTGGTGTCGGCACGCTGCAAAACCGAGCCAAAACTCGGTAAAATTCGGATCGGTACACCGGATGGCCATCGGAAACCGTGTAAGTCCTCGGTGGTACGGCGTAGCGCTCAGCGGCCAAGACGGCCTGGACTGCGTCGTCGATGTAGATCAAGTTCAAGTATCCCTGAGCGGGAGCTCTCACTACACCTTCAGTGATCATCGACTCCAAGCGGGGGATTCTTCCCGGCCCATAGATCCCTGCCAAGCGGAGCACGACACGCAGGTCTCCGACTTCGTGGGCTGCCAACTTTTGTTCGGCGGCCAAACAAGTCATGCCACCCGGGCGAGTTGGAACAGAGACGGAGTCTTCATCCACCCAACTTCCATCTTCCTGCCCGTAGACCCCTGTAGAACTGACGTAGATGAAACGTTGGACAGAATCCGGGAGTCGATCGAGAACGTGCAGCAACCCATCCACATAGACTTCCTCCATCGACAAGCCTGACTTCCGATCATATCCAACCGCAAACAATACTGTCCGCACGGCTGGAAGTTTGTCGAGCGTCGCCGGCCGACTGACATCCGCTACAATAGGCAGCATTCCCTCCGCAGCCAATTCGCCAGCCCGCCGGTTGCATCTGCTAATCGCATGTACTGTTTCACCTTGGCCGAGCCATTGCATGGCAACCCGGCGACCCAGGTAGCCGCAACCAATGACAAGTTTCGACATGGAACTTCAGTCCTCGATCGGTCCAGGTCGCCTGTCTGGTCGTTCCTGATTTTCGAGGTAAGCAGCAAGCATGATTTGAGCAGCTAACTTATCCCGCCGCTGTTTTCTTTTCTGTCGGGTAAAACCAGCCTCTATCAAGAATGATTCCGCCTGAACGGAAGTAAATCGCTCATCAAAAAAATCGACGGGGACACTCGTAACACGATAAAGCCAATCAGCAAACTGACGAGCCTCTTGAGATTTCTGGCTCTCTTCGCCACTCAAATGAACCGGAAGCCCTACAACAAAACCTACAATATCTTCCTCCCTTACCAGTTGCAGAAAATACGTTCCATCCGCTTGAGTATTTTTCCTTTGGTAATTGTCGTATGGACTGGCGATCGTTCGGTTGAAGTCGGTAACAGCTACTCCGATTCTGACAGTCCCGTAGTCAATCCCCGCAAGACGTCCTGAATCGCTGATGGTCATATTACTGTTGCGTGCGGATTGCCTTAAACGGGCTCCCGCAAATGATGAATTGGGAAACTTCTTGCTCACACTGTCAACTTAATCCCTTGACCCGCAAGATATTCCAAAGGTAATGCGCAAATCCAAGATCGAATCTCACCGGACGAAAAATCGTTCTTCGGCGATCTTCGGTGTCAACTCCAGCCCCTTAGATTCATTTACAATCACTCCAACTTGACCCTGTTTTGCACATCGAACACCGCATGAAAACAGGCAGGACACCGACTCTGCTCGAAAATGACACCCTCCTGTTACAGAAACTGCTGCCAGTTCTTTTCGTCCAGCAACTTCACTACCTCGCGCACTGCTTCCTCCTCATGCTTATTTGCCACCAACGTAGCATCGGGTGTGTGAACAACGATGCAGTCTTGCAGCCCCAGTGTCACAACTAAATGTTCGCTGTCTGTGCGGACAATGCTGTCCCGCGTATTGATTCCCACATGAAGTCCAATCACCGTGTTTCCGTTCACGTCCGCCCCGTTAAGACGGGCGATCGCCTGCCAACTGCCCACATCATCCCATTCGAACGGAGCCTCAACCACAACGACCTCCTCAGCCCGCTCCATGACAGCATAGTCAATGGACTTCCCCTGAATGGCTGTGAACTCCTGTTCCAAAATCGACCCAAAATCAGGCGAGCCGAATGCTTTTCCTATGGTCTCCAAACGGGCATACATCTCGGGCTCGTGCCTAGATAATTCGTGCATGATCTGACCGGCCTTCCACAAAAAGATGCCGGAATTCCAGTAAAATTTCCCAGCTTCCAGATATCGACGTGCTGCCTCGCTATCGGGTTTTTCTCTGAATTGCTGAACCTCAAAGGCAGCCATTTCTGACGGTTTACCACTGCGGTCCTGGAAGGGTTCGCCACGCTCGATGTATCCAAACGACTCGGCAGGATAGGTTGGTCGAATTCCAAAAGTCACCAAACGACTCGGTCGCTCTTCAACAAGCTGTGTAGCAAATCGAATTGCCTGTTGAAATTTTTCGACCGGTTGAATCACGTGGTCCGCGGGCATGACCAGCATCGTCGCATCTTGGTCATTTTGACTGACTTGCAAGGCTGCCAAGCCAATACAAGGGGCCGTGTCACGCTTACAAGGTTCTCCCAACACACCAGCCCGCGGAAGTTGCGGTAATTGTTGACAAATCGCCTGGCATAAACGTTGATTCGTGACAATCAGAACACGTTCGAGTGGAACGAGAGTATCCAGCCGGCCCACGGTCGATTGAATCATCGACCGGTCGCCTAACACATCCAGTAACTGTTTTGGATGGCTATTCCGGCTTGCCGGCCAGAACCTGGTTCCAGATCCTCCGGCCATGATCACTGCGTGTAACATACTGTTCCGTTCTCAAAACAGCCAACCTTGCACATAGGCATGGGCCAGCAAACATAAGGCGGGGAATCCCAGAAAGATGATCAAATAGGTGAAAATCGACGTCCACGTGTGTCGCGGCCAACGTGCCATTGTTTTTCTACCGTAAGAGAAAGTTGTCGGTGGAAATGCATCTGCTGTTCAGTACACAACATCAACAACCAACAAAACGCAAACTGGGTGAATGGAATGACCAGCCGATGCGGAGCATGACAGCGCCTGGAATGATCAGAAATACCCCGAACCCTGCTGGTGCACAGCCACAATTATTGACCGAACCGGCATGGATCACCAGGGGGGAATGTTGCCGACCGGCGAGCAGTTTTGACGTGGCGGCCAGAAACAGATGTCCCAGGAGCAGACAACACCGATCATGTTGTAGAAGGACCCGCACTCGCAACGTGCTGGGCGAAAAATTCCAAGACCGCGTCACTTGGTTCCTGTCCGAGTGTTTTCAGCTTGACCTCCAAGCGAGCACCATAGGGCAGTACCTGTGATGACTTCACGTGCACTTCAGGACCAGCAATTTGTTCAACGACTAGGTCCGGGCTAAATTCCAGTGGCGGACAAAAACCGATATGCAGACTTGTCACACGTTGACCGGCTGCAAATTCCACGCGCAAGCGCCCGCAGTAGAATTCCCTGCCGGTTTCATCCCGTGCAAGCGTGATCTGCTGGAACACTTCCCCGGGCATGTCACCTGTCCACCAATCACCAGCCGGAAGCAAAGGAGAGCGGGTTGAACCTGGTTCTTCCTTGATGTGTGTTGGCTCTATCGACGAATTACGTGGCCTCCATCCCGGAGGGAGCCAGTGGACCAGGCGCGAAATGAAAACTCCTTCCTCTAGAAGAAGGATTGACCAGAAAAAGAATAGCCCCCACAAAGAAGAACTTGGCAACGAAACCCCCACGGCAATCAACAAACCTGCTGCCCCCGGGAGTCCCCATAAAACACGTCGTTCAACCAGGGAAAGTCGTTCCACCATGGCCCAGGTCAACCACCGCGAAACACCAAGCAGTGTCGCCAAAGTAATTCCCGTGATCAGGAATGAAACCACATCGAGAGGTCGAACCAACCCGCCCAATCCGCGGCGCAGCAACAAGATGACTGCCACGATGGCGAGCGATGTCGAAATTGTCCAGACAAGACAACGCAAAAATCCGAGAACCGACGGATTTGCAACTCGGAAACGGAGCGATGACAAGTTGGCAGTCTGCGCAGCCATACACTTCAAACCGTCTAGGTCGAAACTGTACCGGCACCCACCGCTTCGGACAATTCGCCAGATCGATGGGTTGATTCCCAGGTGAATTCGGGCTCGCTGCGCCCAAAATGGCCACCAGCGGCCGTCTTACGGAATATAGGCCGGCGTAGGTCCAGGTATTCGATGATCTTTGCAGGCGTGAGTGAAAAGAATTCCCGCACGACACGACAAATCTGATCATCATCAACACGACCCGTCCCCTGGGTGTCCACGTGCACACTCACTGGTTCGGAAACTCCAATCGCATAGGCCAACTGCACTTCGCAGCGTTCTGCCAGGTTGGCTGCGACAATGTTCTTCGCCACGTGACGGGCCATGTAAGCAGCACTCCGGTCGACCTTCGTCGGATCCTTGCCACTAAAAGCGCCACCACCGTGCCGGCCCCAGCCGCCATAGGTGTCCACAATGATCTTGCGACCCGTTAAACCACAATCACCATGCGGCCCGCCCAAAACGAACCTTCCGGTCGGATTGATATGGAATTGGATACCCTGGCTGCTCAGCTCGTTCGGTAGAAGAGGATTCACAATTTGTTCGATAATGTAGTTCTTAATTTCCGTATGGGACACGTCTGGTGCATGCTGCGTGGAAACGACGACAGTGTCAACACGGACAGGCCGAAACCCCTCGTATTCGATCGTGACCTGACTCTTACTGTCCGGACGCAGCCAAGGCACTTCGCTGTTTTGGCGGGCCTCCACCAGACGGTTGAGAATACGATGAGACAAAGCGATGGGCATCGGCATGAGTTCTGGAGTTTCATTGCAGGCAAACCCGAACATTAAACCCTGATCACCGGCGCCCACGTCCTTGCCCCTGGATGAATCCTCGTTGACCCCTTGGGCAATGTCCGGACTTTGCTTGTCAAGCGACACCATAACAGCACAGGTATCTGCACAAATCCCCATTTCATCGTCCGTGTATCCGACTTCCCTGATGACGTCACGAACGACGGACTGAAAGTCAACAACAGCCGTTGTCGTAATCTCCCCTGCAATGATAGCCAGGCCAGTCGTCACCATCGTTTCACAGGCAACCCGGCTATACGGATCTTGAGCAAATAACGCGTCTAAAACTCCATCCGAAATCTGATCGGCAAGTTTATCAGGATGCCCCATGCTGACAGATTCACTGGTAAAGAGAAAATTACCTGATGACACGGGAAAAACTCCTCCAAGGGGTGTGGAAAATTGGTGGCATTCATTATAAGCCGCAGCCAAGAGTCCATACAACCGCTAGAAGGGCCGTTGCGACTGCGCTGTCCCCCGAGATTTGACGGTCGGTGCATGACCTCTGTCAGTGCGGAGCAACTCACCGGAAAGGTCCCGTCGTGCAGCCAACAACTTGATGGTCTTCGAAGTTGCGCCCAACTGGTTGGCTACCAACTGTTGAGCAGCCTGACCGTACTGACGTAAGAATTCGGGATCCTCGATCGATCGACGGACGAATCGTGTCAGTTCCGGACCATCGTGAACTACCCTTGCTGCTCCGGCAGATAACATCACCTCCACGACATGCCGAAAATTACTGGTGTGAGGTCCGAAACAGACTGCCGCGCCGTAAGCAGCCGGCTCAATCATGTTCTGGCCACCACGCGATCCCATGCTGCCTCCGACAAAAGCAATCTGAGACGTACCCCACCAAGCTCCCAATTCTCCTACCGTGTCGACCAACAAAACGCGAACCTTGGCATCGTCACCGGTCAATTCACTTCGCCGCCGCCACGGCAAACCTGATTCGTTTAGCAGACCGGCAACCGCGTCGAACCGTTCTGGATGCCGGGGGACCAAAACAAGACGCAATTGTTCATGTTCACCTGACAATTCCTGATAAGTCCTCAGGGCCAACTGTTCTTCAGGTTCCTGTGTGCTTCCTGCCAGAAACACGACATCCTCCGGAACAAACCCGGCAAGTCTGGCAAGCTGACGCGTCGCGGGATTGTCGCGGTCGGTCTGGGCACCATCAAATTTCAGAGAACCGGTAACATGCACTTGCGCATCGTCCCCTCCTAAACGTCGAAAGCGGTCTGCATACTCGTGGTTCTGTGCCGCGATGAAGTCCAATCGGCGTAGCAACCCCCGAAACAGCCAGGACCATCGCATGTATCCACGAAAGCTGCTTTCGCTCAGTCGGCCGTTGACCACCGCGACCCGAACTCCCTGACGACTAGCTGTGCGGATCAAATTGGGCCATAGTTCCAACTCAGCAAGGAGCAGTACCGAGGGACGTATGCGGCGAAGGCTGTTGCGAACAGCCCAACTAAAATCCAACGGGCAATAAAAGACCAAACGCGGGGCATATTTCTTGCGCGCCAGCGTGTACCCGGTGTTAGTCGTCGTGGAAATGACACACTCACATTCGGGATGCTCCCGCTCTAACTCTTCAATCAGTGGTCCCAACAGATTCACTTCGCCTACGCTGACAGCGTGTAACCAGACACAGTCTTTTGATCCAGGACGCAACGGAACGTTTCCCGTCAGACGAGTCCACATTCCTTCACGATATTTCCCGGTACGTGACCACTTCCAGAGAAACCAGGGAAGCATGAAGAACAGTAGAGCCAGGTAAAGTAGATTCAACCCGATAGCCACTGGGGATTCCTTTCCCGGCACCATCTCAAACAAACCATGACCCGGCCACGGCGGTTCGATCCACCTTATTGGCCACTTTACTTCCGCATACAACAATTCTTATATTTTTTTCCACTGCCACAACTACAAGCGTCATTCCGCCCCAGACGTTCTCTCCGATTACGAAATGGCTCAGCCTTCTTTTCGCCCTGACTCGCCTGAATGGCAGCATGCTGTTGCTCAGCTAAATCAGTGGGTGACTGAGCCTGGTCGTGTTTGGCCACTCCTTCAGCCCAGGTAGAACCCACAAATGTTTCGTCCAACTGCTCCATTCGGAAGATGAGTTCAGTGACCCTTTCTCCAATTAAATACCACTTCTCATCAAACAGTTTCATACCTTCCCGTTTGTACTCTACCTTGGGATCGACCTGAGCATATCCGACCAGACCGACGGCGCTGCGCAGGTGATCCATGGCCAGCAAGTGTTCTTTCCAGCCACTGTCGACTAACTCGAGCAACAACAACCGCTCCATCCTGCGGATTTCCGGACGATATCGCTCTTCCACAGCAGTAATCAATTTCTTTTCCAACGCATCACGCTGCAGGTTAGCCAACGCATCTGCTGTAATCTCTCCACTGACATTCTCCTGAATCCAATCGGCCAATGAGTGAAGGGCTCCATTATCGGCTCTCGCCTGTCCAGCTGTCTGACCCTCCACTGCCGCCGCAAAATTCGAGGCAATTTTTTCCATGAGGGTGTTCAGTATTTCAGTCACTCGCTTCTGGCCGGCGGCACTATGAACCATCAACAGAGTTCGGATTTCACTGCGTTGCTTATTCTTCAGATCATCAAGGCTCAACTCTGCCTGAAAACGATCATTTGCCCAGCGCACCAACCCCTCACGGTCGATTTTCGAACCACCGCCAGGAAGTTGTGTGCTGAATCGCAACAGGCCGGCAATGATCGGGTACTCGGATTCCTTTTCTTCGTAACGAGCTACCACACTGCGATAAATTAACTCTTTCAGACGGTCCTGATCATCCACACGAAGTTCTTCCCGGGGGATCTCTAAATCAAATTTATGAACGATCCACCCTGCTGTCTTGAGCAGGCCGAAATCAGGTTTCAGAAAACTTCTAGCATCGGACAAGTCGACTTGGTGGATCGCCTTACGGGTCCGTTCTATCAACATCTCCGAAAGATCCTGGCGTCCCGTCTTTTTGAGATCGCGATCGCGGAGACCCAGCCTCCAACGCCCGTTGACGAACTTAGCGACCGCCTCCCAATTCCAATCTTTGGGATCGATTCCCGTGTCAAGATTTTCTTCGATCGTGTCGAGCACCTGCCCTTCGGCCGATCGTTCCGCCTCGTCAATCGCATAATCGCGAGCAGCTTCGAAGTCCATGCCGCGAAATTCGCGTGCGTCGAGTTCTGTTGCCAACCGTGAACCGACCCAACCCACGAAACACTCAATGCCGTAATTCCGGTCCAGATATTTGTTCAAGTGATGATCCACTTGCTCACGAATCATCTGCAGAATCAGGTCCTTACAATTTTCCCCATCAAGGATTTTCTGACGATAGCGATAGACACGCTTACGTTGCTCGTCCATGACTTCGTCGTATTCCAGCAGGCTTTTTCGGATTTCAAAATTTCGTTCTTCTACTTTCTTTTGAGCGGCGGCAATTCGCCTCGTGACCACAGGACTCTCAATCGCTTCGCCACGCTGCATCCCCAAACGTTCCAGAATCCCTTTCACCCATTCCCCGGCGAAAATCCTCATCAGGTCATCTTCCAATGACAGGTAGAAGCGGCTACTGCCGGGGTCTCCCTGTCGCCCACAACGACCGCGCAACTGCAAATCAATCCGTCTCGCCTCGTGACGTTCCGTGGCGATCACATGCAGCCCGCCGATTTTCTTGATATAGTCGCCTTCCTTGCCCATTTCCTCGCGAGTTTCGATCTCTTGGACCAGGTGATCCCACTCTTCCCGAGGAACATCTAAGCGTGTTTCGTATTTTTCCTGCAAGGAGGCCCAGACCATGGTCTCGGAATTGCCTCCCAGGACGATGTCTGTCCCCCGCCCCGCCATGTTGGTGGCAATGGTCACAGCTCCAACTCGTCCGGCCTGCGAAATAATATTGGCTTCACGCTTGTGGTGTTTCGCATTCAACACTTGATGAGAAACACCTCGTCGGTCCAATAACTTGGACAGCCGCTCGCTCTTTTCAATCGAGACCGTTCCGACCAGTACCGGTCGACCTTTCCGTCTTATTTCGCGGAGTAACGACGAAGGAACAACCTCCTTTTTCTTAGTTTCACGAGGCTGAAAAACCAAATCGTCACCCTGACTCTTGAGAACTGTGCCCCAGACCTCCGAACCATCAGGCTTCACGAGAACATCCCACCGATTGGTTTTTTCAATGTCGTCGGCGATCGCCTCGTATTTTTCTTCTTCCGTACAATAGATGACATCGGGCGCCTCATCACGTTGCAGGGGGCGATTCGTGGGAATGGCAATGACATCCAGCTGATAAATCTTCAGAAACTCGCTCGCCTCAGTCATGGCCGTACCGGTCATCCCGCAGATCTTGTCATATAATTTAAAGAAATTCTGAAGCGTGATAGTGGCCAGAGTTTGCGACTCTTCCTTAACCTTGACACCTTCTTTGGCTTCGACAGCCTGATGCAAGCCGTCGCTCCACTGACGACCCTCCATCAAGCGGCCGGTGAATTCATCGACAATAACAACCATGCCTTCCTTGACTACGTAGTTGACATCCTTCCTGTAAAGATGGTGAGCTCTCAGAGCGTTGTCGATCAAATGGGGCCACTCCATATTTCCGGCGGTGTAAAAGCTTTCAACCCCGGCCAAGTGTTCTGCCTCCCGTACTCCGTCCTCGGTCAGATTCGCGCTATGGTCCTTTTCATTCACAACGAAGTGAGCTTCTCTCTTCAACTGCCTGGCAAGTTTGTCAGCCTTACTGTACTTGGCGATGTCATCATGCGCGGGTCCCGAAATGATCAGCGGCGTACGTGCCTCGTCAATGAGGATATTGTCAACTTCGTCGACAATTGCAAAATGCAGAGGACCTTGTGATTGCTGTAATTGTTTTGGATAACGATCGTCTCCGCGGGCCGCGGGCCGCATATTGTCTCGTAAATAGTCAAATCCGAATTCATTATTCGTGCCGTAGGTGATGTCGCAGGCATAGGCTTTTTGCCGATCTGCAACCGGCATTTCGTTTTGAATCGTGCCCACCGTCAAACCGAGTCCTAAGTAAAGTGGTCCCATCCATTCCATGTCGCGCCGTGCCAGATAATCGTTGACTGTCACGACGTGAACTCCCTTGCCCGCTAAAGCATTCAAGTACGCTGCCAGCGTGGCCACCAGTGTCTTCCCTTCACCCGTCACCATTTCGGCAATCGCTCCGGTGTGCAACACCATGCCGCCAATCAATTGCACGTCGTAGTGCCTCATACCGAGAAACCGGAAACCACCTTCGCGACACACTGCAAAAGCCTCGACAAGCAAATCGTCTAATGCTTCACCTTGTTGTAACCGCTCGCGAAATAGAACCGTCTGATCTGCCAACTGCTCGTCGGTCATCTGCTGATATTTCGATTCAATCGCGTTGATCTCCGCCACCCGCCCCTGCAATCGCTTAATAAAACGGGCATTCGACGAACCAAACATCGAGGTCATGGCGCGTTCGAAACGACGTAGAAAGCTGCCAAAAAACAGTTGCAGCAGTTCCCAGATTCGTTCGAGGATTTCCATAGCTTCAGATAGAATCGGAGTTGAAAGTCTGTTCAGCCAAGGGGTCCTCCGAAATGCTTAACAAACAAAAGGAGCGCCTCTTGTTGCATCGTGGGTCGTCGGCACGACGTATAGAACTGAGGTGGTATCCCGTGACCTTTCGTTGTTCGTACTTGCAGCCGCCCGCCACTTCACAGGAGGCAACCCTATCACTGCGCAATTTCCACGCATAACCCCTCACGGATAATAGCTTATCGACACCAAACGCTATGGTCAACTGCGATTCGATGGCAGTCCCTTCCGGCTGTTCACCGCCGGGTGCCGCCGGACGGTTATTCAAAAACCGACCGGTTCCTGACGGGGTCGTACTTCGGTCTCCGACGCGGTATCTTTGCAACTGGCGTTCGTTTGGACCAGCCTGTGCACCTAGCAAATACCGTTAATCATGCAGCATCCTTTCACGACAGATGTCCTCGGACAGCTTGTGATTCTGGGAACGGGTACTTCCGTCGGAGTACCTTGTGTGGGTTGCGGTTGCAGCGTCTGCCAGAGCGACAATCCACGTAATCGGAGGACGCGCTGTGGTGTTGTCCTCGGTTTACCCGGAGGTAACCTGCTCATCGACACGCCACCCGATTTAAGATCCCAATTACTGCGCGAGAAGATCGGTATCGTCCATTCCGTGCTGTACACACACGAACACGCCGATCACTTGTTCGGCCTGGACGACCTACGCCTGATGCCCTTCTATCTGGGCTGTCCCGTTCCTCTTTACTGCACGGAACAGGTGGAACAGCGGATTCGAAAATCGTTCGACTACGCCTTCGATGGAAGGATCAAAACTCATCCCGGTGCGGTACCTCAACTTGAATTCCACCGCATTGCGTACGACCCTTTCAAGATTTTAGAAACAGAGATAACCCCGATTCGATTACAGCACGGGCCTCGATTCGAGGTGCTTGGATTTCGCATCGGAAACATCGCCTATTGCACGGACACCAACCAAATTCATTCTGAAAGCTGGCCACTTCTGGAAGGACTTGAAGTTCTGATTCTCGACGCCCTTCGCCCGCGACCGCACACCAGTCATTTCAGTTTGCAGGAAGCTATCAAGGTTGCCGAGAAAGTGGCTCCGCAACGCACCTACTTCACACATATTTCCCACGAGTTGGAACACGAAACGACCAATGCCCAGCTTCCACCAGGCATGGAACTCGCGTACGACGGACTCAAGATCCCCCTTTGCGATTTCTGAAACCACACCACTGCGTTGGCGTAGATAGCAGAGAGTTGCCAAGAGGGGCGACTCACCATGTGCAGAAACGATTCAAACGCAATTTCCGATGATGAACTTTGAAAAACGCAAGCCCGTACTAAACTGCTGGCACCCCCGTACAAGACTACCGATAAATCCTGACCCAGTCCGCAAACTTCAAAACTGAGTCGCCCCGGTTCTCAAACGGGCCACCGCAAGGTTTTTGAGTTGCTCGACATAGTCCAGAGTGATGTCCAAAACTTCCTCGAAATAGTAGTCTCTTTCGATGACGGTCTCTTCGGAATCATTCTGCTGGTTCAACTCTTGTTTTTCTTCCTCCTCCGCCTCGACTTCAGCTCGGCGAGCAAAAAAGTCTTCTTCATTGATCGATAGTTTTTCCTTTTTCTTGTGTTCCAAATAGCGTGAAATCTTCTCTTTGGCTTTTTGAAAGTCCTCCGACTGGGCAAGCCTTTCAGCCGAGCGAGTTCGCAACACATCAACCATGTTTTCGTCCACCATGTTGTACTCTTCGTACTGCGCTCGAGGAACTTGGTGAAAATCGAGGGCGTAATCGAGGTCGGATTCAGCAATGTCAAAATGATCGGTGATCCGTGGCAAGACAACGTCCGATAGAACACCATGTTTTTGCGTACTATCACCACTGGGACGATAAAACTGCTGCATGGTGATTTTCAGTGCCCCGTAGTTGGGAGGATTGGGAATCGGAAACATTTTTGGCCCCAGATCCTGCAGACTCTGCACCGTTCCCTTACCGTGCGTTGAAGAGTCGCCAACCACGAGTCCACGCCGGTAATCCTTGATGGCACCTGCGAAAATCTCGCTGGCGCTTGCGCTGAACTTACTGGTTAGCACAACCAACGGACCATCCCAGGCCATGCCAGGCTCACGATCGTTGTAGACTTGGTGGTTGCCGATGGAACCTTTGACCTGTACGACCGGGCCCCGGTCGATAAATAAGCCCGTCAGCGTGATCGCTTCGGTTAAACTACCGCCACCGTTACGACGTAGATCAACCACCACCGCATCCACTTGCTGCTGCTTGAACTCTTCCAGAATTCGCCGTACATCCCGGGTAGTACTCTTGAAACTCAGCCGGTCGCGGCCCCTGGACATGTCCATATAGAAACTTGGCAGGTGAATTGCTCCAATACGATAGGGACTCCCGTCGGTCTTTTGGCCATCCTCAAAAATGACGCTGCGCGCCTCTTTATCCTTCAACTCTATCTTCGCTCGAGTAATCGTGTAGACTTTTGTTTCTCCCTGTCCACCAGGCTGGACTCCCAGTCGCACAATCGTCCCCTTCTTACCCCGGATCAATTTCACGACGTCACGCAATTTCATGTCGATCACGTCGATCATTCCGCCATCGGCACCCTGGCCCACACTCACAATACGATCTTGTGATTTCAACTCCTCTTCAGGGTTCAACTTGCCCTGCTTGTCTGCAGCTCCACCAGGAATCACCTCGCTGACAACGGTGTATCCGTCCAGCAGTTGCAGAGCAGCACCAATTCCTTCTAGTTCCAGACCCATCTGGATGTGAAAATCATCCAACGTCGAAGCCGACATAAAAGTCGTATGGGGATCAAATCCCATAGTCATCGCCGTCAAATACATTTCTAATAAATCATCCGAGTCGATCTGATGCATCCGTTTAGAAAAGCTGTCATAACGACGCCGCAAACGATCTTTGGCTTCGCCACCTTCAACTTTGTCCGCCTTCAGGACCAACAGGTCGTACTTGATTGTTTTCCTCCAACGGTCATAGGCTTCTTCCACTTTCACCGGATATGCGGCGTCGTCCGGGTCTTTTGCGATGTATTCTGTTATTGAAAAGTCGTGGTCCAAATTAAGAAGTTCATCGACCCATGCCACTCGCTCCTCAACACGTTGCAGAAAACGATCAAAGACAAAATAAGCAAACCGGATATCTCCTCGCTTCAAATTGTCATCCAAAGAGTTTTTCTGCAAGCGAAATTCCTCAACATCTGATTTGTAAAAGTAATTCTTTCTCCAATCGAGTGCTTTCAGAAAATTCTCCAAACCACGGCCTGCATGGTCATCGTCCAACGGGTCGTTCAACAGATGCTCCCGTCTCAGCAACAAGGCAACCACCCGGGATATTTGACGATCTTTGGCAGACGGACCCTGCAGGCGTTTGGGTGCCCTCGTGTCGACGGCCTCGGTTCCTTCCTCTGAACGGTCCGAAAGCGGTTGTAACTGATTCGTATCATCAACCAGGAAAGTGGACCCCGGCGTTTCTTGAGACGACTTTGAAACGGGCGTTGAAATTTCGCTGTTCAAATCGGAAGAAGGGATTTCCGAACTCGTGCTGCTGAAGTTCGGCTCTTCAGCAACACTCGGAATCGAAAGTAGCACTCCGCTCACAGCAAGAGCTGCAAAAACATGTGCCAGTAGCCGCATGTTTGGACGAAACTGACGCGAGTAAATAAATCGAAGCTGTTTCATAATCAGTTCCTGCGTGAAATGAAAACCAACAAGTCTTCCCAGACTACCCAAACTGGGGATCCTGTTGAGATGTTATCCGGAATCAACAAATGGAACAAGGTCGGCAGTCCCCAAGAGCGGGGCTTCGCTCTACCAGGAATATTATAAGTAAGCTGGCCTGTATGTTTTTAGACCGGTCAGCACAAAAACTTCCAAAAATGTCAGCCAGAACAGCTGTCATGTTTTGAAAACAGAATACGTGTTCGGACTAGCAGAGTTCTTCCGCGGGCGCTTTAGCCTTCGACAGGCTAGACTTTCCCGGTTTTCATATGGCTGGTGGTTGTTTCAGCGGATGAGGTCCTGATGGGGCCACGCACCCTGGATTCGTGCACAAACGGCATCGACAAGGAGTGGGTGTGGTCCCAAATGAGATGTCGAAATCCACTGACGTGTCACGTCTGTCAGAGGCATGGTCTCGGCCAATTTTCGTGTTTTGGTGACCAACTCGCCCTGAAACAACAGGTGCGGTTGCACAATGACACGGCCAAAAGAAGAATTTCGTACCTCCGCCAAAACCTCTTCTAATCTTGGGTTCGCTAAGCCCAGAAAACAGACCTGAAATTGAGTAGGAGCCGCCGCCACGGCTCGCAGTTGAACGAATTGGTACATTTCAGCAGTGGCATCCTGATCGTGACTCCCGCGACCAACCAGCAGGACCAGGGTGGCTCTTTGATCCACGGAATGATCTCCCGCCACGGCCTCGCTACAACGGTGTGCAGAGAGTTCAACAATCTTCGGGTGGCACCCCAGGTGAGCCGTCTGATGCCGGATGGCCCACTTATCCAGGGCTGCATCCACGGCAGCCGGAACATCAGATTTGGCATGTTCCGCTTCAAAAAGTAGTACGGGTGAGACGAGTACGTGCCGCCTACCTGAACGCAGCAACCGCTCTGCAGCCTCGTGGATCGTCGGCGGGCAAAGTTCCAAGAAGCATGGCTCGACAGGCACTACCAAACGCCGAGAAACCCTTCGCGCCAGTTCGAACAACTCTGATTTTCCCTCAGCGTCGCGAGTTCCATGGCCAACAAGGAGCACACCAGGTGTGTCATTGGAATCAGCCACGCTTCTCATTCTCCTCTTATTTATCCGGCAGCAAGGGTTGTCTCGAATCATTGTCCTGTACCCGCACGACTTCTGAAAGGCTATACTACCAGTTTCCCTCCAGCTATCTTTTGATCCTCGGGCTGATCATCGAAAAGGGCATTTTGACGGCAATGTCAACAGATGGTTCGCTATCGTCTCGCTCCTGTCTGTTGCTCAATCAAGAGGGCGTTTTCGATTCGTTTTCTGCCAACGCCAATTAAAATATGGTTTATCCTTACGTTACGGTCACAAGCGGCAATCGCGTCGGAAAGTCCTATTCTCTTGATCCAACCGATGAGAACCGTATTGGGCGAGGAGCTGAGTGTGATATCGTAATCACCGACCCTCTCTGCTCACGCGTGCACGCCATCCTGGTCCAAGATACCGATGGCTGGTGGTTTCGAGACGATAAAAGCCGTAATGGCTCCTTCGTCAACGGCCAAAAAGTTGACGAGGCTCGCTTGATCGAAGGAAGTGTCATCCGGGTTGGTTCTACCGAATTCGCCTTTCATTTGGCCACCCAACCGATCACGGCCACCTCGCCGGCGGAAGCCCATGCCACCCAGACGATTGTCAAGAATACTCCCATCAATCCGACCGATACAGGCTTGATTGCGTGGGCGGATCTTCAGGAATCACAACATGCCCGAGACCTTTTGCTCTTGTATCAGTTAAGTCTCAAGCTGCTTCGCAGCACGGAACCTGATCGCGTAATCCGCACCGCTTTGGAGTTGCTGCACGAACGCACAAACGCTTCGCTTGTAGGCTTCCTCTGGCTGAGCGACGAGGGCGAACTTAAACCCAAGCACTTTGTACCGCAAGACCCGGGAGAGGGATTCTCCTTAAGCGAATCGCTGACTCGCATGGTGTGCGACAAACGGCATGCAGTATGGATTGCCGACGAACCACCGGAGGACTCCAGTCAGAGCCTGGACGATTTTGCGGACGCAGTCTGCGTTCCTCTCTGCAATAAAGATGCGACCTTGGGTGCCGTACATGTGTACCTGAAACACGGTCGTTTTCCACAACTCGATTTTGAGTTCACCGTTTCTCTGGCAAATATTTTGTCATCGGCCCTGGTACGGGCCTGGCAGCAAGCGATTTTGCAAGCCGACCATAACCGGCTCGTCAATAAATCGGCCGATTCCAACGAGTTGCTCGGTGAAAGCAAACCGATGGTCGAACTCAAAGCAAAAATTTCGCGTGTGGCCCGAGCCAGCGGGTGTGTTTTGATCCGTGGAGAAAGTGGTTCAGGAAAAGAGCTTGTTGCACGAGCGCTCCATAAAGCCAGTTCGCAGGCCGATCGCCCGTTGTTGGCGGTAAACTGTGCAGCGATTCCTTCCGAACTCATGGAGAGCCAGTTGTTTGGACACAAGAGGGGAGCATTCACCGGCGCCGACAACGACCACATCGGATGGTTCCAGCAAGCAGATTCAGGAACCCTGTTTCTCGACGAAGTTGGCGAAATGACTCTGGAAGGCCAGGCAAAACTCCTGAGAATCCTGGAGGGCCATCCGTTTCAGCCGGTCGGTTCAAGCCAGGAGATTTCCGTTGATGTGCGAGTGATCGCAGCTACCAATCGTGATCTGCGAGAATTTGTTAAGGAAAAACGATTTCGAGAAGATCTCTATTATCGGCTGAGTGTCTTCGAATTGTACATTCCACCCCTCCGGGAACGCGGACCTGATATCAGCCTGCTACTCGATTTCTTCCTGGAACATTTCAAACGTCAGCACGGCCGACCTCAACTGCAACTCGCGGATGCCGCGCGAGAAAAACTTCTTTCTTACCAATGGCCCGGAAATGTCCGGCAATTGCGAAACGTGGTGGACAGTGCCGTGGTCATGGCTGACGGGGAACAGATCCAAGCAATCGATTTGGGATTGCGTGACGCCGGATCGAACGACTTGGAATCACTACGAATCGACCACTGGGAACGCAAACTCATTAACGAATCGTTGAAGCGCAGTGGCGGTAACGTTCCTGAAGCAGCCAAATTGCTGGGCATCGGCCGTGCAACACTGTATCGTAAAATCGATGAATACGGCATCGAGCGATAGGTAACCGTGAAGGGGCCAGTTTCTCCCCAGCACACTCGAATACGTACGATGGCGGCAAACCAATCTCAACTCGAAATCGAACAATCGCTGAGTGAGCTCTTCGCCGACTTCCAACCCGCTTCTGACTCGCTCTACTCCGAACTCCCCCAAAAGGCGATCTTTCTAGCACGCTTTCTACAGCAACGCGCCTCCGACTTACAAACCCCCCAGGAGCGACGGCAGCAGGCAGAGTTAGATCGCATGATCCACAATCCTCAAGACAAATCGACACTGGCACAGCTGACCGATCAGGCGTTTCGTTCAAGAGTGCCCGCCCGCGTTGTCGACCAGCTGACCCACATCCTGGACGTCCAGGGAATTCCACGTTTCTTCAGCCCGATCGACCGCACACTGCTCAAAGGATTTCAATCGTTTGGTAGTTATCTGCCTGGTGTCGCCGTTCCTTTGGTGAAAGAAAAAATGCACCAGGAAACCGCCAACGTTATCCTGCCTGCCGAGCAGGAAATGTTGACGCAACACCTGAGTCGTCGCCGCAACGAAGGCGTAAGAATGAATGTAAATTTCTTGGGAGAGGCACTGCTTGGAGAAGAAGAAGCTGGTCGGCGTCTTCAAGGTTATCTGCAAGCACTACAGTTGCCGGAAATCGAGGTCATTTCCGTCAAGATCTCGACCATTTATTCTCAGATTTCGTCCCTCGATGAAGAACATTCCGTTTCCGTGCTCTCCAATCGGTTGGAACATCTTTACCGCAACTCGGGTAAAGTCCGCTTCCGGCGGGCTGACGGTCGGGAAGTTGCCAAATTTGTCTATCTCGATCTGGAAGAATATCGAGATCTGAACATCACGGCCAAGGTCTTCATGCAAACGCTGGATCGTCCGGGGTTGGAAGATGTAGAAGCGGGAATCGCGCTGCAAGCCTACATCCCGGACTCTTTTGTGATTCAGAAACAAATCAATGCCTGGGCCCGTCAACGAATCGCCAGCGGAGGGGCACCGGTGACGATTCGGGTCGTCAAAGGGGCCAACATGGAAATGGAACGGGGCGAAGCTTCTCTGCGCGGATGGCCTCAAGCCACTTACAAAACGAAGCTCGAAACTGATGCTAATTACAAACGGATGTTGCACGAGGGAATGAAACCCGAAAACCTGGAAGCAGTCCGTTTGGGAATTGCCTCCCACAACTTGTTTGACGTAGCTTACGGATTAGTACTCGCGTGGGAAGCAGGTGGACTCGATCAGGTACAGCTTGAAATGCTGGAAGGCATGGCCAATCACCAGCGTAGAGCCTTGTTTCAATTGAATCGTAATCTGCTCCTTTACGCTCCCGCTTGCAAACAACAAGAATTCGTAAACGCAATCTCCTACCTGATTCGACGCCTAGACGAAAATACCGGTCCCAAGAACTTTTTGCGACACGCATTTCATCTGCAAGTCGATAGCGAAGACTGGCAGCTGCTGGAACAGAATTTTCTGGATTCCTGCGATGAAATCAGCCAGTTGGGCGAAGATCCCCGCCGACAGCAGAACCGCGCTCTAGCCGTGCCAGTGAGCCCTCGCCAACAAGATGATTGGCAAAGGTTTCGTAACGAGCCTGATACCGACTTTTGTCTACCGGCCAACATTCAGTGGGCCAACCAGATTCTTGAGCAATGGAAAACCAGGTGCGATAATTCCGCGGTCGAAATTCCTCTGGTCATCGACGGTACTGAAATTCTGAATGATCGGCCCCTACGGCAGTCCTACGATCCGTCCCGACATCAGACCGTCGTGGCACGATTTCGAGAGGCAAGTGCCGATGACATTCAACAGGCCGTGGATTGCGGTCGGCGCGATGAGGACGGTTGGCGAAATTTAAAATCTGACGAGCGCACCAAGATTCTGGACGGGGTAGCGGCCCAACTACGTCAGGCTCGCGGCGACCTCATCGGGGCCGCAGTCGCCGAAGCAGGAAAGACCATTCTAGAATCTGACCCCGAAGTTTCCGAAGCGATTGATTTCGCCGAATTCTATCCCCGCAGCGCACATTACCTGCAATCACTCGATGGCGTGCTTGCTCGGGGAAAAGGGCTCGTGGCAGTGATCTCTCCCTGGAATTTTCCAATCGCCATCCCTTGTGGAGGAATCTCTGCTGCTTTGGCGGCAGGCAACACTGTCATCTTGAAGCCCGCTTCTGACACCGCTTTGATCGCTTACGAACTTTGTCGCTGTTTCTGGCGGGCGGGAGTTTCGCAGAAAACCTTGCAGTTCACTCCCTGCTCCGGTGCTGAGGCGGGTCAATTCCTGGTGTCACATGCAGAGGTGGATGTTGTCATATTGACCGGCGGAACGGAAACGGCGTACACGATGTTGAGTCAAAAACCTGACTTGAATCTATTGGCGGAAACCGGTGGGAAAAATGCCACCGTTGTGACATCGCTGGCAGACCGGGATCAAGCCATCAAACACGTGATCCATTCCGCTTTCAGCCATAGCGGCCAAAAATGTTCAGCCACTTCTCTTCTTGTTCTGGAAGAAGAAATCTACGATGACGTGAAATTTCAACAAGCACTGCGAGATGCAGTCAGCAGTCTGCCCGTGGGATCTGCCTGGGATTTGACAACGAGGGTGGGACCCCTGATTCGGCCTCCATCCGGTGCCTTATTGCAAGGCTTGAAGGAGTTGGAATCCGGAGAGTCGTGGGCCCTGCTGCCTGAACAAAAACAACACAACCCCGCGATCTTTTCACCTGGCGTGAAATGGGGAGTCCGGCCCGGAAGTTTTACCCACAACACCGAATTTTTCGGGCCGCTGTTGGGAGTCATGAAAGCAAAGGACTTGCAGCAAGCGATCGATCTGGTCAACGCCACCGGTTACGGTCTGACATCCGGTCTGGAAAGCCTGGATAAACGTGAACAAAAACTCTGGCAACACAGCATCAAAGCAGGAAATTTGTACGTCAATCGGTCCACCACCGGTGCCATCGTGTTACGCCAGCCTTTCGGGGGCATGGGCAAATCCGCATTCGGCCCAGGTATCAAGGCTGGTGGCCCCAACTACGTGGCCCAGCTCATGGAGTTTCAGGAGAGCGGCACATCCCAAGTCAAAACAGAAGTCCGGAATCCGTACCTGAACGCGCTCGCGCAGCATCTGCGTCAATTGCAGAAACAAGGTGGCAGGTTTCCCCCGCAGGAGGTACAGCGCACACTCATGGCCATCGCCAGCTACGACTGGCATGCCCGTGAGGAATTTGGGTTGTCCCACGACCATCAGAGGCTCGTAGGACAGGACAATCTTCGCCGATATTTTCCCGTCCGAGAGCTTCGCATTCGAATTCACCCGAAAGACACGTTCTTCGAAATTATTGCGCGAGTTTGCGCTGCGAAGTCCCTGGACTGTAGAATCACCGTCAGCTTGCCACCCACCTGGAGTTCATCGGTCGTCGATCAATTAGACGCATGGACGGGGGAATGGGCGGGGTCGATTGAGTTTGTCGAAGAGACCGACGAGGCGCTGGCTCGCGTGATCCTTACGGGACAAACCGACCGGGTGCGCTATGCCTCCAGAAACCGTGTACCTCAAAGCATCTTTGACGCCGTCGCCGCGTCAGGGCACTACGTGGCTCATCACAACGTGTTCTTTCACGGGCGCATCGAACTCCTGTGGTACTTACAAGAGCAGAGTGTTTGTATCGATTATCACCGTTATGGAAATCTTGGGGATCGAGCCGGTCAAAAACGCCAGGAACCGCTGTAGGTGTTTCCTCACAACAAACATCCCGACGACATCAGACCAACAAACAAGCAACAGGACCGGGAAGAAAAAATCAATTTCAGTTATTGTATAATGGAGAAACGGACCGTGCTAAAGAAAGTTGCATGGTGGAACGCTGTGATTTGTGAAGCATCCCGTGTGCATCTCCAATAGGAGGCTCCGACTGGTTGACGATTTCAACCAGTTTTCGACATGTCACTTCGACCTTACCAAACTCCAGTCAAGCCGTCATCGCTGGCCATCTGGGCCGTAAGAGGCACCGCACTCTGTGCAGTGGGGCTGGGAACCTTTCTCACCTGGCATTCTTATGGCGGTGGCAGCGTACCAGGCTGCAGTATGGAAGGATTCGATTGTGGCGCCCTGTTATCGAGTCGTTGGTCGAAGTGGTTCAACATTCCGGTCAGTTTTGTCGGACTGCTGATCTATGCCCTCATCTTTTCGTTCAGCTGGCTGGTCACACGGGTGTCAAAACCTTTCGTCTGTCAACTTGGCTGGTGGTTATTAACCCCTCTGGTACTCGTGGCCCTGGGAGCCGGACTGTGGTTCTCAGGTCTGCAATTCTACCTGGGAAAGTTCTGTCTTTACTGTTTGCTGATCCATTCTTGTGGACTGGTCATCGCCTTCATCGTATTGCGAAACCTTCCACTTCGTCCCCGCTGCACCGGTTCACCGGACAGTCATGTGGGCGGCCATGTTCTGGGAATGGGGCAAGCATCCGCCGTAGCCCCGACGGTTGGTCCACTATCCCAGGTCTCCGTGACCGGAGGGTTCGATCGTCTGCGTCTGACCCTGCTGGGTTGCATGACCTGCCTGGGCATCCTCCTGTTGGTAACTGGCCAGATGCTTTCTTCAGCCACCACTTTTGAAATCTCAGAAATCGACGACTTCACTGGCCCGCCACCCTCTGAGGCAGGTTTGGGGCAACCGGTCTCAACTTCACTGGAAGAACCGGGCAGCGTCTCTCTTGGCGGGACTGGCCCGGCAAGTTCTACCTCACCAGCCCCCCAAAAAACAAAGCCGCCACAAGAACACACTCCCACTGCTTCCAACGCATCGGAATTCGAAGAAATATTGGCGCTAAAACCTGTCGTGCGTCCCGAGAGATTCGTCAAACTCCTGGCCCGGGTCCCTGAAATGAATGTCGGCGAACAACCCTTACTGGGAAACTCCGATGCGCGCCACATTCTCTTCGAGTTCATGAGTTACACATGCCCGATTTGTCGAAAGTTGCACCCGTTCATTGACGCTGCCCGTCAGCGCTACGGAGATCAGATTGCCATCATTGTGCGCCCTGTGCCGCTCCACAAAAAGTGCAACAAATACGTGCAGAAAAACAACAAAATTCATGAGTTCTCCTGCCACTATACACGTCTGGCGCTGGCTGTCTGGCATGCTGCTCCCAAAACCTTCCCCTTGTTCCATGAATACATGCTGGAGGACGAGAAAGAAATTCCATCTCTTCAGGACGCAATCGATTATGCCGGAGACCTTATCGGCAGGGACCGCTTGGAAACCGAGTTGAAGGATCCGGAAGTCCTGGACCTGGTCCAAGACAGCATCCAACTACTGAAAGACAGTGGTGACAAGTTACCCACGCTCTACTTCGGATACAAAAAGATAACGGGAGTTCCCACATCGACCGATCGGCTTTATCGCGCTTTCGAAAGAACATTACGCGTCAAGCCGTTGAACGACGTGATCGAAACATCAGCGCAGGATCTTCCGTCCGGCTAGGAGAAGCGAAGGGATTTTATTTTCTGGCCACCGATTCAATGACGGCTGCGGAGGCCTGGCAAGTTGCCGAAACACCACCGTCCAAATCGGTCACGATTTTAATCGTTTCGACAACTTTCGCTGTCTTTTCACCCGCAGTAAACGTGATCGAAACCATGTGCAGTTTCTTGGCCTTGTCACTGAAAACATATTCGAAAGCACCTTCGCGGGGCTCAATGGAAAGGATGCGGAAGGGCTGCTTGGATCGCACCACGATTTTCTTCGTCACAACCTGGTTGGGTTGAACCACACCCATGAACAGGGCCGCAGGACTCAGGGTCACGGGAGGCACGACCCGCCCATCAATGCGCAACTGCAGGTGGGAGGAAGCTGAATCATTTGTCACCAGGGTCAAGTGGTCTTGGAAAAATCCGAACGGAGCATCTTTCTTTAACCGCGCAATGACTTCATAACCAGGAACAGGCTGGTCAGTGGGTAGGACCTGGACATCTACGAACGACGGCGCGCCGCGAACTTCGGCCAGCTGCCAATTCTGTGTGCCCCGGTATTGGATGAGGACTCGTTTTTCTACTTCCTGGCCCGAGTCAACAGCCCCGAACATGATCGACCCCGGTTTGATTTCAAAGTCGGTGCGAATGTTCCCCTTGATGTTCAACTGGACCTCGGCATATTGCGGCTTGTCGAAAATCACCGTCAAGGTGGCATGGCGACTCCCCGAAAAGGCTTCCGTGTGGTAGACGGCTAAAATCCCACCCTTCTCATAGGTCGTCAGTGTGTCTTTCAAGATCTTGGGAGTGGTACAACCGCAGCTTGTCCTAACCGATGCAATGTGTAAATCCACGGCGTAGGGATTCTCAATCTCAAACACGAACTCAGCCTTCGTATTCCTGGCAACCGAGCCGAAATCATGATTCCTCACGGGAAACACTTTGTTGGCCCAATCCTGAGCCGACGCGTCGGAAAACAGGGAAATCAACGCGGCTAAAATCAAAATCAGCTGGCGTGACATGACAAAGTTCCGGGGCCTGTTGACATTCTGTACTGCACGGAGTTCACACTTGCTCAAAAAGTCACCATGTGGCGGTATTTTGCGAGGCGAGCGGTTTCAGAAATCGTAACACACCATTTCCACTTATCCACAGAAAAGTACGGCCATCCAGACGCTCCACATACAAAGACTTGAAACTTGCGAATCCCCGCCGGCTGGAAAACAATGACCGGGGCAGGCTCTGCGTTGGGCCCAGTCACTACAACCCCCAAGCCCCCTAAAATTCTACCAGCGCCCAAGCAGCGCTGAATCCCGTTACAGATCTTCCAATTCCCCGGCAAGCTGCTTGGCAATGCGCTCAAACACCACCTGGTTTGGCCCGCCCAGTTCGGCCAAGCGACGATGACACTCCATCACGTGCCGGCCGAATTCCTTGCGTTCGAGTTGGCTCGATGGTAATTCGACGCAATCGGCAATTGTCTGTTGAGGTCGATCAGAAACAGGCAAAACTTTTTGCAGCTGCGTCGCCGCGAATAAGCGCTGGCTGCACGCCACGTCCGCAATGATTTGGTATCGATCCCTCTTGTCACGTCTGAAGCACCGGTTCAAATCGACCAGGCATCCCAAAAATGTGCTGTCAAGATACTCGCATTCCATGAGATCGATGGCCAAAGTGCAATTTTCACTGTCGAGGCACTTCATAGCAAAATCATGCAGAGCAGAACTCTCCAACATGGTGCCCCGGCCGAACACGAACACGACGTACCCCAAGTTCGACCGACCGACCCGCAAACCCGATGAGTCTGTCACCGCCATCGAATACCTTCCGCAATACAAAATCTTTCTTTGAGCTTTCCATCATCGCACATCGATCAACCCGTGCCAAGTAAGACCGTGGATCCAGAATCACTCCCCTTCAGCGGTTACCACCGCCGTGTTGCAGGAATTCGTGTGATGCCAGGATCTGCTTGAAAACTGCTATTCCGTGCCTGAGACGCATTGGCTAAATAGTGCCAAACCTCCCCTCTTGCCACGGCAGGCAAAAAAGTGTCACGCTTTCGACTTACGAATCATCCCTGAAAACTGATTCCAACCATATTTCTACGCCTAGCAAACCGCAGCCCCGCCTAACGGAGACTCCGGGACTTTTCCGCGCGCCTCATGGGTTGATTCAAAGGACTACATCATGTCTGTTCTGACTTCCAGCAAACCACAAGGCCTTCGGTGGCATGATAAAATGTTCTTTATCCAATCGTTACCTACCCATGAGCCCAGGCAAGGGGTTTTGAAACAAAATCTAATATGGCTATTGCAGGATTCGAGGAACGTCGACGTTTAGAGCGTCTCGACACGGACGAGTTACACAAGCATCAGTTGGTAAAGCTCAACAAGCTCCTTACATCGATCTTGCCCCAGAACCGTTTCTACAGTGAGAAACTTGCCGACTTGAGCTTACCACTTTCCGACCTGGATTCCCTCCGCGAGATGCCCTTTACCCTCAAAGAAGAATTGCACCGCTCTGATCCGGGGAATGACTTTGCGGCCAACCTGACATTTCCGGTGAAGCACTATACTCGATTTCACCGCACCTCCGGCACTCGTGGACGCCCCTTTGTCGTGTTAGATACGGCAGAAGATTGGGCTTGGTGGATCCGACTGTGGCAATTCGTTCTCGATACGGCCGGTTTGAGTCCTGAAGACCGAGTGTTTCTCGCCTTTTCGTTCGGCCCATTCATCGGTTTCTGGAGCGCGCACGACGCTGCGACTTTCCGCGGCTGTCTGGCTGTACCAGGGGGCGGAATGAGCACTCTGGCACGACTGGAGTTGATGAGAAGTAGCCGGGTGACCGTACTGTTCTGTACCCCCAGCTACGCTTTGCACCTGGCCGAAGTCGGAAACGATCACCAACTCGACGTGGCATCCCTGGATATCCGTCGCATCATTGTCGCAGGCGAGCCGGGGGGATCCGTTTCGAACATCCGCCAGCGCATCGAAGCCCTCTGGGACGCGGAGTTGATCGATCACGGTGGCGCAACCGAAGTGGGACCCTGGGGATATTCTGACAACGCCCGGAGTGGACTCCACGTTAACGAAGCAGAATTCATTGCTGAATTCTTGTCCGTTGAAACGGGACAACATGCTCTTGACGGCGAACTTTCGGAACTAGTCCTGACAACCCTCGGGCGAACTGGCAGTCCCGTACTGCGTTATCGCACGGGCGATCTGGTCCGACCGAGATGGTCGTCTACCGGTGGCTGCCGTTTCGTGCTGCTGGAGGAGGGCATCCTCGGTCGAGCGGACGACATGATGATCATCCGAGGCGTGAATGTCTTCCCAAGTTCCGTGGAACAGATTCTTCACAGTTTTTCGGAAATCGCCGAGTATCGAATGACGGCCCACAGGTCGGGTGAAATGGACTCTTTATCAGTGGAAATCGAAGACCGCCTGGAGTTACCGGACCGCGTCGCCAAGGAACTGCAACTGCGACTGGGACTGAAAGTTGATGTGCGCTGCGTGCCTATCGGGTCACTACCTCGTTTCGAAAGCAAAGGCAAACGCTTCCTTGACGAAAGGTGAGAGCACAAAGCAGATCACTCGGCTGTGATCTGAAGTCCCGTAGAGCCCCCGCCCCCAAAAAATCCCCTCGGCCTGGGCCTGAGGTGTGTCCCTCTAGAAAAATGGCGAAGATGAAGAATTCGACCTGAAAAATTACTGTTCATGATTTTGCAGCTCGTAATAAACCTTCTGTTTACTGCTGATCCTCGTCGGCTGACAATGACGTTCTCTGCCCTATTTTCAATCAGCGATCAGTCGTCGGCCCCACACATGTCGAAACCAGCTTTTCAAGATGGCAGGCCAGGCTGCGCCTGGACTCAGCGCTGGATTCAGTGCCAATCCACCGACCCGATTCAGTGCAGTTGTTCGCCGTGGGTACACCATGGAACGTATCCACTATGACAAATTTTCCGCACCCTGCACGAGGGTTGCAGACCCGGTATGTCTGGGAAACGCCAACAGACCAAATGTTTCTCGAAACAACGCAGGCGGTGACACGTTCTGGCAACCGGGAAAACCCTGTATACTGGGGTGACACTTCGGGATTTCACCATCCTCACAGCGAGCGAATTGCATGCATCCCACACAACTTGAGCTGCTGGGTGGAAATCAGCTGCGGATCCAGTGGAGCAATGGCGAGCAGCGTGAATGCTCAGCCCGCGCATTGCGTGAAAGCTGTCCCTGCGCGACTTGCCGTGAAAAGAGACAAAATAAAAGTAAAGAACCGGCGGCCGTGTTGCCAATTCTCTCACCCGCGGAAACCTTGCCGCTTACCATTTCGGCGATGAACCCGATAGGAAACTACGCCTACTGTATTGAATTCAGTGACGGACACAATGCCGGCATCTACTCCCTCGAATTCCTACATTCGTTGGGAAACTCGATCGATTGAGTCCATGAAGTCAAAATCCAGGGGCACAACATCGCCCACAGTCAGTTGCATCTCGCGGGGTATTGGCAGGCAGCAACCGGAAGGCCTGTTCCGAGATTTCATGGCATCCAGCGCCGGAAACGCCAATTGTGCCACCCACGACAGAACTAGAGGTACTCGGTCCTGTCGGAAAACGGCGTAAGGGATCCGACAGGGACAGGCCCTAGGGTTCCGGATTCCCTAGTTCCGGATTCCCTAGTTCCGGATTCCCTAGTTCCGGTGCCGGATTCTCTTTCT
>PBTE01000031.1 GCA_002726515.1 Planctomycetaceae bacterium | reverse complement strand
CAAAACTCCACACAGGCCCGCCGCCAGCAGGCAAATACAAGCCAGACCAAAGTAGAAGAGCAAGTCTGACTGAATAGTTCCAGCCACGGCAGTTCCCAACCCTCCTACACCCAGGCCTACTGCAAAGCTGAATCCGTAAGACAGGCTGCGCCTTCTGCGCGGAGTGTATTTAGCGACCAGACTGTTATAAATCGGTTGATTCATGAAGTGGATAAAGGCAAAACAACTGGCCGCCAAAAGCCTCAAAGGTCCGGTAGCCAGTCCCATTCCCAGGAGACAGGGGACCTGTAATAAAACAATGCAGGCTAACTGTTTTTCAAGAATGCGGACACAGGCAATTGAACCTGATAAGTACTGTCCGAAGCAACCGACAAGTAGAATCGCACCTGCAAAGAACTTGAATCGGCCTGGCTCTAACAGGGTGGTGCCTGTCCATTCCATATTTGTCAAATAGCGCGGCAAAAAATGCAAAAAGGCAGAATACAAGATCCCACATAACATCGCCACGAAGGTGAGCACAAAGTAGCTGGCCCAATCAGCTTGACCGGACTCTTCGAAATTGGCTGACGGATCCTCCACAACTTTGTCGTAATCTCTTCGTCCCTTAGAGGCAAAGAGCATCCCGAGTAGCAACCCCGGCACAGCCAATACCAGGTAATATTCACGCCAAGCCATTCCCCAAGATAATATGGCTCCGGCCAGGAGCGGAGCTCCACCAATTCCCATAGAGCCAAAGATACCGTGAATTCCTAACGCATAAGATCGGTTCTCGGGAGTCGTGGAATGAGAAATCAGCGCCAGCCCGGCTGGATGATAGATTGAAGCAAAAGCCCCCATACTGAACATGGCAACGAAAACAAGTGGGACGGTTTGCACCACTGCCACCAGCGCACAGGTGAGAGCACAACCCACCAGGTAGACGGCCAACATGCGATGGGATCCAAATCGGTCGACCAGCCAACCCGCCAGCAACGCTCCAAAACCCCACGGAAGTCGCCAGCACGATCCCAGCAAACCTGACATTCTCTTCTGGTCATTCTGGTTCGAAGAATTGACCTTATTTTCCCGCGGGTCATCGGACTCTTTCGAGGCTGTAAATTCAGCCGTCAATTCTTGTTCCACACTTGGCAACGAGAGCTCGTAAACATGAACTAGGGCGTGGGCGCACGAGATAAACAGTACTAGTCTTAGAGTTGCCCGATTCAACATGCGTTGGACAACTTGATGAACCGTTCCAGAATTTCACCAGCATGCCCTTCATCGAGAGCGCTGATGGCGGACTGCATACATTCCTCGAGCGAATCACGGTGATGCGCGGTCCACAGCGCAGCAGCCGCATTGATCACCACGATATCCCGTGTTGGCCCCCGGTCGCCCCCAAAAATCCCTCGCAAAATTTTTGCGCTTTGCCCGGGACCTTCTACCACCAGGGCCTGAAGATCGCAGGGCTGCATGCCAAAGTCCCGGGGATGCCACGTGAAATCATGCAGACTGTCAGGTCCCACTTCCGTTGCCTCGGTAATCCCCATCAGCGACACTTCGTCCATGATCTGCTCACCATGCACTACCACAGCTCGTTGTGTGCCCAGCTTCGCCAACGCCCGTGCCAGTAAGGGACGGAGTTCGGGCCGACCCACTCCCAGTAACTGATAGCTCGCCCCCGCTGGATTACAGAGCGGCCCTATCAGATTAAAAATCGTCCGCACACCCAATTTTTTGCGAATCTCTGCAACATGCTTCATGGCAGGATGCATGAGAGGCGCAAAACAAAAACAAATCCCCAACTCTTCCAAGCTTTTCTCCGTCTGTTCGGGCATCGCCATCAGATTGAATCCCAACTCGCTCAAAACATCACTCGACCCCGACTGGCTCGTCACAGCACGATTGCCATGCTTGGCGACTGGAACACCCGCGGCTGCCACGACAAAAGCGGCGGCCGTACTGATGTTAAACGTTCGGGCCCCGCCACCACCCGTTCCGCAAGTGTCCAACAAACCTTCTCGTTGCGAGCGAATGGGCTGCATGTGTTGACGCATGGCCTGAGCGGCACCAGCTACTTCATCTACAGTTTCACCTTTCGCATTCAAGCCCAGTAAAAAACTGGCAATTTCTGAATCCGAACAGGAACCGGACATGATCGCATCCATGGCGCGCGTCATCTCGTCCATTGACAAATCGTAACCGCCGGACAGGTTCTCAAGCACACTTTCAATCACTGGAAGCCTCTCCCACCAGAAAGCCAGACAAATGAAAAACTCCAAAATCGAACGACATGTTCCCAAGTCCACCAGTTACGGCCTAGAACCGATTGTACCGTGCGGTTTAGGTCGCGAAAAGTGAAGACCTTCTTACCGTATTACGTAACGCAAAGTGCTTTCTATCTTGACTTGTTAACTGCTGTGGCACGCCTTAGAATCTGGATGTCTTCGAGTTCTAGAGCGTTCTGGTACCGCGGTGTGTGCCACAGTCGAACTTTTTCCTACAGCTGTGCCCGGGGCACGCGATCACCTTTCACACCTCAAGGGACATAAAACAATGGCCAGGAAGGTAATAATCGACTGTGATCCCGGGATTGACGACGCGGTCGCTCTTTGCCTTGCGCTTTACGAGCCCCGGTTTGAAGTGCTGGCAATTACAGCGACAGGAGGAAACGTTTCACCACAACAGGCGAGTCGCAACGCACATGTCATCCTCGAGCAAATTGATCCGCCACGTTATCCCCGTCTGGGTGAGGCCAGCCTTCATCACCTACCACGAACGGACGCAAAACAATTTCACGGGCATGATGGATTGGGGAACTCCGGTTTCCGCGTTTCCGACTTGCACCACCTGCACCCGTCGGAAAAACTGATTTGCGACACGGTGCGCGCCGCCCCTGACGAAGTCACCATCATCACGCTGGGGCCGCTAACGAATGTAGCTGCAGCCTTTCAGCGCGACCCGGAACTGGCATCCCTCGTCGACCGTATCATCATTTCAGGTGGAACAGTGACGGCCTCCGGTAATGTCAATCCGGCCGCTGAATTCAACATGTTCAACGACCCCGAGAGTGCGCGCGCAGTGTTTCGCTCACGCACCACAAAAACACTCGTCCCTTTGGATGTGACGCAACAGCTTACCCTGACTCTCGATTTTCTGAATCATCTGCCAAAGCGAGGAACGTCTGTGGGGGAATTTCTCGGGAAAATCATCCCTTTCTTCTTCCGAGCATATCGCCAGAAAGGACAGGAGAGCATCCATTTACACGACGTCGTGACGTTGTTCGCAGCCTTGCATCCAGAACTATTTCAAACAACAGAAATGGCTGGTGACGTCGAAACAAGCGGCGATTTGACAACGGGAGCCACGGTCTTTGACCGACGCCTCACTCCTGTCTGGCGACCCAATATGGAGGTGGCCACGGAAATCGATGTGAGCGCCGTGACCGACTGCCTCATCCGCGGACTCGCCGAGGTCGGTTGAGTTGGGTGGTATCTCTCCTCCTGTGCAGACTATTTTGAGCAGTTTGCGCAAATCAACCTCGTAAATCCCAAGAAGGCCTGGTGATCAGACCCGTTACAAAGATCGCATCTCAGAAGTTCCGCCGTTCAATTGGATCAATTTCTGCGAACCGTGACCTGAGCCTTCAGGATCACCGACTTGCCATTTCGCAAAACTTTGATTTCCACCTTCTCGTCGATCTGTGTCAGACCGACTGTGTTGATGAGGTGCCCGTCGTCTTCGATGGTAACGCCGTTGAAACCCACAATGATGTCGTCCTTTTCCAGCTTGGCAGCGGCAGCAGGAGAATCATCGGTAATACGCGTAACCCGAGCTCCATAAGGATGTGACAGTCCAAATTGCGCGGCTTCGACCGGAGTAAAATTCCGATCCAGATGAACTCCCAAAAAGGCCCGCACAACTTTTCCATTATTCTCAATCAACTGGTTCGAAATATCTACGACCATCTTCATTGGAATAGCAAATCCAATCCCGTCATTGCCACCCGAATTACTTGCAATCGCCGTGTTAATGCCTACGACCTCGCCCCGCAAATTGACAAGGGGCCCACCGCTATTGCCGGGATTAATGGCTGCATCCGTCTGAATGAAATCCTGAAACTGCACATTCTCTTCACCCAACTCCAGATCCCGTCGACTTTTGGCACTCACAATGCCAAAGGTCACCGAACGGCTCAATCCAAAAGGACTGCCCACTGCTAAGACAAAATCGCCAATGTCCAACTGGTCGCTGTTCCCTGTACGCGACGTCACCAAATTCGTGGCAGCAATTTGAATGACCGCAATGTCTGTGGGCGGATCATCCCAGATCGTCGTGGGGTGAAACCTGCGACCGTCGGCCAATTCAATCGTAATGTTGTGATACTCGGCGTCTTTCACCACATGTCGATTCGTGGCAATATAAGGCTGACCCTGGTAGGCAAAGATCAATCCGGATCCAGCCTCTTCCACGTGACTGCCGCGCCCGTAACGATCTGGACTGCGCGCTGTTTTTTCAGCGTCGATGTGTACGACCGAGGGTTGGACCAATTTGACGACTTGCCGCAGCAAGTTCCCTTGGAGTTCCAAGTCGGCAACTTGATCAGCTAGCTGTTCAAAAGCTTTTTCACGCTCAGCCGAATTCATCACGGTCGTTACCAATTGGGCAACCAGAGGAGTCGGCAAAAGCAGAAATAAGCAGAGGGAGAGACTGGCTGAAAGATTCTTCAAGTTTCGAGTACAGAATGGCCAGAACATGCGCCGCTCCTTGGTCTCGTCGTGAATCCAATCCGAAGTCATTTCCTATGGATCGGTGTCGCGATGTGGGTATCTAAAATACCACAATCACAACGGAACACAAAAAATCGTGGAGAGATCCTGTTTTGATTTGTCCAGCGGTGTGATCTTCAGAAACAGGGAAACAGTCGGCTATTCAACACCTGCTCTCCAACATGCCAAGAACTTCCGAAATCTTCATAGACCCGGAAGTTCTTGATATATGCTGGAAATCGGCGATTCCGTACGCGTTCTAAGAAACGTCGAGCTCGATGTCGCCCATGAGTAGGTCGGTGTCGCCGGATCCCACATCTACAACGCGTCCCCAGTCGTCACCGCCACCAGGAATTTCTCCCGTTTTTTCCATCTCTCGCTGGCATTCGATGCAGCAAGTGGCATAAGGCAGAGCTTGCAGCCTTGCCAATAGAATATTGGTGTTGCAGCCCTCACAAATTCCATAACTACCACCGCGCATGCGTTCTAGCGCAACCTCAATTTGCGAAAGTTCGCGACTCTCAACTTCCGCCAACTGAGAACTGAGTTCATTCTGGGCAGCATCCAACGCGGCATCTACTTCGTCGCCACCCGTTTGCTCGTTCAACTCCTTCAACATGCTCAAGTCACCTGCCAGCGCCTTGCGCAGCGCATCGCGCCGCTTGAGCAATATTTCTTTCATGTTTTCAATCGCGTCTTTACGTGCCATGGTTGCCTACCCTGGTTGTCCGATTGAGGCCACCGCCGAAGGACTTATTCCCCCCTTCAACTTCACCCTGCTCGAACTTCTAACCTAAAAGTGCCTCGTTCCTGGTTCCAACTCTTACAACTATCGTCGCCGGAAAACGTCTGAGCGACGGCAGTAAACAAACTATAGTACGTACAAAACGATGTCGTGTCACGAAAATGCTTTCCGCGCCAGGTCTGCACTCCTTTGACACCTCATTGCCGTTAACACGTGCTACCAACGACCTTTAAGAGCATCCGGCCCACAATCATTAAAGGGGCACAAGCGGATACCCGCATCGCTTCAAACTCGTGCCGGACACTTCTTCGGGGCGGACTTTCTCCCCGACAAGGTTTCTCTGCAAAACCCGTAATTCAGATTGCATCTCGGTAATCGACATAACCGGCACATAATTACAGTTGAAATTTCCGAAGCCGCAGATTTGCCGTAAAAGACCCCTTTCCTAACTAGATGATTCGTAGCCTGGCCCCCTATTATGACAAACAAGGCTAGGTACTCCGCATTTCCTTTGATAACACGGCCTTGTCTTGATTTGTTTTTCTGGAGTGCCGGTAGTGCAGAAGAGACCGTCAAGCGACTCCAGCGGACAGACTGTCTGTTCTCCCGAAAATTGTGCCGCCATCAAAAAAAGGGCATCCAAGCTAGGACGTTTTCCCCTTGAGAAACTCGAGTTGCTCTGTCGAAAAACAAGGAGACCGGAAGGGTGTCCGAAACCGGAGCGTGCTTGGCCAGGCACACTACGGCGCCGGCCGATGCAAGCCTGTAGCATCGCTTCCTTCCAAAAGGCAAGTGGTAGAACGCTGTCGGCAGTTGAAATGCGCGCGACAGGGTTCCCCGGACATTCTCTTTGCAAGTAACGAAACTGCAATCTGACGTTAGCAGGGTCGTTAGCCTCTAACCTTCAAATTCCTCGAACTCCCGTCGGAAGACTCCGGGTTGAAACAAACGCTGCGCAACTTTCGTCCGGAATTTTGGAATCTGAAAATTCCAATTGTTCGCGGCGTTAATCTCCTCTCGACGCCAGCACATCGTTGAAGTCCCGCAGGTGGTAACCGATGGACAAATAGTCGAGAACCCGGCACAGCCCCCGCAAAGCAACCCCCATACCATCCGGTCCGCTGAAACCTCCGAATTGCCCGCCACCCTTCACGTGTGGTTCCAAATCCAGAAACACACCGGCAATCCCTCGGCGTTTGAGTTTCCTGTCGAGCTTTCGTATCGATTGCCGAAAATCGCGTAACACAAGTTCGTGAATTCCCTGGCCCTCGTCGGCCGGCACAAATTGTGTCAATGCTCCTTCGTCCACATAACCCTTGCGACCACTGCGTGCAGACTCGACGTAGTCTTTGATGTGCAACCAGCCTATTCCTGTCTTCATCGCCAGGTAGTGTTCGTAAGATTCGGCTGTTGTATATCCCTGACCGAGAAGGTTCGCAGCATCATAAATCAATAGCAAAGCGGGATGATTCACTTGCCGTTGTATCTCCCGCAACAAACAACCGTTTTGCCCAACCAGGTTCGCCTCGACTTCCAGTCCAAACGTCAGGTCGCTGCGATGACAGGCCTCTGCGATTTCCCCCAACTGGTCCACCGTCTGCGAAACGTAATCCCATGGGTCTTCACCCCGAGGATGGTAGAAAGAAAAACCGCGAATCAACTTCGTCTCAAACGCATGCGCTAGATCGCATGCACGACGTACGTCTTTCGACAAGTAACGCCGGAAAGGAATGTATTTATTTTGGGTCTTATCTTCGACGTCAAGTAGTTTGACTTTGCCGATGGGTGAGCCGAGCGACGAAACATTTAATCCATACTCGGCCTCCAAGTGACGGATTTTTGCGATCTCCGGCTTGGTCAATTGCATGACGTTTTTGATCCCTTTACCAACGTCAATGAAACGAACGCTGTAATATTGCAATCCGATCGCAGCGAATGCTGAGAACTGCTCGATCGCTGTCTTGTGATTCGCAGCTTCGTCCGCAAACCCACTCAAGATCACTTGTGGATTATTATCTGCCATGGGTATCCTCATACACTGTTGTTACGGTCGTTGTGATCCCACCACGTGGCGTGAATTTAGCTACCAACGTCATCCTTTTCGGTTGAACAACTGAAACCAGATCGTCCAGAATTCGATTCGTGACGTGTTCATAAAAGATCCCTTCGTTACGAAATTGCTGGAGATATAGCTTCAGACTCTTCAACTCTACACACTTCATTCCGGGCGTATAGATGAAGGTCAGCGCTCCGAAATCGGGCTGTCCGGTTTTCGGACACACCGAAGTAAATTCAGGACAATGAATCTCGATCAAGTAGTCCCGCCCGGGGAAATGATTTTCGAACGTTTCGAGCATCTCCCGAAATCGATCCTCCATGGCTAGCTCCTTTCGGAAGACAACTCATTGTGTCAAGATGCAGGCAGACCGCCTAGGGGCGACTACTGGGCATTTCAAAAGCCTCCCGGCACTGCTCCACGAGAAATCATTTTACGGGTGTGAGAGAGCTTGGTCCTTTTCCTGTCCGGCACTTCATGAGAATCGCTGAAATCTACCAATCGCTGCAGGGTGAAGGCCGTCTCACCGGGTCAGAAAGTGTTTTTGTCCGCACCGCCAGTTGTAATCTGCGCTGCTGGTTCTGTGATTCACCTTACACCTCGTGGAACCCCACCGGAAAAGATCTTTCTGTGAATGAGGTTCTGGAACGGACATTTTCGTTCGACTGCGAGCAGGTCGTGGTCACTGGTGGTGAACCGATGCTTTCTGCCGAATTAATTCCGCTCTGCGAGGCCCTCGATCAGGCCGGAAAATTTGTCACTGTTGAAACCGCCGGAACTCTCTTCTTACCTATAAAATGCAATCTTATGTCGATCAGTCCCAAATTTTTCAGTTCGGCACCTTCCCCAACCAACGAGTCCTCCTGGCACCAGCGACATGAACAAACTCGACATGCACCAGAAGTCATCCGAGACCTGATCAGTTGCCATGACTATCAGGTTAAGTTTGTTATCAATTCCAAGGAAGACTGCTTCACCGTTGAAAATTACCTGACGGAGTTTCCAGAAATCGAACGGGAAAGGGTGATGATGATGCCCCAGGGAACGGAACCGGTGGGATTAAAGAAAATTCGTGACTGGCTGGAACCCTATTGTTCTTCCCACTCGTTGACTTTCTGTCCCCGCAAACAGATCGACTGGTTCGGATTGGTGCGGGAAACCTGAGACCCGGAAAAAAACGGGAGGGCAATTGATACTGATACACCAAATGGTCTGCCACGGGTTTGGTAGATTTCTAAACCGGTCACCACACCCCGAGAGTGTGTAGAGCGTGCCGCTCCGATATCCGCAAATTCATGAAGGCCGTGAGGGCTCCTCTCAACCGGTTGTAATTGTCCGCCACGAACACGGCCCCTGACGAAGACACGCTTGACACGGCTGTTATTCCTTCGCCAAAACACACCGCAGGCCGACGGCATCATCTCGTGTCGACTTGTCGGCTGCACGCCGGAAAGAGCTTGTAAGCTGTTCTGGCTTGTCCTTCCAACTCCCACCCCGAAGCACCCTTCGCAGCGCATCACCTCCCTGATTCCAAGCGGTAGCATCGACGGGTGAACCTTGGTAATCATCGTGCCAGGCATCGGCGCACCATTCCCAGAGATAACCATGCATGTCGTGTAGCCCCCAGGGGTTCGGCTTCTTCGCTCCCACTGGAGGATCATTCCCCGCGGCATTTCCCGTATGCCAGCCGTACTCGTCGAGTTTCCGGGGATCGTCACCAAATGAATAAACGGAAGTGGTGCCAGCCCGCGCGGCATATTCCCACTCTGCTTCAGTTGGCAAACGCACGAGCTGATTCAGCTGGACCAATTGGACAGACCTCATCAGCGTCGTGACTTGACGACAGAACTGCTGAGCCTCATCGTACGAAAAATTTTCACAAGAGTTACGAGGTCCTTTCCATCTCGATGGATTGGAACCCATGACAGACTCCCACAAGTTTTGAGTCACCTCGTATCTGGCAATGGCAAAAGGCAGAGCCAATCTGACCCGATGGATTGGTCGCTCACTCGCTTGGCCTCCTTCCGACCGGCCCATGGTTACCTCTGCCGGATACCTGCCCTCACCTGGTGTGATCGCAACAAACTCGTCGCGAAATGTCTTTAACAATTCGAACTGCGTGATAGACGGCTCTGCAGACAAAAGCGTAATGATAATCAAGGCTGCATGCATTACTGGACCCCGTTCACCACAAGGGTTGACAGAGCTCAAGGATAAACATTGCTCTCAATCGATTGAGGCGACTCAAGGCTGATCTCTCATCGCTGCTCTGAAATCCAATAGCTCAACAATCGTTAAAAACCAACAACGCTGGACTGCCAGCCCGAATCAACGACACGGTGACACGGACCTGCTTCCCGAAGTGGTCATCTTTTTTTTCCCACCCCTAAAATCTGTCCGATCCTGTCGACGGCGGCCGAGAGGGAGTGCGCCGCCATTTGAAAGTTAGTATGCGCCGCAATCTCGGGCTGAATCTCCACAAACAAATCTTTGGCACGGTATAACTTCGAGAATTTTTTGCGAGCCTGCGTCAAGTATCCCTGGGCGTCGTTCGACCGGGCAGGTCCTCCCAAAGAAAGCATAAAATCATAGAGGGCGCGGTAGACTTCCACTAACTCGTCATCCTCCCCAGCTTCTTCGCTATGTTTGATGAAGGTGCGGACCATCCACACATGGGTCAGCTGGGTTTCAATGCCCTGCATCGATTCTTCAGGGGTTGCTTCTTCGGGAATCATTCTTTGGTTCGCTGGATCGAACAGGATACGGCCCACTCGGATTTGATCCACAACCGGCAATCCGCCTAAAACCGATGCTGATGTGCAACTATTTTCCGCTCCATAGCAATCCCCACCTGCGGCGGCTTTCGGTTCGCTTACGTCAAATATCCCATCCTTCAATCATTCCGGTAGAAGGCGTTATTGCCAAGTCCCTCGTT
>PBTE01000030.1 GCA_002726515.1 Planctomycetaceae bacterium | reverse complement strand
TTCCGTGACGAATCTTCCGTGACGAATCTTCCGTGACGAATCTTCCGTGACGAATCTTCCGTGACGAAAAGTTTTCTCGTCTGCTACTTGAGGCAATTCCAGCCTTGGAACTGCTCAGTGGCATGAGTTGCCAATCGATGATGAATAGGTATAGAAAAGTCCTATTTATCTCTTGTCGAAAGATAGAAAGTTCTTTATGCCAGTTCTCTCCTCTGGATTCGTTCTAACGGACTCCTCCAGAAGTGTCAACGAATTGGAACGTTTTAGTCCGAAAAATTCAGCAGATATTTACGGTTTGAAACACCGACCGGTCCGTGACCCGGTTCTGACCGGTTTTGGAGGCGTCCCAATCGGGTTTTAGGTGGTTTGGTGCCAACTGTTTGGGACTCTGACCGGGTGGTAGTCCGGGAGAGGGACTTTAACCACCAAGTCCATTGCTGCTTGGAGCGACTTTCCGGCTTCCGACCGGACAGATTGCAAGCAGCTAGCGGTTCAGACACTTTAACGGAGACAGGTGGTCACTATTTATTTAAATGTCTCAGCAACCGACGCAGAGTTGCCCAGCTAACGTGTCCACGCCCTAGCCGGAGTTTTTGCTCCGAGAAATCCTGCTTTCAGGATAGTCGTCTCTGGCATATTGACTGCTCCATCCAGACTGAAGTGCAGCACTGGAACTTGTGCGAGGGTTCTCATGGCACAACTCGAAACGCACTTGACCACACGTTCTGCAAGAACTAACCTCCGCACGAATTCGGCCCTAGAAAGGGTTTTGATCTGCTGCATGAGCTTTGTTGCCACGGGATGTGAGCAAAGCTACCTGAATGTCGCCTTGGAGGAAAATCATCCGTGAGCCGTAATTTGTACTTTCCACGGTTGTCTCATGGCTTTTACTGGTTCTCCAGCCTGGTGCTTGTGGTCGTGGCGGGTTGTACGACGTCACTCATCAGGTCGGACGCTAACGACGCGGAGCCAGTTCAGGATACCGCCGAAGAAGTACGGAGAATCGGAGAGTTCGTGAAGCCATTCGGGTTGAATTGGGCTCGGGTTGAATCGGTGGCCTTGGTCACCGAACTCGCAGCAACCGGTAGTGACCCGCCACCGACTTCTCGCAGGGCGGTCCTCATGGCAGACATGCAGGCGCGCGAGGTTCGCAACCCCAATAGCATCGTGGCTTCGTCAGCAACTTCTCTGGTACTTGCGAGTGCGTACCTACCTCCCGGTGTCAAGAAAGGCGATCCACTGGATATCGAAGTTCGTACGCCTTCCAAATCGGAAACGACCAGTCTACGAAGGGGTTGGCTGATGCCAACCCGTTTAAAAGAAATGGCCGTGCTGGGGAATGAGATCGTTGATGGACACGTTTTGGCTCACGCCAACGGACCTGTTCTTATCGATTCTTATGCCAAAGGCACGGATGACTCGGTGAATGAAGTTCGTGGTCGCGTGTTGGGTGGCGGTGTTTCTTTGCAGTCCCGAAACCTGAAGCTGGTTGTGCGTAGTGACAAAGAATCTGTTCGTCTCAGTGCACTCATCGGAGCCGTGGTCAATAAACGATTTCACGGCTACGACCGGGGGCTCAAGGAAGGGATGGCGGTTCCGAAAACCGACAAATACGTGGAATTGAAAGTGCATCCTCGTTATCACGATAACCTACCTCGGTATGTGCGAGTGGTACTGAGCATCCCACTCCGGCTTTCCGCGTCAAAACAGATGAAATATCTGCAACGCCTGGAAAAACAGCTTCAAGATCCGGAGTCAGCGCAGCAGGCTGCGTTGCGTCTGGAGGCGCTCGGGCAGGCTGCGGCGGACACATTGATGAGTGGTTTGGACGTTCCCGACCCTGCAACATCCTTCTATGCCGCTGAGGCTCTCGCATACTTGGATGATGAACGCGGTGTCAAGTCACTGGCCCGCGCCGCCGTCGAACAGTCTCGGTTTCGGCTACGTGCCATCACGGCGCTAGGTGCCATGGACCAGGCGGCGGCCTATGACGAACTGGTTGAGTTGCTGCACGTAAAAAGTGCCCAAGCCCGGTATGCGGCTTTCCGGGTTTTGAAACGGCAAAACCCACGGGATCCTTTTCTCGCCGGAAAAGACATGGAGGGACAGTTCACCTACCATGTCGTGGCCAGTTCGGGCGAGCCGATGGTCCACGTTTCCAGGGTGCGGTATCCGGAAATCGTGGCTTTTGGCCATCAGATCGAAATGATTACTCCCTTCCTGTTATTTGCTGACAAGAACCTGCTTGTGGATGGTCGCGAGCCTGGAACGGTCAAATTAAGTTGCTTCAAAAAAAATGGGGCGGATGCGCATGAGTACTGCTCGAAAAAACTGGAGGAGATTTTGAGGGGGATTGTTCAGGTGGGTGGGACTTATTCTCATGCCATTCAGTTTTTACAAAACGCCAAATCCAATAAGTTGCTTCCTGCTCGGCTCGTGTTCGACTCAGTGCCTCACCATCGTCGTTCCAAGCTCCGACCCCGCCGGGAGAGTGTGGAAGTTGCAGCCCGTGATACTCAATCCGATCCCAATGGAGAATTGGCGGAGGAATCAAAGGAGCAGCAGCCGGAAATTCTCTCTTCAGAGGCAATCGAGGTTAAATCGCAAGGATCTTTCCAGAAGTCCCCACAGCCCAGGTAGGATTTGTCTGCTAGAATAACTGACTTGAAGGAATAGCTTAGCTGCGATTGCCTGCCGGTCGTGTTGGAATCTGGTGGGCTGAAGCGACTGTTAAGGCTCAGTAGTCCTTGAGGCTGTCGAGGAGCGTGTGACAAAGCCGGTACGTTGCAAGGTAACTCGCGCAAACGTTTGCCATGGCATAGTGGTGCCACGCGATCTCGGAAGCATGAGTTCTACTGCTCCGCCCGCTACCGCCTTCTGATCCGGTGATTTGCTTTCAATTGGCGAGCAATTACCGGATCATTACCTTCACACTGTTCCCCGTTTTCATGAACTCGTCACGATGCTCAAAGCACTCGAACTAATCGGATTCAAGAGCTTTGCCAACAAAACGCGGTTTGAGTTTCCCGAAGGAATCACCGTGGTCGTCGGGCCTAATGGTTCCGGAAAATCAAACATTGTTGACGCTATCAAATGGGTTTTGGGTGAGCAGAGTGCCAAGAGTTTACGTGGCCAGGAGATGGCAGACGTCATTTTCAAAGGTTCGGGAAGTGGCGGTCGGAAGGCAATGAACACGGCGGAAGCCACTCTTGTTTTCGACAATTCAACGGGTATTCTGGGCGTGGATCCGGTGGATGTGCGCGTCACCCGTCGCGTCTACCGCAGTGGTGAAGGCGAGTATCTCATCAATGGACAGCCTTCTCGTTTACGAGACATTCGGGATCTTTTTCGCGGGACTGGCGCAGGGGCTGATGCTTACAGTTTGATCGAACAGGGAAAAGTTGATGTTCTACTTTCGGCCTCGGCCCGCGAACGTCGGGCCATCTTTGAGGAGGCGGCCGGAATCAGCCGTTTCAAGGCCAAAAAAGTTGAAGCAGCTCGTCGCTTGGAACGGGTCGAACAGAATATGCTACGCCTGTCGGACATCGTTGAGGAAGTGGAAAGCCGACTGCGCGGAGTGAAGTCGCAAGCGGGAAAAGCGCGGCGTTACAAAGAATATACAGAGCGTTTACAGGACCTGCGAACACATGTCGGAAATGTTGAGTGGCAGCAGTTATCCGTGCAAATTGACGAGATTAAAGCGCGACACATGGCACTGCAGGATCGGTCCCGGGTGACAGAATCCGAGGCCGAGTCGTTGGAAAGTCGCGTTCTCGAGTTGGAGACAGAAGCGGAGGTGATTAGCGAACAATCGCACAACTGCGAAGCGAAAATTGCAATTCGGCGGGAGCGGATTGCAACCCGCGAGTTGGCAGTGCGTCACGAGTTTCGCAGGATGCGGGAACTCAATGAAACACTCATTCGCAGCCGTCGTCAGTTTGCAACGATGAGTACGCGGGCGGACGACCTGACCAGCCAGTTTACGGACACGTCCGTACAATTTCAGCGGGCAGAAGCGGTGCATCTTGAAGCGAGCAGGTGCTTGCGAGAATGTGAACGTTCCTGGTCGAACATTTCAGATCAACTTCAACGAGTTCGGAAACAGACGGACGAGTTACGAAGTCAGCAAATGGAATTCTTGAACAAAAATGCCGCCTTGACGAAGGAACACAGTGCGGCTGAATCGCAAATGACGGCTTTGGTTGAAGCCAAGGAGAAAATCGGTCAGCAGCTTGATCGGCTCCATTCAATGCTTCAGGAGCAAACTGTCAAGGTGCGGGGTCTTCGGGAAACGGAACCTGAGCTGGCAGAACAAGCTGATCAGTTGAAAAATCAAGTCAGCCAATTGCGTGGGCAAATGAGCCAACAACGCAAGTTTCGTAAGTCGGCACGTGAACACCAGTTCAAAGTCCAGGCGGACTGCACCTCTTGTGGCGAGCGGATAGCGGTACTGGAAGAGTTGGAGCAACGTCGGGAGGGACTGGACGCGGGTGTCAAGCACGTCTTGTCGACGGCTCAGGATTCAGTTTCTGGACCCTATTCGGATGTTGTGGGACTTGTTGCGGATTTGTTACAGGTGAATGTTGAGTACGCCCCACTGGTCGAAGTGGGTTTGGGAGACATTGCCCACTATGTTGTCTTAAGTGGTGAATCCCTGTTGGATGAAATACGCAGTGGTATGCATCTTCCGGGAAGGGTCGGCTTTATTCTCGCAGAAGGGCCGTTGTTGGCCCCGAGTTTGAAGCGAATTCAACTGGGGGGACAGCCAGGTGTCCTGGGAAGAGCTGACCAGTTTGTTGGGCCTGACCGTCCCCTCTCTGGAATTGTGAATCACCTTTTGGGAAACACCTGGTTTGTCGAAACCCTGCAGGATGCGATCGACTTGTGGCAGCGTAGTCATGGAGGCGTTCGTTTTGTGACCCGTGGAGGAGAATTGCTGGACAGTGACGGGACACTGGTCGTGGGATCCCAGCAAAGTACCAGCGGGCTCATTTCCAGACGCAGTGAACTTCGGGCCCTCCGCGTCAAACTCACGGAGTTGGATCGTACACGCAAATCAGCTGATCAAGAGACCTCGCGGCTGGAAAGAGTGATTGCCGATCTCGAGCAACGAATCCGCAAGCTGGAAGAACAGCACAAGGATTGTGCACGACACTTGGCTGAATATCGTGTCAGCCTTCAGGCGGCGCAAGAGCGCCACGACTTGCTGCATGGTCAACATCAGGCCATTCAGGGTGACTTTGACAGATCCACTGCCGATCTACAGGAGTCCAATCTGCGTCGGCGCATGTTGCAAGAGCAACTGTTTCAAGCCGACCAGCAACTGGAAGAAGTGAATTTGAATCTTGCCAACACCAGCAAGCAGTTCGAACAATCAGAAGTGGAACAGCGCGCTAAGTCGGTTGAAGTTACCGCTGCCAAGGTCGAGATGGCTAAATGTGAACAAAGGCTGGAGGGCCTGCGAGCAGCGATGAAACAGTTTCAGAGAGACCGGGAAGAACGTGAAAAAGCATTGCGTGATTCTCAGATTCAGATCGTTAATGTCGAAAATCATTACCAGCAGGCGAATATCGACGCGCTGGCGCTGAATTCCGAGCTGGCATTGCTCTACTTGCAGAAAGATGAACTTGCGAATGAATCTGTGCAGCTGAACGCACGCAGAGAACAAGCCGGGAAAGGACGCTCTGAGGCATCTCAAAAAGCACAACTGGCACGCCGGCAACTGCGGGGTTTGCAGGACTCTGTGCGGCAGGCCGAGTTGCAAATGAGCCAAACAAGTCATGAAAGGACGGTCCTCGAAGAGAGGTTGAGGGATGAGTACGGAATTGAGCTGTCCATGCTGAGCCAGAGGCCGTCGGCGAGTGAAACCCGGCAGAGAGTGGAAATGAACACCGAGATTTCCGAGTTGCGGCGAAAAATAAACAACATTGGCGCCGTTAACATGCAGGCCCTCGATGAACTGGAACAGTTGCAATCCCGGTTTAATTTGCTGTCGGAACAACATCGCGATCTGACAGCTGCCAAGGATTCGCTGGAAAAGATCATCCGCAAAATTAACGCTGACAGCCGCCGACTGTTTACCGAAACCCTGGAAGCTATTCGGGGAAACTTCCAGACGCTTTTCCGCAAGACTTTCGGCGGTGGTCGAGCAGATATTCAGCTAGAAGACGATGTCGATATCTTGGAAAGCGGTATCGAAATTGTGGCGACTCCACCGGGTAAAAACTCGCTTGGACTCTCGCTGTTGAGTGGCGGCGAACGAGCTCTGACTGCAGTGACGCTGTTGCTGGCAATTTTTCAATATCGTCCAAGCCCTTTCTGTGTGTTGGACGAAGTGGATGGTCCGCTCGACGAAGCGAACATCGAGCGATTTACGAATGTGTTAAAGGAATTTTTAAATTGGACCAAGTTTGTGGTGGTCACCCATTCAAAGAAAACAATGACTTCGGCGACGACGCTGTATGGGGTGACGATGCAGGAGTCGGGAATCTCAAAACGAGTGGCCGTGCAATTTGATGATGTCGCGGAAGACGGGCACATTCGTCAAGATGTCCTGGATGAGTCAGAAGAAACTTCCGAAGGGGAAGACGAACGAGGGGCTGCTTGAGCTTCGTCGCCTGAGCGAAACGTCAGTTCTAACCGTTAGAATCGGAACTTGCGGTAGCTTCGATTCTTTTCTGGTCTGCCGATAATTCACAATTAGTGTTTTATTTCTCCAGGTCGATGCTGTCCTACCAGTCGCCAGGTTTTCTGTGGCCTGTGTTTTTAACCTAAATCCACACAATACGTTGCGCTTACGTCTCTTACCGAAAAGGAGCTGCTGGATGCTTCCGAACGAGTGTTCTGAACCCCACTCTCGTTACGACTGGAGAAAGTTTCTAAAGTAATCTCCCCAAATGAATCGAAACTAAGTCTTGGAGGGTGTGTTCTGAATCGAGCGGCTCCGGCAACTGGCTTCAGCAGCACCTTTCCATTGAGGGGGGAATACTGTCAGACGGCATCCGGCCAAACAGGTTGGTTGTGCGGGCCCGACCCGGCCTTATCACCAATCTCCTGCCAGACTTCTCCCCGCCCTTTACCTCGCCGATCGGTGTTCCTGGTTCTGCGGAGGCTAACCCGTAAGCTGGAAAGGAAGTTCCCTTCCTGTTTTACGGAAATCGTTTTGTTTCCGGGTATTTGGATTGCCAATGGTTTTCAGCAAGGCGTGGATCAGAAGGAACTGAACCCTAGCCTCGAAGAAGCGATATAATCGTGAGGCCCCGACCCAGAAGTTAGTGTGTGGTCCAATGGCGGCGAGAGCAGTGAGTTCTCCCGTCAATTACGGTACAGACACGGGGGCCATGCCGCTATGCCGGCTCGTCCGACACAGTGGTGGTCAAGTCAACGAGAGAGTAATGGAGAGCCTGAAATGAAGGTCTTCACAACAGGACAAGTCGCTAAGATTTGCAAAGTGGCCCCGCGCACTGTCAGTAAATGGTTTGATTCGGGTCGTTTGAAGGGATACCGTATCCCAGGATCACAGGACCGGCGTATTCCACGAGAGTATTTAGTTAATTTTCTCAAGGAACATGGGATGCCGTTGGGTGATCTAGAAGACGAAACGATGGCCAAAGTGTTGGTCGTTGCGCAGGACCAAGTTTTGATTGAAAACTTGAAACGTGAATTGCCACCCGAACGATCCTTTAAGGTAGGTGTTGCTGCCAGTGGATTTGAAGCTGGTATTCAATCAGAAAGTTTTCACCCTGATTGCATCATTGTCGATTTCTCGATCGGAAAAGTGGAAGCGTTGCAGATTTGCCAAAATCTTCGACGGAATCCTGATTTCGCCGAGACGATTCTTATTGCATTACTTCCCGACGACGGAGGTAGCGTGAGTTTTGACCGGTCGACGATCAACGAAACCTTTAAGAAGCCGTTTGATGCGAAGCTGCTTGCCGAGCGACTTCGCACGCTCATCAGTTCGAAGAAAGAACTTGTTTAGGGTTCTAATTCATCTGAGTGCGGAACGGAAAATAACTACTTTCTAATCGCCGCTTGAGACTCTAACCGTCGTGGCAGACTCCCACGACGGATAATTTTCCATAATGCAATGGGACGGTCGAATGAGTCGACCGTTGGGTTGGCTGGGATTCCCGGTCCCGGCCTCCGTCCCATTTTGTTTTTCAGCTCCTTCTGAGCGATTTCCCCGAGGCGAGTGAACGGCTGCGGGATTTGCTGTTTTTAGGAGGCAGGTCAGGATTGACCGGTGCGCCGGTGGCGTGTCCGACCGGGAAACTGGACGGAACATTGGAAAAACAACCCCGAACCTGTGGGGACCCGTTTTCTGCGCAGTTTTCTTTATTCCGGGTTTTTTGCAAAGTTTGACTTCACGACTCCTGGGTCGAGTCTCTCTCGCCCTGACTTCACGTCTGTCAGGCTTTCGATTTTCTCATGGTCCACTCCTCCCCTCGACGCAACGCGTCGAAGACCTAGAATAAAAGGGACTGGCCACCCATCGAGTATTACGATGAACCAATTTACACATTTTGACGACTCTGGGTCGGCTCGCATGGTTGACGTCGGGGACAAACAGGTGACGGCACGCTATGCCCGGGCGTCTGCTATTGTCTGCATGGCTGGCGAGACGGGTGCGATGATCCAGGGGGGGGGGAATTCGAAAGGTGATGTTCTGCAGGTGGCCCGAATTGCAGGGATCACGGCGGCCAAGAGGACCGGTGACCTGATTCCTCTTTGCCATCCCCTTGGCCTGGATGCCGTGTCGGTGTATTTCGAGTTCAGAGATTCACAGACGCTACAAATCTACGCGGAAGTGAAAATCACCGGCAAAACAGGCGTAGAAATGGAAGCCCTGGTGGCCGCCAGTGTCTCGGCACTAACCGTCTACGATATGTGCAAAGCAGTCGACCGCAGTATGTGCATCAATCAGGTGCAACTGGAAGAAAAGTCGGGTGGCCGGAGCGGCCATTACGTTCGGCAGACGGGAGAGACCGGAAATTGATTTTTCAAAGACTTTCAAGGGACTGAATCTTATCAGACGAACGTAACGCCTAGAGACTGTGGATCTTAGCCCGGAAGTGGTTCGTTGAAAAACTTCTGGGCACTTCGAATACAGACGATTACCCACCACCTCTCCCAACTCGCCACAAAAAGGATCGACCCCAGTGAGCCAAGTAGTCAATGGAACCGACGTTTCACCGGACCACCTTAAAGCACTCTATGCCCCGATTGATGTGGAGTTAACTCAGAGCGAAGAGATCCTTCAGCGCGAACTAAGAAATGAACACGCCGCCGTAGATGAGATGGTGAGGTATGGCTGTCTGCTGGGTGGAAAAAGACTGCGGCCAGCCTTGTTACTCTTAACCGCTAAAGCATTGGGTGTGATCACAGCTGATCATTTGACGTTGGCGGCAGTTGTCGAAATGATTCACACAGCGACCCTGGTACATGATGACATACTGGATGACGCTGTTCTCCGCCGGCACATGGATACCTGCAACGCTCGGTGGGACAACGAAGCGAGTGTTTTGCTGGGGGACTACCTTTTTACACACTCATTTTACCTTGCGAGCACACTGGATTCGACCTACGCCTGTCGCACGATCGGAAAGGCCACGAATGTGGTCTGTGAGGGCGAACTTCGGCAGATCCGTAGTTGTAATAACTTTGAGCTTGGCGAAGAGGAGTACCTGGAGATTATCGAGGCCAAAACGGCTTCGCTCTGCGCTTGTGCCTGTCGCCTGGGGGCCTACTATGCTGATGCCAGTACCGAGTACGTCGAAGTCTTTTCTGAATACGGGCGCAACCTGGGGATCGCTTTTCAGATAATCGACGACCTGTTGGACGTGGCCGGGAATGAGTCGTCGGTGGGAAAGTCGCTGGGTACCGACCTGGAAAAACAGAAGCCGACTCTGCCTTTACTTCACGTGTTGTCCTGCCTGAAAGGGACTGAGCGGACCGAATTCGTCAATGCCTTAGTGGAAGGTTCGAACGGGCATGAAATAATGAAATCATATCTGCAACGATTCCAAAGCCGTGCTTACTGCTTGGAAAAAGCCAATGTCTACGCCTCCCGGGCGGTGTCGGCACTGGCCGATCTGTCAGACAATGAGGCGACTCGCATTCTGTTGCAGTTGCCCGAATTTGTAATTCATCGATCACATTGAGAGACGACGCAGATTGGTCGCAAACTCCGCCACGGTTGAACGGGGGGTGACGGAGACTCGCACGTCGATCGAAGTGCTGGTTAACGATTCCACGGGCGAGGAGCCTCAGATTTGATTCTTGACGAGAATCGAACTCGTCATACCCCACACTCGAAAAATGGAACGGGGTTCAGTTTTCGAGATCCGGCGTGTTAAGAGGGTGTTCCCGGTTCGAAGTCTGGTCGTTCAGCATGGGCTGCAACTCGTCGACAAAATCTCGTACATCTTTGAATTCCCGGTAAACACTCGCAAAACGTACGAAAGCAACCTGGTCGAGTGAGGCCAGCTGTGCCATCACACGTTCGCCCAGGTAACGGCTCGGCACCTCATGATCGTAGTCGGCGTACACGTCATCGAAAACGGAGTTTACCACGCTGTCGATCTGGGCGTCGCTGATAGGCCTTTTCCAGCAGGCCTTGGCCAGTCCCGCGCGAATCTTTTCGCGCTGCAAAGGCTCACGGACGCCATCCTTTTTAACGACTTTGATCGAAAGCTCCTCGATCCTTTCATAGGTCGTATATCGTCGCTTGCAACTCAAACATTCACGACGACGGCGGATCGAAAAACCTTCGTCTCCTCCGCGCGAGTCAATGACTCGATCGTTGTCTGCCTGACAATAGGGGCACTTCATAGTAAGTGGCGCCTGCTGAGATGCTAGTTTACGAAACCCGCAAAGTAACTCGTTCCGGTCTTTTTGTCGGCCATGGGTTGGAATGAGGGAAAATGTTTGCCGACATGGTCGTCACCCCCCATCCACTATAACGGATCCTTGACAGACGAAAAACCATCAGCTCTTGAAGAAGTTGGGAATTGGGGCTGCGAGGAGAACCTGATTCCACAGGGTTTGTTGTTTTTCAGGAGGGTCGACACTGAAGGTGACACCCTGTCGCCGCTGCCACCGGCAACGGACCCCTGAATTTTTCAGGTCTTCACAAACGTCTCCACCAGGCCCCGAGTAGTAGAGGTTCTGGGCAAACCGGCTATAATTGCGGGCAAGGTTCGATGGCACAAAGGAGTGATCCCATGAATTGTCCCAACTGCAGTGTGGAATTGCCCGAAGAAGCAGTTTTTTGCCATCAATGTGGAGAACCAACGGCTCAGAGTGGCCCTCCACTAACTGGTTTAACGTCGCCGCCCGGGGACTCTCCGAGAGACCGTCTGCAAGGCCGTTCAGCCATACCAGACCAGGTGGAAGAACTACTCTGGTCCGGTGGCTACTCAGCCAAGGCAATGGTTGGCAGCTGGATTTTGGCTGTCATTGTCAGTTTGGCCTTGCTGGCGGCAGCCGTGCTGCTTGCCGGGACTGAATTTGCCATTCCGGTCTGCCTGGGTATCGTCGTGTTCCTCTGGGTCTATCTGGGGTTGTTGGTCTCTTACCGAAAACTCAACGTTGATTATCAATTGACCACCCAGCGATTTGTACACCAGACCGGAATTTTACGACGGGTCACCAACCGAATCGAGGCCATCGACATGGATGACGTTTCCTACGAGCAGGGTATCTTCGAACGTGTTGTCAATGTGGGTGCTATTCACATCACTTCGAGCGACTGCTCGCATCCTGAACTGATTTTGCGTGGTATTAATCAAGTAGGGGATGTAGCCAAGTTGATCGACAAAACCCGCCACAAAGAACGGTTACAACGGGGACTGCACATCGAGGCGGTGTAATTTACCGAACCGGAACCTTTGGACGATGTGTGCTGTTGGCTGCCTACCTCCTTGAGTTCTTAGGGAAGCGAAATGCAAGCTCATCGTTTTTCGATACGGACATTGCTGGGAATCGTAGCACTGGCGGGGGTCGGTTTGGCCGCGTTTCGTTTTCCCTGGATCTGGCTGGGGCCGTTCGTCGTTTTGTGTCTTGTCATCCATGTGGGGGCGGCTCTAGCAGCTGTGTACCGCCGTGGAATTCAGAGAGTGTTCTGGATCGGTTTTCTGATCATGGGTTGGTCACACCTGATCGCCGTTTTGTGGAGTGAGAAACTGGGTCTTGGATTGCAGGAAAGGATGCCTCCCTATTCGCTCCTCATGGGTCTTAACGACCAATACAGTCTTGGCTTGACCTACACTTCGGTGCAGTCCGCCCAGTTGATGTGGGCCCTTGTGATGGCCATCTTGGGTGGGTACCTGGCCCAATCCTTATTTCGCTGGAAGAAGCCGGCGAAGGAAAGTAACCGAGTGACAGGGGAGTAGGCCGGAAATTGAAGATTAATTGAATGCTAAAGTGCACCTGGAACCGCAAAAAAAAGCAGTTCCACCGCGTTAGTGTCAATGACTTTGTTGCGGCAATTGATCGGCGAACACCTGGCTCTTCTGGATAGAGAAAGCTGCCGTTGTTTCTCGCCTTCCGCTGTTCAATACGCGTTTTTTTTCCACAGACGGTCTCGTTCGCCGATCAACTGAGCCACAACACTGACGGCGATTTCACCCGGCTGATTGGTGCCGATATCCAGTCCGATCGGACAGTGGAAGGCTTCGACGTCTGCCTGTGCCAGGCCACTGTCGACGAGTTCACGCATCAGCACTTTCCGCTTCGCCCGGCTGCCGATGACGCCCAGGTACGAGAAGTGGCGCCCTTCCCGAAATATCTTCTCCAAGATCGGACGATCTGTCTGATGACCCATCGTCATGCAGATCACAAATGCCTCATCCGGGATTTCCACGACGCGGCTTGGCAAGTCTGGCTCACAGACGGCTTGCAATTGAGAAGATTGGGACAGTTGCTCCACCCATTCTGGGCGTGGATCGTAACAGGTCACTCGACAATCCAAGGTCAACAGCAATTCTGTCACAGCTTGCGCTACATGTCCTGCTCCGAAAACAACAATCTGCCAGCGGTTTCGGTTGAAAGATTCCAAAAACAGTTGCACCGTTCCTCCACAGGTCATCCCCACATCCGTTTGCAAGGTCCACCTTACCAATGCGTTGGGGGATGACTTGGCACCCTGGAGCATTTCTTGGGCCAAAGCGATTGCTTTCGCTTCGATCTTTCCACCACCGACCGTTCCAAATTCTAGCCCGCGGGATGAGACAAGCATCTTGCTGCCAACATCCTGGGGCGTACTGCCCACCGCGTCCACCAATGTAACTGCTACGAAGGGGGCGGTGTCTTTGGCCATTTCGGCCAGTTTTTCGATGTAACCGTGTGGGCTGCTCACAGCGACTCCAGGATTTCAGTTGTTGCATTATAAAACTTCAGTAATGATTGAACCAGACTGCGCAGGTTGTCGCTGTCAGCCACGAGGTTTTCAGGCGAGTTACGCTGCGGATTTCCCAGGGAAACTGGTAACTTACAAATTCCAGCGATCTTGATCACGTTTCTCGCGACGACTTCATGACACGAGATTGGATTCTGTTGTTTGCTGTGCCGTCCCGATCTCTGTGCGAAGCTGAACCATGGTTTTCAGTGACCACGGAAAAGGACATAATACGGACGGGAAAACCAGGGAGGAAGTGGGTTGACAGGGAGATACACGAGTGCCTTTTTCCGGAGCAAAAAATAAGAGCTCACGCATTGGAATCGTGCTGGCAGCAGGCCGAAGTCGACGCATGGGTCATTTGAAGCAAATTTTGTCGTGGGGTCCAACTGGCGACAGTAAACCACTGGTTGCAGCCGCTTTCGACACGGTGGCGCCTGTCTGCGATCGAATGGTCGTGGTGGTCGGTCACCAGTCTGACAAAGTTCTGAATGCCCTGGCACCCCGCTGTTTCGTGAGCGTCGAAGGACATCCGGACGGGACGATGTTTGACTCCTTGAGAGTTGGACTTAGCGAAGTCCAGGAGATGGACACCGGTGCCAACATTGTCATTCAACCTGGTGACCATCCTTTCATCAGTCCCGAGGTTCTGGAGCATCTTCTGGAGGTGGCGGGCCGCTATCCGAGTCATGCAGTGATGCCTCAGTATCAAGGCAAAGGGGGACATCCGGTTATCGTCCCGTCGAACCTGTTGGAATCGTTGTTGCAATGGGAAGGTGAGGACGGTTTGCGGGGCTATTGGAGGATGAAGCCGGATGTCTGTCGCCGGGTCGAAGTGAAAGATCCATTCGTCATTCAGGACCTGGATACGCCCGAGGATTACGAAAACTTCCATTAACCAGAGCGGGTAGTTCAACACCAATGATTGGTATTTGCTGCCCGTGGTAGACGTTTTGGCCTGTTTCCGACGCGTTGTTTCCGGGCCTCTTCCCGAAGGCCTCATGTGGGTGCGTGCGACACGTTGTGTTGTGGAGTGGCTTTTTGGAAAACAGGGGGACATGCGCACCAAGACGGAAGACCAATTGTACCACGTCCGGTTCAACTACGATGTTGGAATCGGTCCTAGTACTGAAAGTGCTTGATCGTTTCGCCTTTCTCACCAATTTGAGACAGGGAATCGATGCCCAGCTGCAGATGTAAATCGGAGTGATCGCGGGTTACCAGCGCGTCGCTCTGCGCTGTCTTGACACCTTCAGGGACCATGGGCAGGTCCGACACCAGCAGCAGCGCACCTCGGGCGATCTGGTTCTTGTGGCCCACGACAAAAAGAGTTGCTGTTTCCATGTCGATGGCAATCGCCGTCATTTCCCGCAGTTCCTCCTTAAAATCCTCGTCGTGTTCCCACAGCCGTCGATTGGTCGAGTAGACAACCCCGGTGCGATACTCCAGGTTTTGATCGACGAGTCGTTCCGAGACAAACTTGTGCAACTTGAACGAGGGAAGCGCCGGAACCCTGCGGGGAAGATAATCGTCCGACGTACCTTCCCCGCGGATGGCAGCAATCGGCAAGATAAAATGACCAATTTCCGTCGATTGTTTTAGTCCTCCGCACTTGCCCAAAAACAACACACCCTTCGGCTGGCGCGCGATTAACAAGTCCATGATCGTAGCCGCGTTTGCCGAACCAATATGGAAATTGACCATACTGAGGCCGGCCGGGTTGGTGGCGGCCTGCATGGGGCGATTTTCTCCCTGGATGTCGCAACCGAATTGGTTCGCGAACTGCGTCAAATAGTTCTTGAAATTGGTTAACAGCACGTAGTCGCCAAAATCATCGATCGACATGCCGGTATAGCGGGGTAACCAGTCTTTGGCCAGATCGAGTTTTGTAAGCACGGGTCAGTCTCCCGGACCAGTTGATTTGTTGACGTCGTGGAAACCTGAAACGAAGGCAGTATAAGGCAGCCAGCGTTACGAAGGAATATGAAGCCGGAGGCGGGGCACGCAGCAAACCCGCGGAAAGCGTGAACCCAGAGGGGCCGGAAATAAACGGGAATCTCGATCTCGACGCGGTTGTCCCCGCAGGGTTGGATCTCCTGCGCCGTTCCGGCCACGTCCAACAAGCCCACCGACCGGGAACACGCACCGATCCATTCGGCTTGCAGCGCGCCTCGCCACCGTGGTAAGGATTGGCGTTTCAGGTCGGTTCCTGTACAGCTTGAACGCTTGCACCGCATTCAAGCTGTGTCCAGTGTACGACTTCGTCGAAAGCCTGTTGGACCTGCGACGAGTTGTGGTCGCTAGTGGCTTCGATAATGATCAGGGCACGGTGGGTGTCCGTCGTCACCTTGCTGAAATCCGCCTGGACGACGTCCAGGCGACATAGCAGGCGATCTTCCGCGTCGACATACCCGAACTCCCCGGCGGTGACGGTCACGGGGTCTGCGGCTCCCAGGGGCGTGAACGACTCCTGGCCGGTAAGCAAACTCAAGGAGACGGGCAGCGTGATACGGTCCAGGTCATGTGCTCCCAGACTGCAGAGGGTGCGGAGCGATACCAGATTGTAGGCGTCGACCAGATTGTTGATCGGTGGCAAATCCGACCGTTTCAACAGGTACTTGTATAAGTTCTCGACCGAAGGGGGTTGTTTTTTGGGACGGGCACCGACTTGGCGGTGGATCTCGCGAAAACTTGCCACCTCTGCCGAACTTCGCACCTTGTCCAACGCGCCGTAACGTTTCGTTAACTCGGTCGACGCACTGGAAATGGCGGCGTTCAATTGGTCCGAACGGGAGGAAATGCACAGATTTTCCAGCCAGACAGCTCCCGCACGTAAGCCCAGCTTTTGGCATTCTGGCGAGGTGGAGAAAAAGCTCATGGAAAACAACCTTGCGATACCACGGGTCATCATGCGGGACAACCGGATTCTTCGTGATGCTGAAGCCAGCCGACTGGACTCCAGCATAAGCCAGTTATTTTACCCGGCAAACCGGTCGACGACTGCCTGTCCTTGAAGCCTGCAGGAAATCGTGATAGTTTGGCGCCCTCTGGAGCGAAAAATCCGCTTGTCATGGTCAACTTGCTGTTGGCTGGTACCGATGGCATTTCCGAAGCAGGGTTAAGGAAGCACCACGCATGGACACTGATCTGGGCGCACTGACCGTTGTCTTTACGGAGTTCTACTATTGGGTGACGGTCGTCTTCATGTTCTTGATTCACGTCGGTTTCTGTCTTTATGAAGTGGGGGTGTCTCGCGAAAAGAACAAGATTAACACCCTGATGAAGAACGCGATGTTGATTCCGGTCATTACCGTGGCCTTCTTCTTTTTCGGGTGGTGGCTCTATTTTTCAATGCAAAACGGTCCGGGAGTCACCGGGGGATTAAAATCGGCACCCTGGTCCACTCCGACCAGCGAACTGATGGGGACTCACTTTGGTGGCACGCCAACCCAATCGACTGTCAGTGCTTCAGATGCGGCAACTTGGGCCCGCCTGAACGGTGTCTTCTGGGCCGCATTCCTGCTTTTCTCCTGGACGGCCGGTTCGATCCTGTCGGGTGCGGTGATCGAGCGGATTCGGTCCGGTGCGTTCTGGTTGCTGGCCGTTCTGGTCGGATCGGTGACCTGGGTGATTGGTGGGGCGTGGGGTTGGTCCGACAGTGGTTGGCTGGTCCAAAAACTGGGTTATCACGACGCCTATGCCTCGGGAGTGATCCATGCCCTGGCCGGCGGATCGGCCCTGGCGATTCTGTTTCACCTGGGACCTCGCGTGGGGCGTTTCCGTGCAGATGGAACACCGCGGGTCATGCCCGCCCACAACACGTGGATGATCGCCATCGGCATGTTCATGATCTTCTCGGGCTTCTGGGGTTTCTATGCGGCTTGTAACGTTCCCTTGTTGGATGTGGGTGGTGAGCACGGAACGTTTTTCTCGGCGACAACGATTTACTTGACGCCGACCACGTTGAGTGCGATTACCGTCAACTTTTTGATGTCCCTGGCCGCAGGCTTTATTGTGGGCTACTGGGTATCACACGGTGACGCCTTCTGGACTTTTCAAGGTGGACTGGGGGGGGTCATTACCGCCTCGGCCGGCAACGATCTCTATCACCCTTACCAATCCTTTATGATTGCCGCAGTTGGCGTGTGGTGTGCTTATCGACTGCACTTCTGGGTGGAACGTAAATTCAAAATTGACGACGCCGTGGGGGCGGTGGCTATCCACGGTTATTGCGGCACGCTTGGCGTCATCCTGGCCGGGTTTTTACTGTGGGGGTATCCCAGTTCACTGGTGGAGGGTTATGCCCCGATCACACCTTGGGGGCAGGCCATTGGTGCGGTTATCATGTTTTTCGGGTTGGGGTTTGTTCCCTGTTTCATTGTGACTTGGGTCCTCAAGCGGGCCGGAATATTACGCATCCCCCGTGAAGTGGAGATCGCTGGCTTGGACCACGCCATTTTACGGCAGGAGACTTTTGATAAGACCGAACTTGAGGTCGCTGAATTGTCAGCGTAGATGGAGAAGATGTCATGAAATCGACCGGATTGATCGAGTCGTGGACGGGGAACCCCGGCGATTGGGGCCCGCTCTATCCATTCGTGGGACACGAAATGGAAATGATGCTCGTATGCGCAGTGGTTTGCCTGGCGTTCTTGATTTGGAAGTTTCGGGATGAACAGCAGCGGTACCGAAGCGAAGTCGATGGACTCCGTTCCGCCCACCAATCGAAGGAAGAGAATTAGCCATGACAGACCGTAACGAAGTCCGTTCTCGCCTGGATGAGGAAGGCATCGAATTTCTGCTCGTCCAGTTTGTTGACATTCACGGGACGGCGAAAGTGAAGATGGTCCCGGTCAGTAGCCTGGACGACGCGATTGACGAGGGTGCGGGGTTTGCCGGGGCGGCTGTGTGGGGTTTAGGGCAGGGGCCCCACTCCCATGACATGCTGGCCCGCGTCGATTTAGACAGCTACACCCGACTGCCGTGGCTACCCAACACGGTTCGCTTCGCAGCCGATCTGTTCGTGGACGGACAATCTTATCCTTTCTGTGCACGGACCAATCTGAAAAGAGTTCTGGCTGACGTTCGGGAGCGGGGTTATGTCTTTAATGTCGGTATGGAACCCGAACACTTTCTTGTTACCCGCAAGGAGGATGGATCGATTGAGGTCTGGAATCCCGACGACGTCGACGCCCTGTCCAAGCCTTGTTATGATTTTCGCTCCATGGCTCCCGCCATGGACTACCTGCAGGAACTCACAACGTCCCTGAACGAACTGGGCTGGGGCGTCTATCAGACAGACCACGAGGATGGCAATGGCCAATACGAGATCAATTTCGACTATGCTGATGCTTTGACCACGGCCGACCGCGTCACGTTCTTCAAGATGGCGACCTCTCAGATGGCCAAGAAATATGGCGCGATTGCGACGCACATGCCTAAACCTTTCAGCGACCGGACCGGCAGCGGCCTGCATGTGCACTTTCACTTGGCCGATGCTCAATCCGGCGAGGGGGTGTTTGAGGATCGCAATGATAGTCGGGGTCTGGAGTGCTCTCCACTGGCTTATCATTTCGTCGGCGGGGTGCTCAAGCACGCTCGGGCTTTGTGTGCGGTAACCAGTCCCACGGTCAATTGCTACAAACGGTTGAAACTTGGTGTCGGCCTCTATTCCAGCCGTTCCGGTTACACTTGGACGCCGGCGTTTATCACTTACGGCGACAACAACCGCACGCAAATGATTCGCACGGCGGGCCCGGGGCACTTTGAGGACCGCACTGTATCGGCCGGGTGCAATCCGTACATGGCCCTGGCGGCGTACGTGGCAGCAGGCATGGATGGTATTGAAAATCAACTGGACCCAGGCGACCCGAACTTGGAGAATATGTACGAGCGGCCCCTGGTGGCGGTGCAGGAACAAGGCATCCGGATTCTTCCTCAATCTCTCCAGGAGTCTTTGGAGGAGTTGCGGGACGACGAAGTGATCAAAGCGGCCCTGGGACCCGTTGCCGACGAGTTCATTGAATTGAAAGCTGCGGAGTGGAATACCTATGACGGCCAGGTGACTTCATGGGAGTTAAACGAATATTTGACACGATTCTAAAGAGCGTGATTGGGGCGTTCGAATCGTCATCGTAGTGGAGGCCGCCATGTAAACTCGCTGACGGACACCGGTAAAGCGATTGAAGTGAAAAATTGCAATCGGTGCGGAGCAAAGGTTCCATTTTGGCATCGACGTTCTTTGTGTTTTCAAGCAAAATATAACCTCGAAAATTTTAGTCTGAAACAGTTTTCCATACTTTCGTAATACCCTGCCTCAGCATTTCACACCCTCCCGCGTTATGCCTTACCGACTGCTCCGCTTTGCTCTCCAATCGGAATACTCAGAACCGCGCATGTTTCGCAGTCCCGAACGCGTGCAGGATCAATACGATGTGGTCATCATTGGAGGTGGTGGACACGGATTGGCGGCGGCCTACTATTTAGCCCATGAACACAACATCACCAACGTGGCGGTGCTTGAAAAAGGTTACATCGGTGGTGGCGGCACAGGCCGGAACACGGCAATTGTGCGGTCCAATTATCTGACGCCCGAAGGTACCCGCTTCTACCAGGCCAGTCTTGAATTATTTCAGGACCTTTCCCGTCAGCTCGACTACAACCTTTTCTACTCCGAACGGGGCCACTTTACACTGGCTCATTCGCCCGCCTCCATGCGCACCCAGAGATGGCGGGCTGAAGTAAATAAGCAGTTGGGCATCGACAGCGAGGTCGTCGACACGGCATTCATTCAGCGCGAAATTCCCGAGCTCGACATCACATGTGGCGGGCATCAAGCACCCGTCCATGGTGCCCTGTATCATCCGCCTGGGGCGGTCGCTCGTCACGACGCAGTGGCCTGGGCCTATGCCAGGGGGGCCGACCAACGGGGCGTGGAAATACACCAGCAAACGGAGGTGACGGATATTGAAGTGCGGGATGGAAAAGTCGCAGGAGTTCACACGAATAAAGGATTTATTAAGACACGAAAAGTTCTTTCCGCGGTTGCGGGTTGGACGACACATATCACTGACATGGTCGGAATTCGCACGCCCTTGATAGTTCATCCGTTGCAGGCGATGGTCAGCGAGGCGTTGAAACCCTGGTTGAATCACATTGTTGTGTCGGCCAGCCTGCATCTTTATGTCAGCCAGTCTTCACGAGGTGAGTTGATAACCGGTGCATCTCTCGATCCTTATGAATTGATTTCAAGTCGATCGACACTCGAATTTGTTGAAGGTCTCGGGGGACACATGCTGGACCTGTTTCCCTGCCTGGGTGACATCAAGGTGCTTCGTCAATGGGCCGGCCTCTGCGACATGACTCCGGATTTTTCGCCAGTGATGGGAACCACTCCGGTTGGCGGGTTTTATATTGACGGGGGCTGGGGTACCTGGGGATTCAAGGCCACGCCAATCTCCGGGAATACGATGGCTTGGACCGTCGCACAGGACAAAAACCACGAGTTGATCGAGGCGTTTAAGCTGTCGCGATTTACCAATTTTTCCCTCGTTGGAGAAAAAGGAGCTGCCTCGGTCGGACATTAGTTTCAGATCGTCTTGTCAGTCATGAAAATTCTCACCTGCCC
>PBTE01000029.1 GCA_002726515.1 Planctomycetaceae bacterium | reverse complement strand
GACGAAAAAGATACCGAGTTGGACCTGCTGGAACAACTTGAAGCTGACGAAAAAGATACCGAGTTGGACCTGCTGGAACAACTTGAAGGTGACGAAAAGGACACCGACCCCGATCTGCTGGAACAACTTGAAGCCGATAAAACAGATGAATCCGAGATTGACCTGAATGAACTAGAGGGTGATCTCAATCAGTTCGAACAGCAACCGTTGAACGATCATGAGACCCCGGAGTCACGGGAAAGCCTGGACGACGACCAGCAACCGGAGTTCCCCCGTGAACTGCTGGAATCGATCGAACAAGAATTCACCATCCCGACAGAAACATCCGCTCCCGGCAGTGACAAATCCGACAGCGAAAATGATAGAGATGACCGGGACGCATATGAATTAGAATCCCTGCGAGATTTCCTGTCAGCCGAGGATGACACGTCGTCGATCTTTCACGGCCACGATGACAGCGGTGACGCTTGTGCACAGGATGCCGCCAACTGCCAGAAATACTGGAACCGGGTAGGGGCTCATGGCATTACCACCATTTCCATCGATGTTACGCCGCCGTACGCTCCTGACCCACTGGACACCAAAAACAACAACGTCCGGGAACGTGATCGACTGGCAAAGTTAGCACAGTCAGGCCATCGGGTCTGGAGAGACCGCCAGGGCAACGTGGTAGCGGAAGGACAATTCGTTGACTATGGAAACGGGCAAGTCCTCATTGAAACCGATTCCGAATCAATAGAGTCCGTTCGATATTTCAATTTGAGTGACGAGGATGCGTGTTATGTGGCCAACTGGTGGGGCATTCCTAATGAGTGTCGACTGAGCAACAGTCTTTCTGCGGGCCGTCGCTGGGATCCCTTGACGACAACGTGGAAAGCTTCAGCACTTTGCCACAAACCCCTGTACTTTGAACAGATGGCAGTCGAACGTTACGGTCATAGTTTCGGTCCGGTTGCCCAACCGGTTGTTTCGGCAGCCCACTTCTTCGGACATGTCGCAACACTGCCGTATCACGTGGGCATCAACCCGCCGAATGAATGCAGGTACGCCCTGGGCTACTATCGCCCCGGAAACTGCGCACCCTATTTATTTCCACCGTTACCTCTAAGCCTGCGAGGTGCAATGTACCAAGCAGGCGCAGTTTCAGGCCTGGTCTACTTAATTCCTTAGCCGATTGCGGATTCACAGCATTTGGGAGCGATTGGCTCTGATGCCGGCGGGGCAAACTTTGCCCCGCCGCTTTTTTTTAGCACCTGACTTCCGCGGCCATCCGCGCCTGAACTTTTCCAGAGTGCCGCGAATTTTTTTCCAATGGCAACGTCACCGAAGAAATCATAACAAGGCCAACGGACGACTGTGAGTTTATGACGTCTCTCCGGCTATTCGTTACCGGTAGGAGGTTCGTACTCGAAATCCTTCCACTTCATGGCGCGCCGGAAGGGTTCAATACGGAGCATCACTTCTCCGTTTTGAAAAATGCGAACCGTACCACTCGACTCGCTCACCACAACTGCCACGGCCTTCGTCGCTTTAGTAATTGCGGCGGCGGCCCAATGGCGAGTCCCCAGTCCCTTGGACAGGGTGATCTCCTTGGCAGGTGCATCGACGTATTGACAGGATGCTGTCACGGTGCCATCAGCGGCGATGACAAAAGCACCGTCCAATTGTGCCACTTCCTTCACGGACTCCCGCACGCGGGCATCATCGAGGTGACGGTCCTTACGGGTGTAGCCGCGCACAGGATCAAATCCCAGGGAATGACAAGTCCCCAGAACGTTACGTGCATCACCGACGACAAACAGGGTTCCCACCGGCTTGCCTTCGCGACCTTCTCGACCAATGTCGATGGCCAGGTCCACAACCACTTTGAGAGTATCAAGCGGCACTCGTGTCTCGAGTTGCCTCAAATCGCGCACGGTGAGCCGACCCAGATGGTCATCCAGACGAATGAAACTAAGAGAATCCACCTGACCGGCATCAAACCCACTGTAGAGTGCAATCACTCCTGCCCCAGGGGAAAGAATGTCATCTGCCACGCTTTCCAGCAGAGCCTGGGTGAGCTTTTCATAAACCGGATGGTCCGCCATGTCCAACAACACGGTTTCCAAACCCGCTTCGCTGGCCCCCAGGACCTCTTCTTTTCTGTCGGCCGCGACTAAAACCTTCTGTTTGCCAGCATGTTTAGACAACTGTTTCCAGTCGATCGGGCCGTCCAGCAACACGAGAAGAGCGTCCGCTTCGGCAGACCGCGCCATGCGAAGCGCTAAATCACACATCTCTGCGAAGTGGGTCGTAAACTTTTGCGGTTTCATCCAGACTTTCTGAACTACTCATGTCGACACCGGGTAATTCCTGCACAGCCGCATGGTAAGCTGTTCTGCCAACAACGACAAGCCAGACCGGGCATTCCCTATTTTTTGGCCGCACGACGGTTCCGCCGTGCAAATCGTTGTCGCCTCTGGCCGAAAGGCTTGCCGAAAACTCGGTGTTCATATAACGCCAGGGCGTGAAGACCATGGCCACGTGGACCGACCTTGAAATCCACGTAACGATTGTTTTTCAGCAGAGATGCCAGGTAGTCTACCGATTTGACGACCCGGGAGTCCCCGAGCCTTTCCCGCGGCAGTGAATATACAAGCCACTCCAGGGTATGACCGGTGGTTTCGATCTTGCGGTGAACATCCCCCCAGTTTCCACGTCCTTTAAACCAGTTCGAGCTAAAACTGCCGTCTCGGTTTTGCAGTGAAAAGGCATACTTGTGGTACTCTTCCACGAATTGTTTTGCCCGTTGCCACTCCCCGATGAACTCACCGTCTTGGTTCTCACGGGTTCGCACCGCATAGCTCAGGCCCATCAAACGGTGCGTGCCTCCACAGGCTGCACCCCGCACAGGCTGGGCCAGTTCCTCTTGTACCAGGCGTTGAAAATCCCAGTTCTCACCTCGGTCATTGGTCCACTGACAGTCGGTCGGAAGGTAGTGCACCAGGGCAATCAATTTGAAGGTAAGTTCCGTGCCTGCATAACAAGTCGTCTTTTCGTATTCGATCAGGTCCGATACAGAAAACTCCACGCCACCTACCCGCAGGGGATAATCAGATTGGACCCTGGACTGGGCCAACATTGCCAGAAATTGGCCTTCATGGCCTTGCACGCCGGGACCGGTCTTGGTTCGCAGTTGGCCATCGGAGAGATAAAATATCTGCTGACCAGCGGTGCGACCGTTATAGCACAGTAAACCGATCGCGTTCATCCGGCGTCCACCTGGTCGATGTAACCGCACCTGGGTATCGACACCGTAAGCGATGAAGGAGTGCATGATGGCCCAAGGGCAATGTTCCTTCGAATTCAGGTGCCGCCTGTAGTAGATCTCCAGAACATTTTCGATCTTGTTACGTAACTGCCTCATTTTGGGACTTCGAGCCACGGACAGTGGTGAATTGGCTCCGCCTGATTTCTTTTTCTTAGACTTGGCCTTCGGCACTGCCTCGCCCGATTTTTCGTCCGGCGGTACCACCTTTCGACTACCTTCCGGGGCAACTGCTTTGCCGCTGGGCACTTGGGCCGTCTTTGGTGTCGATTTGTCTAAACTCGTCGGTCCAGGCTTTTCTTCGTCTGTTGCAGACAGGGGGTCGCCGGCGGAATCCTCTGAACCGGAAACCTTCCGAACTGACGCCTTCGCCGCTTCATCATCACCGGTAACGTTCGAAACCAGTTCCTCGTTGACCTGTTTCACAGAGGCGGCAGCCAGGACCGAAGACCCTGACTCAGAAAGCCAGTCGTTTCCGACAACGAGACCGACCCCAAAAACGCTGATGGAGAATACCGTACGAATCATGACTTAACCGGTCACCAAATCCCGCTTCTTTTCCCCAAAAAGACAACCAAGGTGCACCCGGCTAATCACAGCCCAGCAACTTTCCGCTACATTGCCAGTACCCCTAACGACAGCAGTGATATCGGACATGAACTTCTGCCAAGCCAACCCATCCAACAGATTTCGCTTGGTAACGATACCGGCGTGAAACGTGGATAGTGGTGCTGATTGTATGGCTCAAGATGGTCTCTGCGAGACCGGTGAAACCCGTGTTTTCCGTACACTTTGCGAAGAAACTACAAGAAACGGTTTCCGGAACATCGGTAGTTCCGGACCTGAGATTGCCGCCTTGCCAATTTCCAGCACGACCTGAAACCAGGGGAGACAAAGAGCGGAGCCTGGACGCGAAAAAATGTCCCTGAAGCCGGAGAACCGGGCGGATGCCTTTCGACGCCTAGAACCAGCGACGAAACCGTTGCGCAAAAACCGGGGTTTCCGGTACAGGTGGAGTGCCACCCTGAGCAAATTGCCGCCAGGCGCCCAGGTCACCACCGTAGTCGTGAGGACTCACCGAACGCAGCGACTGGATCACTCGATATTGCAGGGCAGGACTTTGATCATCCAGAGCTGTCCCCAAAGCCCGCAACGCGGTGGGGCTGTCGATTCCTGCCAGAGAGCGTGCTGCAGCCAGACGTACATCCATGTCGGTGTCACTGCCTAGAACCTGGGCCATGAGACTTACCGAATCCGCATCCCCACGCCTGCCGAGCGCTTCGCAGGCAGCAATTCTCACATCTGTTTCCGCGTCGGCCGCCGCCTCACGCAGACCCTGCATGGCCAGCGCTGTGTTGCACGAGGCCAATGCCTCGACTACCGCTGCGCGCACTTCAGTGTCTGCTTCATTCTGCACTCGTTCCAGCAAATCCGCGGACAGCCGTTGTTGAACTTCCAACGACGCTTGACTTGCTGCCTCTGCCAGTTTTTTGAGCTGCACGATCTCTTGCGCCGGAATGGGTCCATACCGTTGCAAATCCGCGATATCGTCTCCACGTTCCGGCAGCCAGCCCAGCACAAAAGAATCGCGCAGAGGACTGTTTGCACAACCAGAAACAAAACACGAAAGGCCGATGCACCAACCGACCAAGACAAATCGCCGGATTCTCTGGTAACGCTTCATGTTTGGATTCGATAAGCCCCAAAAAGAACTGCGAGAAAAGAAAAACATCGGCAGCCAGCAAACCCCGAGCACTGGTATGGCAACCGAACAAATGACTTCTTTCAAAACTGAAGGGGGCGGCGACTATATCAAACTCGCGACTGCGGCACCAGACAACTATCTGGAACGGCAGGCAAATCAATTCAAATAGACAGCACAGACAGTGACAGCACCCCTGCTGGCGTGGCCCCCTCTGTTCATAACATTTCAAATCGCCCTGGTTTACCGAACCCTGTCGTCGTAAAATACCGGCCAGCAGATTGGCCTCCTTTCTACCAGACCATGCAACCCTCATGTCCTATCGCTCTTTCAAACGCGTTCTGGGAGAAACCAATCTGGAACGCAAGTGCCATATACTTTTCGGCTGCTGCCTGTTGCTGCTGATTACGGGCGGTTTCTGGTGGTCGGGCCGACGTTTAGAGCGAAGCTTCCACGACCAAATGCAACGGGCGGGCCACGACTTTGTCGACTCGATCATGCTCAAAATCCATACGTTGGTCTGGCACGAAAAACAATCTCAGAATGAACAAGATCCCGATGTCCTGATGAGCGAGGCGCTCCTGTATGAAATGATTCGCGATCTGCAAACACAAAAATACACCTGGGATTTGATTTCGCTACAGGCGGGATCCGACCGCGGCACGATTCCTGACATGTGGTCAAAAGACCCTGTGCTTCCACAAAACGAAGGAGAAAAGAGACTGCTGCTCGAACTCCGATCGCAGTATGCATCACACATTGCCGAATTGCGCCAGCAGGAAGGAGAAGATCTCGACAATGCTGACACGAATCCTCCTGAACAAGACCCGTATCAGTCTCCGGTCGATAGTACCCAAGACATTGATCCTGTTTCGTACGGAAGTTGGGTGCGGGAAAAATATAATTATTACTATTACCAACCCGTCTACTGGAAGCAAAGTTGTATAGGTTGCCACCCCCGGGTTCACCTGGGTACTGACGCTGCACTGAACGCCAATCCCGAATTGGCCGAATTGCCACCCTTCAGCGTGGTGAAGGTCACCATTCCTGATCGACGTTTGCGGACCAACATCAACTGGACTCGTGCCATCCTGAGTGCCACGGCGATTGTTACCGCCAGTGTGGCGATGGCCGCGATGTACCTGATTGTCAAATATGTCGTCGTCAAACCGCTCAGGCATCTACGTGACGTCAGTGATGAAGTCACACGCGGAAACACCGAGTTACGCGCCGAAATCCACACGAATGACGAATTTGAAGAACTGGCGACCGCCTTCAATCGCATGTTACGCAGCCTTTCAGACGGGCAAAACGATTTGAAGCAACTTAACCGCAGCCTCGATGCAAAAGTCGACGAATTGGCTCAAGCCAACTTGAAGCTGTATGAAATGAACCGTCTAAAAGGCGATTTTCTGGCCAACATGAGCCACGAACTGAGAACCCCGCTCAACAGCATCATCGGGTTTTCAGACGTGCTTCAGGGCATCGACATCCTCAACAACAAACAACGACGCTATGTTCAAAACATCCAACATTCCGGGCGTTTGCTGCTGGACATGATCAATGACATTCTTGATCTGGCGAAAATGGAAAGCGGCAAAATGGAATTGCGATTGTCTGAATTTCGAGTGAATGCCATCGTCAAGGCTCAGTGCGACCTGGTCAGGTCGCTTACCGAAGAAAAAAACATCGGTCTTGAAGTAGCCGTGTCCCACGACCTTCCCGTGATGTACCAGGACCAGAGCAAGGTGCAGCAAGTCCTGACGAACCTCCTTTCCAATGCAATCAAGTTCACTCCTGAAGGGGGTCGAATCAACGTTTCGGCGAACAAAACGCCCAAGGAACAACTCGAACTGTGCATTGCTGACACCGGGGTAGGTATCGCCGAGGAGGATCGGGAAGTCGTGTTCGAAAAATTCCGCCAGGGAACGCCGGGCGGTACCAATAACCTGACGCGTGCTTATTCGGGTACTGGCCTGGGTCTTTCCATTGTCAAAGAGCTGTGCAAGTTGATGGGCGGAGACGTTTCATTCGAAAGTGACTTAGGGAAGGGAAGCATCTTCACCATCCGACTGCCTTGGCGTGGAGCTGATAAACCGCACCGTGATTCATCACTGAAAACAAAATTGGATGACCTCACGAATCCATATCGCATGGATTTCGGACGCAATCAAAGTCAAACAAACTCAGAAGACCTTGCCACGGACGACTCTACCACCGGAACTGAAAGCCGTGTGTAAATACCTGGTCATCAGCCCAAACAGCCTGACTTTCGGCTGGAGTCATGTTTGGCGGCACACGTGTTTACAAGACGCTACTTTGTCAGTTAGATTTTCGCGGGGACGCGGGCTCCGGGAGACCCTGGACCACGCGACCTTCCAGCCAACAAGCTGACGAAGTCGTTGACTAACGATGGCTTCCCCGCAAGGCGGCAACAGGAACCGGAAAGAAAATTGACGTCTCTCGCTCAGACCGTTTCCCAACCCGCAGGAACAACGACCCGTTTCCACAGTTCCATGTTTTTTCCGGTTTGCAATGAACCCCATCGCCGATGAAATCTCCCAAATTGCCACTGGTTGAGCTTTACACAGACGGTGCCTGCAGCGGAAATCCCGGACCGGGTGGCTGGGGGTTTATCTTGCGACACGAACCCAGTGGCAAAGAAATCGAACAATCCGGCGCAGAACGGGAAACCACAAACAACCGCATGGAACTGTCGGCTGTCATTCAAGGCCTGACGGCGTTGAAAAGGTCCTGCCGGGTGCATCTCTATACTGACAGTGTCTACGTCGGTAAGGGCATCAGTGAATGGATGGCGAAATGGAAAAAGAATGGCTGGCGACGTGGCAATCAACCGGTAAAAAACACGGAACTGTGGAAACAACTCGATGAACTGATTGGGCGACATGACATTCATTATCACCGTGTCGCCGGCCACAGCGGGCACCCGGAAAACGAACGTTGTGACGAATTGGCGGTGCTGGCCTACCAAAAATTTCTCGGCGCGAGTTGAACCGTTACAACTCCGCCTCTCGTTTCACAACCAGGGCACTTGCCTGACCCTGCGGCGTGAAGTTGATATTGAGCACACTCTCGCCAGCGGCGACGTGCTGTCCCGGCCGAACCACCGCCAGGGGGCATTCGGCATCGGGAGTCTCGTAATTAAGGACTGGAAAGAGTTCACCGTGCTGCATCGCTTTGAGGCTGGCGATAAGTTCGACAGCCCCGCTCCCGGCACCCAGGTTTCCAAAATGGCTCTTGGCAGCCACAACAGGAACCGGCTCTTCCCGCTCGGCAAAGGTGTTCTGAATGGCAGTCGCTTCGTCCCGGTCACTACGGCGTGTACTCAGACCATGCGCGTGGACATGTCCGATCTGGGCTGCTTTCGTGCCTGAATTCCTGAATGCCATTCGCACCGCATTTACCACTGCTTGATCACAATGACTGGCACCATTGCGATCGACAACCGTTGAGGAACCATGGCCCACAATTTCGCCATAGATTCTTGCGCCACGTTGCTCGGCCATCGCTCGATTTTCGAGAACGACGGATCCAGCTCCTTCGCCCAGGACAAGCCCGCACCGGTGAAGATCAAAAGGCCGACTCGCACTTGCAGGTTCTTTATATTCCAGAGCCACCTGCTCCTGTGTCATAATGTGCACTCGTCTTGAAGGATGCACCCGGGTTCCCGTAGCACCTGCGACCAGCATGTCAGCACTTCCACGGGCAATCGCACAAAATGCTTCCGCAATGGACAGGTTCGATGAAGCCTCGCGGTGCGTGATCGAATTACTCGGTCCCCGCAAGTCGTTATAGATTGCGATGTGGCTGGCTGGCATATTCGGCAGGTATTTGAGCAGCCACAGTGGCGCCACCTTCGACAGTCCCAGCTGCCCCCACTGGCCGTAATCAAAAGTTCCTTCTTCCGTCCTGCAAGCATCAAACGCTTCGGACAGCTCCTGGGGATTACTGATCATGTAATCAGCTCCAAATACCACACCCCGTCGATCCACTTGGTAGTCGTCGCGAGTCAGGCCAGCATCATTCAGCGCTCGCTGCGCCGCCGCCACTCCCATCTGGATTTCTCGACACATTAGCTTCAAACCCTTGCGGATCGACTTCTTCTGTTCTTTGTCGAGCGTTCCAAACTCCGAAATATCACCGGTGAAACCGGAAGCGACCGCCTCAACCTGACTCGGAAACACCTCCGCTGGTATCTCCGTCAGGGAAACCACGCCGCTACGGCCGGCCAGCAGCGCGGCCAGTAACTCGTCGGCTGTCTGACCCAGGGGGCTGACCAGCCCCAAGCCCGTGACGACAACGCGGCAATTCGATTCGGCAATCATTTCTGATCCGTTACTGACAGCAGAAACAAACCACCGCTCCTGGATGGGTTGCAACGCCAATGGATTGTTTCATCGTCTATTTAGCTTGAAGCGTCGTACCGGAACCGGGCAAGAGCACGAGTACGGCCTCCCTTGCTATCCAGGAGTTCCAGACACGTCACTCTCTCGCAAAAAGGACCAAAGCAGTTTAGCAAAGAAAGATTGTAGTGGGGTTGCTGAAACAAGTCGAGATATACCGCTGGCGACCAGTACTCCAGCACAAAACTCACCCGCCTGCCACCCACCCTCTGGAAATCGTCACCCTCACCAACATGGTACGCTTCTGTGAACGGACAGCCTCCCCTGGTGAAACCCACTGGATAAAACGGGTTCACAGAACCAACAGAAAAGTGAGAGAACGGAACGGGCTAGCCCCGACAGATATCAAGAAATTTCTCCAGAAGCTGTCGATCACCTTCAAGAAAAAATCGTGCGAAATAGGTTCCGGTAACGCTTTCAGCTGGTCAGGAACTGAAAAAACGCTAGTCATTATTCCCATACCCGCCGCCTATCGGTGGCGGTTTCAAAGACTGAACTCATGGCAGAGGTCCGGGCCTTGAGGAGAATCTTCCGTCCCTTCTGGTTACGCGTAAAGACCAGCACACAAGGGTCCACGTACCGGGAGAATTTTTCCTGAAAGAGTGTTGCGGTTTTCTTCTTTCCGGTCAGGGCGGTCGGTACGGCGTGGTAGTCCTTACGTTTTTTAAAGAGGAACCTGCTGGTGCGGACGAGGAGATAGCGGGGGTTGTCGACAAAGCTCACGACCTCTTCAAACGCCTGCAAAAAAGATTTCTCTTCCCGATGAGTCGCTCCTGAGAGGCGACAACTGTAGGCTCCCGATTTAATCCCGAGCGTTGATTTCCTGCCATGTTTTACGATGATCTTCAATCGTGACAAATCCGTGCGGATCCTCCCCGCCTCGTGAAGGCTCTCCAGGACAGCTTTTCCCACCAGGTGAAGATGGCCTTCCACGGTGCCTGTGAAGAGGTAGATGCATAGTATCCTGGGCCCATGGATTACCAGATAGTAAAGAGGCCCGACAATGAGGGAGACGATTCCGATGGGTATCAGTAAGTCATTACTTTTTACGGGTGGGCAGCAAATCGCCCGCAAAAACACCGTAAAAAAGAGTGCTGCTCCAATGATCGAGCTGACCACGAAACTTTTCAGCAGAAAACCGGCCGTTTTGGACCAGTAAAAGGCTTGCCGAGGGAGTTGGGCGTCAACCTGTTCCCAGAGCCTCCCCTGCATGCTCTTTCCAGTACGGAGAGATTCATTCCAGAGGTCACGCAGCCTGCTGCGATCGGCGGCCAGATGGAGCATCTTTTCATTGACTGCCCGGGTAGCGGGGGAATTCCAAGGCCCGGGAGAAATACCGATTCTTCCCAGACCACTTTCAATCGTAGCGGGTTCTCCGTCGAAGGAGAGACCCTCGAAAGAACGAAAGCGGCGCTCGAGTGTTTCCACATCAGGTCCGAGTTCCCAGTTCCGGGAACCAAGGCGCCCCTGGTCTGCAGTCGTACCGGAGGAGTCCGGAGCATTAAAGCCGCCGAGTTCGGAGGTGTCATCGATAGCTGCCAGGTGCCAGATGTTCGCAGTTTTTCCCGGCTGGCCCTGCAGGGTGCGGATCGCGCGTCCGCGCATCTGGTTGGAGAGCATGTAAGAACCCACAAAACTCGCCAACACCAGTGTGTTCAAAACAGGCGCATCCCACCCCTCGCCGAGCAGGGCCTGGGTGCCGACCATCGTCGTGACGCCGCCGCGCGTAAAGAGTTCGGTAATGAGTCGCACCCGCTCCTGTTTTCCCTGTCCCGAGAGAACGACCTCCAGGTAGCCGGCATCATGGGGCAGGGGACGCAGGCGGATAGATCCGAGGTCGAGGTGCTGGTCCGAGGCGATACTCCGGAGAGTCTCTTCAGAGTCCGCTGGAATGACAACCAGGGACCCAGTCAGGATCCCCAGGCGAACGCCCGCATGTTCCGCCCGGCGCAGGTACTCGAAAATAGGAACCACCCCGATCTTATTCAGTGGAAGGGACTCGCCACTTTTTGCCGGCATATAGTCTTCACGAATGAAGTCGGTGAGGATCACCATTCGCAACTCCTGGCCGAGCGACTCCTCTTCCATTGCGGCGATATCGACAATGGAGTCGAGCTTACCGAGGCTGGAAGACAGCAGCTTTTGCAGCGACCGGGGAGTTTTTAACTGAACCCTACGCCGTTCGAGCGCACCGGCTCTTTTGAGGTCACCGGTCATCTCTTCACGCAGTTCGTCGGTCTCCGGGAACTCCTCAACTCGCTTGTAGAGAAAAGCTTCCAAGAGGGCCTCGAGACGCTCTACGTCCAATTCGGGGATATTTTCGATGCTGGCCCCGAGGAGTTCGAGGGCGTGGACTGGGACTTCGAGCTGGACATCGTGCAAGAAAATCAGAAGGCTCGAAAAGAAGGCAGGCTCTTCGAGAATCTCTCTCACGTGGTTCGAAGTTCCCCTGATCCATGGGTGGGAACGGACCGCCTGGACAAAAGCTTGGTTGTTTTTCAGCCTGCTTGCGAGGCCAGTGGTGGCTTCTCGGAAGCTTTGAAGCTGCTCCCTCTCGAGTTTGGTAGGGGTTGAGAAATAAATGTAGTCCTGGTGCGGACAAAGATCCCCCTGCTTGACCAACTCGGGGACGCTGATGAGGCTGTCAATGGGGCCGCAAAGTTCCTGATATCGCTGCCACTCGGTGGACTCAACATCGTAGGGAGGGGTTGCAGTCAGGGCAACGACCGCCACCTTCTCAAGGCCTTCTTTGGTCGAAATGAGAACTTTCCACCATTCCGAGCGGAGATGGTGGGCCTCATCGAGGACGAGAGTCCCAACGCCTGCCAAGCGGAGCCTCTCCAGGACCTCGACGGATCTACCGGGTGACGGAACAGAGGTCGCTCGGTCACCTTCTTCCTGCTCGCTATACAAGGCATCCTCACCATCTTTGACCTCCGGCCTACTCGATTTCCTCCCGACCCATGCAGCATGGAGCGCCTGATAAGTCGTTACGGTCAGGACGGCAGGTTCGTAGATACTCTTGGAGATCCAGGATATGTCGGCGTCCGCCGGCAGAAAAAGCTCCTCGAGACGATTCACCCATTGATTACGAATGGCCAGCGACGGAGCCAGAACCAGGGCCGGTCGTGCACGACGGCGCATGACTTCCAGTCCCAAGACGGTTTTTCCGGACCCCGGTGCGGCGACCACGTGCAGGTGACTGTCGCCGAAGTACACCTCGAGTTCTTCCAGGACTCTCTTCTGATAGCTGCGCCACGGATAACAGAAGTCCAGGTTTTCAAAGGCCATCGGCAATGCCGTCGACGCTGCCGCCGACCCGTCGGGCCAAAATTTAAAAGCAAAAACCCGCAGCGGTCCCCAGTGATCGATTACAGCAGAACGATAAAGGAAATTCCCCAGCGATCAGGGCAACGTTACCACAACAACTAAACACTAATACCGACCCTGAAAACGAGCATTTCCCACACCTGTGCCGGAGTCCTTCCTCACAACCGGCCCCAGACATTCCAACACCAAAAGTGCATCACCACGTGACTGCGCGAAAACACTTGCAGAGTTCTTAAAAAGAAATCGCCTGTTTTTCACTGGTGCAGGGGTTGCTACAACCCCTCGACTGATTACCAGAACCTTGTCTGCCGGCCAGCGAAATCGTTCGTGAAGTTGCCAACCACTCAGCCGGGGAATCTGGACCACGACCCGCTGCGGCCTACCCGCCGGACCGGGAACATCCACAGGAACCTCTTGCAATTTTTCAATCTGATCGACTTGTGCCTTGATCACGGCGTCCACGGTCCTTCCGTCTCGGGACATCAGAGGTGTCAACTGAAGAGAAAATCCTTCCTGAATCTCAGCGAGATTCATCTCATACCCGGAGAATGTCTCCGGTCGAAAGATGACGGACTTCGAGTATTGCCGTGGCCGGCGGTACTCGAGTGTTTCCTGCTGCCCGTTGTAGATCAGAAGATCGGGCGTCCCATGTTCACGATAACCACTGTGACCACGCAGATGATTCAACAACAACACCGCTTCTTCCTTCGAGACGAGCCAGGCTTCCGTCCCCGGTGTCCGCACTGTTACTGGAGTCATCGTACGCAGGGCCTGGGACCGCCAACCGGGACTTGCCACCGTGATCAAACGCATGGCAAAGGCGTGTGACTCGGTTGCAGTACTGAGAAAACGATCCACCACGGAGGCGACCGCTTTCTGGACCTCGGGTGTGTGGTAGACACGCAGCGTATGTCGGCTCACGTTCAGCAATCCCAGGGGCTCGGTAAACCACAAATCCGTTCCCGTCTCACGGAGAACCCAGTCCACCACCGCCCGCCCGGGGTGCTCCTTGCCGGAGCATCGCGAAGTGTAGCGACTGATGTCGTAGTCGCGCCAAACCTGTCCCGCATCATTGGGGAGAACCCTGGAAGCAAGGCCCCGCCGAGGAGTTTCACTTCTCGCGATTCCATGGGCGGTTGTGGCGGTCCTCACCACGGCACCATGTTCCAAACGATTCGGGTCTGGATTGGCCCCGGCCCGCTCCAACGGTTTCAATTCGACGGCATGCGTCACCTCGGTCTCCGTCGAACCCGGGATCTCCGGCTGGGCCGAAACCACTTGGCATAAACTTCCGTGAACAACCAACAACGTGACCAGGGATCGAATGGACATGTTTTCTTTTCCTCGTCCTACCACGACCAAGGGGAGTTCAACGCGATCCTTCAGCGAAACCGGAAAAATCAAGCATCCTCATCAGCAAGGACGTCTATCATCCTTGCCGCCAGATTGCCTGCAACAAGCGAAAGAAACCGGAACGGATTACTGCGGGGCGGGAAGTATAGAGAACTGCCCGAAAGGGCTCAAGCCGGATCGCCGCGAACGCTAGCCACCCAAACCGGTCACAACCTCACGCCCTGTCTCATGGTGCGGGTGAAAATGATTTTTTAAGATCCGATCGGCTCGTTCGTGTTGGTTAACACCAATCAATTTCAGTCCATCCCGTCGAGCATGAACCTCGTCAGGGTCCCGTGTTCCGGGGCCAGGATTGGTTTCAAACTGCGCCTCGCGTCATCCGCACGGCCAAACACCCACTTTTTCCGTTGCATGCCAAGGCGATGGGAAATTCCTCACCTGAAATCCGAGCGGGTTGTTCGGCCGTGACAGGGAGTGTCAAAGTGTGGAGTTCAAGCCCGCGACGCTGCTCAACAATACCACTGAATCTCCGGAATGTTGTCCTCGCGCTGAACTGATTGCAATAAATCCTGCAAAGCCACCCCAAGTTTTGCACCATCATCAACCGAACTCCCGACCACCGGGCTGAACGAACAAGACGCGGGAAACGGGGTTGGCGCGCCGTCAAATTTCCGGCTGCGACGGACCCTCCTGGCAGCCATGCCTTAAAAGGCAGCGCGACAACCGCGGAGCATCCATAGAAACAAGCTTCGCTTCCACCACAACAGGGGGAATTTCACTTTTCCGCCGTAACCGGGCCACGGCACGAGACGTCCCACTGAACTCGAGAAGGAAAAACCACCGTCATCCGTTTGCCCGTTTGATGGCACGGCGCACTGCTATCGTTCCCGATAAGTGATTCGACCTTTCGTCAGATCGTACGGAGACAATTCCACTCGCACGCGGTCGCCGGGCACAATCCGGATAAAGTGCTTGCGCATTTTTCCCGCAACATGAGCCATTACCTCGGGCCCGTCATCGAGTTGCACACGAAACCGCGTGTTGGCCAGAGCCTGCGTTACAACACCTTCTACTTCTAACGCTTCTTCCTTGTTCATCGACCCCTTTCTACGTTTGTAACAGGCGGCTTCCAGACAACAGGCCAGCGCAAGCCTCCCGAGCTGTGTGTTTTATACACCTCGACACCAAGTCAGGTCCAGATCAATCCGCCGCCAGTTCGGAAATCGCCTGCTCGAGTTGCGATTTGATGGTATCAAGACGGTCTTCATTTTCAATTTTTTGACCCCTGGAATCGGTGACGTAGAAGACGTCGACCACCTGGTCGGTATGCGTTCCGATCTTGGCAACCGCCACTGAGAGCCCCAGTTCAAACAACTTTCGCGTCACAGTGTACAGGAGTCCCAGGCGGTCATGAGCAAAGACATCAATAATGGTGTGGCGATCGGAGGTGCTGTTGTCAAACTGAATGTGCGTCGGTTTGGAAGCGGATCTGACAGATACGGCCCGGACGTCCTCGTCCCAGGTAGGTCTGAACAAAGGTACCTGCTGCGAATCGACCAAACTACCGACCAAGGCCTTGCGAATCTCCCGTTGTCGGCTGATCGACGGTTCACCGGAAAACTCTCGATCGTGAACGTAGAAACGATCCAGTGCAAGTCCACCGTCCAGGGTATAGATCTCTGCTGACAGGATTTGTTGCCCATGACTGGCCAGGGCGCCCGTCAGCTTGTGAAAAATGCCGGGAATCAGTTTTTCGTATGCCCCGATGGTGTATTGCATCGCCTTGTGATCTGGCAAATAGAAGCCCCATGCATCCGCCATTGCAGGAGTCAGTTTATGCAGTCTCGTAAGTTCCTCTGCAATTTGCTCCGGAGTTGACCAACGTAAATAGGCCGAAGGTAGAACCGCAATGTGTTGCTCGAACCATTGCTGGTCATGACTTCGGCGAATACAAATCCGCACTGTTTCCCGCTTCTGCGACAACCAATGCTCCGTTCGCTCCGAAGGCGCGTCTCCGGCCAGGTACCGCATTGCTCGCAGGTACAGGTCAGTCAGAACCTCAACCTTCCAAGCATTCAACACACCAGGCCCCACGGCCGCCATGTCGGCACACGTCAGGACGTAAAGCATTTTCAAGGCATCGGGAGATCCGACTTCAACGGCAAACTGTACCACTAATGTCTCGTCACTGGTGTCCCTCCGGAAAGCGAGATGTGTCATCTTCAAGTGCTTGTGCACTAACATGACAAGCTTCTCCGACTCGCGTTTCCCGAGCTGGAACATTTGGGCTGTCTCCTCGGCCAGTCTTCTGCCTACTTCTGTGTGATCCTCCGAAAAACCCTTGCCCATGTCGTGCAAAAGCAGGGCCAAATGGAGCGTTCGTTTTCGCCTGATACTACGATAAGCTTCACCCAGCGTCCCGTCATCGTTCTGAAACCGTGTGGCGCATTCCACTGCCCGGATACAGTGCTCGTCTACGGTGTATTTGTGATACTCATTGAATTGCAGCAAACATCTTGCGTGTCCCATCCCGGGAATGATCTTTTCAAGGACCTGCAATTCGTGCAGCCTTCTCAAGATGTCCCCCAACCTGGCTGGCTGCGACATGATCGACAAAAACCTTCTCCCGGTCTCCTCCGTCAGATCGACCTGGTCGGTTTCCGCCATCGCGGTCCTGATTTCGTGCCACGCCTGAGAATCAATCCATTTGTCATAAAGATTGGCCAGATCCAAAAGCCGCAGTACTTCTGAGACGTCGGTCTGCAACCGCAAGAGCCCTTCGCGAGTGGGGACAATGTGGACCCGCCCGACGCAATAATACTTCTCCACTCGGTTTCGAAAGAGTGGTGAAAAGACGCGCGCCACGAAGGAACGGGGCTTCGCACAAGCCACAAAATTCGACACTACATGGCGAACCTCACTGGTGTGCCGGAAATAATCCTGCATGAGTTGCTCGACAGGCAATCCTCCCTCCCTTCCTTCACACCCGAACTGCTCTGCAATTCTCAACTGTTCCGACTTATCCAGGAGATCGTAGGACCGGCCGGCCTGAAAATGCAGTTCATTACGTAAACGGAGCAGGAATTCGGTCGCTTCCAGCAGCCGCGCAAAGTCCAGTCGAGTCAAAACCCCCACGGTCCTCAGAAACCCGGGATCCGATTCTCCGTACCGCGCAAACGCTACCCAGCGCAGCAACTGCAGGTCTCGCAACGTTCCAGGCGACCGTTTAACATTTGGTTCCAATAGATAAACCGTGCCGCCATACTGGCTACGTTCAGTTCGACGAGCGGCAATAATTGACTCAATGAGGCGACCTCTTCGTCGCTGGGTACCGCGACGCAGGCGAGAGATGAATTGTCGATAGACTTCGACGCTTCCGGCAAGATAACGACACTCGACCAGGGATGTAAAAATCTTCGGGTCACCCTGTGCCAGAGAACAGGCCTCGACAGGCGTACGTGGATTGAACCCGGGCTCAACGCCCGCACTCCACAACTCACCCACAAACTTCTGGACAAATGGCTGAATCCTCTTCCTGGCGCTTGAATGGTACAACAGCATGATGTCCGCATCCGAATAGGGCGCGAGATCGCGGCGTCCGTATCCCCCATGTGGCACCAGCGCAATTTCCCCGGCGAGGTCGCCTTGCCCCTGCTCCCTCATCTCTACCACCATCGCTTCATAAAGATCCAAGAGCGCGGAGTCGACCATGTCACTCCAGTGCGTGCAGACCTGGATGCCCGGCGACCCCTGGGAGTGTTGCGCATTCAACATCTCTCGAGCACGTCCCAATGACCGTTTGGATTGAGCGGCGACTTGACTGATTTGAAGTGTGGGCTGCATGCTGAATAAGACGGTGTAAGACAAGCGGGCTTCTATTGTAAGTCAAAATCTCCTGAAATGACTGCTAATAAAAAACGGTTGTGAGTTGTTGAACTCACAACCGCCAAGGCATAAAAACCTGGATGGACAGGCCCCTGCAGACTTATTTGATACGAACGACTCCCGTTTGGTGTGTACCCAAGCGGGTTGACGTCATGAAGCAGACGGATTCCCCACATGCGCATTCTAATCTCAAGCTGTCTGCTGTTCTGTCCACAAAGTTCAGTCGAGACCGCAGAGATGGGATCGCGAGGACCAACTAGAGCGCTTCGTCGCCCTTTTCACCGGTCCGAATTCGAATGATCTCGTCCAGGCTGGAAACGAAGATCTTACCATCACCAATTTGACCCGTCTGCGCCGTACGCATGACCGTGTCTAAAACCGTTTGCAGGTTAGCGTCCGAACAGATCACCTCAATCTTTACTTTCGGCACGAAATCAACAGTGTACTCTGTGCCTCGGTACATCTCGGTGTGGCCTTTTTGTCTCCCGAACCCCCTGACTTCAGTGATCGTCATGCCATCAATGCCCTGTTCACTCAACGCGTTCTTGACATCTTCAAGCTTGAAATGGCGGACAATCGCTTCAATTTTCTTCATAACGATGATCTCCTTTCATGGTCCGGCACGGCAAATACCCACCGGATATTAGATTCAATCCCTCAGAGTTTTCAATTAGAGGATATAACCTTCTTCACCATGTTCTGACAAATCCAGACCATTGACTTCTGTTTCCCGGGATTCCCGCAATCCTATCGCCACACCAAAAACCTTTAGAATCACCAAGGTAGCAAAAACGTCTCCGAGCAGCGCTCCCAAAGTTCCTCCCACAGCGTGAATTCCAAAAACGTCCGGAGAATCGTCACAACCAAGCTTTGATTTCAATGTCGTGCAGGCAAGATAGCAGGGCATACCGGCAGCCGCCACGGAAACAAACGTGGGGACCGGTTGCACAAACCCTGACCCGGAAGTAATACAGACGAGTCCAGCCATGACCATTGATGCACCACGAAGCATCCCACACAACATCTTCCCGATGTGAAAAGACCGAACTGCCCCTGGAAGGTGTCGTCTACATCAAGTTGTGGGGGGCTTCTGCCAGTTCACATCCTGCCGTCCCTCTGCGGCATTGCAACTACGGGCCAATACAAACAACAAATCACCCAAGCGATTTAGGTAAACCAGGAGCTCCCTGGAAACTGCGGGCTTTGATTCCAAAAAAAGGTCCGCCACACGCCTTTCCGCTCGTCGACTGACGGTCCGGGCCAGGTGTAAACAGCACGTCGCCCTACCTCCTGCGGGGAGTATAAATGTGTCAAGGGGCGGGAGTTGCCGCTCGAAAAAATCGATCTGTTGCTCCAGGTATTCGATGTGCTGCTGAGCGATCAACTGGTTGCCATGAAGTTCCGGTTCAGGTGTAGCCAGTTCTGCTCCGACTGCAAACAAATCGTTCTGCAGACGTAACAAAACCCCGTCAATTTCGTCCGTCAGCGACTCGGTTCGCACAACTCCCAGGCAAGAATTCAGTTCATCCACGCATCCGTAGGCCTCGATCCGCGGATGATTCTTAGCAACTCGGGAACCGGCGAACAAATCAGTTTCACCACCGTCACCCGTCTTGGTGTAAATTTTCATGCACCGTCCGCCCTCTGCTCTGGCTACCCTGTTCGCACTGAGCCTTGATCACTTTTATCTGATGGCAACACTTGGCTGCTACCGAAATTACATCGTCACTGAAAAGCCAGGCACCCCGAACCCTATTTCGAAAATGCCCCCAGCACGCTCGCTTGACACCGGAAATTCAAGCGACTGCCACACCCTCAAGCCTCGTTTGCGATCTCTTCCGCGAAGTGTACCAAAAAAACAATACGTTCTCTATAATCCTTTTATGCCGGAAACAAAATCCTGCGGAGTCCTTGTCTTCCGCAATCAACCAGTTCGTTCTTTTTTACTGATGGTCCACCCGACACGCTGGGACCTACCCAAGGGACATCTCGACCCGGGTGAAGGGGAGTTGGAGTGCGCCTTACGTGAACTGGAAGAAGAGACTGGCATTCGGGCCAGTCACATCAATATTCAATCCGACTTTCGATTCACCACATCGTATACCGTGCGGTACAAAAACAAGTTCTCTGGTGAATCATGCCAGAAAACGCTGGTCATTTTTCTTGGTGACTTACTACAGGATGTGCCCATCGTCGTGACGGAACATAAGGGATTTCGTTGGATCGAGTGGAACCCTCCCCACAAAATTCAAATCAATACCATTGATCCACTGCTCCGCGAAGTCGAATGCTACTTCACCTCGACTTGACGCTCGGGAAAAGAGTCCAACGCTGGACTGAAGTCGTGCACATTCCCTCTATATACTCTCCTGTACTTGGCATTCCCAACCCGGGCGATTGGCCGTCAGAGTCACTCAAACCACGGTTTCTGACTCATCAAAAATGTTGCAGGACCCGGCCAGCAGTCACATTTTCCCACTAGCGGTAGCCTGTCACCCTCCTTCTGGTAACCGGTGTAAATGGCGAAAAATGGTTAAAACCGTCCGATGAGATTGTACAACCCAGTCCGTCAACAACTGTAAGCAACTGGTGCCATTGAGGTTACAAATTGAGGCGGGACAAACTCCGCCCCGGCAGCCTGGCCACCGAACCAGAAAAGCCACAATCCCCCTGTACTATTGGCGATTTGGGTGGGATTGATAAAATATTCCGCAAAAAAACCCCGCCTAACTATTGCAACGACTATTTTTGTTGTTACACTGACAAAGTGTTAACTCCTCTTCGGAGAGACGCTGCTAGGGCGCACGCAAACGGGGCGGTCTCGTTTGTCTGGTTGGTTTGTTCGTTGTCAGATGGAAAAACTGGGGAAGTGAATGATGAAGAAACAGCCCCAGTTGAAGAACCACTCCTGGACTTCGGAGAAGCCGCTGGCGTTCTGTGTAGCTATTGCACAGGGTGACAGTGGCTTTTTTATGCGTCCATGAGACGTTGTCAAAGAACATTATTTTTTCATAGGGAGAATGACTATGTCGAGCTTGAAGAATTCGGGCGCTGCGAAGCTGACGCTTGTATGGGTAGTGGTCGCACTGTTTTTGGTGAACTTCACCATCGCAGGCGGCAAAGGTCCTGCCTGTGACCTCAATGGTGACAGCAGCTGTG